>JBBSCC010000158.1:0-7209 GCA_038250735.1 Sphingomonadales bacterium | reverse complement strand
GGCGCTGACCGTGCTGATCCAGCCAATCGGGCGCGGCGCGATGATCGCGTTCAGCGGGTCATGCTTCAGGCCGTGGCCGTGCGCTGGATTGTAGAAATGGTGCCCTATCGTCCCGTCGTCCATGATAGCTGTCTCCATTCGCGATACTGCACCGTAAGCTGGGACATGCTATGTCGCCTTCAAGGCGGATGACCAGTGTTTTGAAGGGTGCGATATGGACACAACGACTGATCCCCATGCGGCGCCGCTGCCCAGCAGCGCAGCGCCCGCGCCACCGATGGCATCGGCACCCGGCGAACCGGCGATGCAATGGATTTACAAGCACAACCTGTCGACTCGGGTGTGGCATTGGCTGAACGTAATCACCGTTTTCATCATGATCGGCAGCGGGCTGGGCATTTTGAACGCGCATCCGCACCTTTATTGGGGGCAGTTTGGCGCGAATCCGGATCCTGCCTGGATTCACCTGCCGCATTGGCCAAGCTGGATGACGATTCCGGGCGGGTATAATCTTGCGCTGTCGCGTCGTTGGCATCTGTTTTTCGCGCTGGTGCTGGGATTTGCGCTGCTGGGGTTCATGATTTCCAGCCTGATCAACCGGCATTTCCAAAAGCAACTCGCCATCAAGGCGGCAGAGCTTACCCCCGCCCATCTTTGGTATGATATCAAGGAACACGCCGCGCTGCGCTTTCACGATCCCAAGGATCCGGGCGCGTTCAACGTGCTGCAGAAAATCGCCTATGCCAGCGCGATTTTCATCATGATCCCCGCGATCATCTTTACCGGGCTGGCGATGTCGCCGGGCATGGATGCGGCCTGGCCGTGGCTGATTGATCTGTTTGGCGGTCGCTCATCAGCCCGCTCGATTCACTTTATCGCGATGGTGGCGTTGATCGGCTTCATCGTCGTCCATTTGGCGCTGGTCATTCTGGCCGGGCCGATTGACGAAGTGCGATCGATGATCACCGGTTACTGGCGCGTTCCAAAGGATAATCACTGATGTCGACCATGATTTCGCGCCGGGCCTTGGTTGGCGGAGCGGCGGCTGGGGCCGGGTTGCTGCTGTCGGGCTGCGACAAGATCGTCCAGAATGAGAGCTTCCGGAAAGTGTTGTTCTCTGCCGATAACGTCCACCGCTGGACGCAACAGGCGCTGTCGAACCGCAATTCGCTGGCCAAGGAATTCCGGCCGGATCAGATGTCGCCGGTGTTCCGCGCCAATGGCACGATCAACCCCGGCACGCCTGAATTTACCGCGATGGTGGCCGACAAGTTTGCCAATTGGCGGCTGAAGGTGACCGGGCTGGTCAACCGCCCGCTTGATATCTCGCTCGCCCAACTCAAGACGATGCCGGCGCGCACCCAGATCACCCGCCATGATTGCGTCGAAGGGTGGAGCGCGATCGGCAAATGGCATGGGCCGATGCTGGGCGACATCCTGAAAACCGCCGGGTTGAAGGATAATGCGCGGTATGTCGTGTTCCACTGCGCCGATTTGTATCACGGCAAGAATTACTATGAATCGGTAGACTTGTTCGATGCGTTCCACCCGCAGACGATTCTTGCCTGGGCAATGAATGATGCGCCGATCACCGTTCCCCACGGTGCCCCCATCCGCCTGCGCGCTGAACGGCTGCTGGGCTATAAACAGGCGAAATATGTGATGGGCGTAGAAGCCGTCGAGTCGCTGGAAGGGTTTGGCCAGGGCCAGGGCGGCTATTGGGAAGATAATGTCGATTATGACAGCTATGCCGGGATATAATCCGGGCGCGTAATCGTTAGCGATTTCAGTATGGCGATTATTGATCTTTTTCTGTCCCGGCGGGTCCGCCGGGGCGTGCTGACGCTTGTCAATGTTGATGGCGGCGTTCAGCACTTTGGCAACGCTGATCCTGCGATGCCCAATGTCACCATTCGCTTTACCGACAAGGGCGTCGCCGGGGCGATTATCCGCGATCCAGGCCTTGGCGCGGGTGAGGCCTATATGAACGGCCGCCTGACAATCGATAACGACGATGTGGTGGGGCTGGTAACGCTGCTGACGGCAAATGATATGTGGGAAGATGGCGCCAACGCGCTCGCCGCCGCTGCCCCCGTTCGCGCGCTGCAGGCGATCACGCACCGGCTGGGCCGCATCAACATGGCCCGCCGCGCGAAACGCAATGTCGCGCATCATTATGATTTGAACGACCGGCTATACGATCTCTTCCTCGATGCTGATCGGCAATATAGCTGCGCATACTTCACCGATCCTGCACACACGCTGGAACAGGCACAATCCGACAAAATGGCGCATATCGCGGCCAAACTGGCGATCAAGCCGGGGATGACGGTGCTGGATATTGGCTGCGGCTGGGGTGGGTTGGCGCTGTATTTGCATCAAAAGACCGGTGCCGAGGTGCTGGGCATCACGCTGTCCGAAGAGCAGATCAAGGTGGCGCGTGCGCGGGCCGACGCGGCGGGCGTGGCCGATAAGGTAAAATTTGCCCTGATGGATTACCGCGATGTGCGGGGCAGTTTTGACCGGATTGTTTCGGTTGGCATGTTCGAACATGTCGGGCCGCCCAATTACCGGGCCTTTTTCCGCCAATGCTATAATTTGCTGGGGCCGCAGGGTGTAATGCTGCTCCACACCATCGGCCGCGCGGGCGCGCCGGGCGTCACGGATAAGTGGACGGTCAAATATATCTTCCCCGGCGGCTATAACCCCGCCTTGTCAGAAATAATCCGCGCCAGCGAAGGCCTGCGCATGCACGTAACCGATGTGGAGGTGCTGCGACTGCATTACGCCCATACGCTGCAAGCCTGGTACGATCGAACGACCGCCGCCCGTGCAGAAATCACCGCACTGTACGACGCGCGTTTTTTCCGGATGTGGCAATTCTATCTCGCAGGCGCGCTGTGCGCGTTCAAATTTGGCGGGTTGGTGAATTACCAGGTGCAATTCGCCAAGGGCCGCCACGCCCTGCCGATCACGCGGGATTATATGGGGCAGGCGGAGCGAGTGCTGCGGGGCTGAACACACATTCATTTGCTGATGGCCAAGGACGGACCCTTACCCCTGCCGGTCCCAAGCCGCTCGCACCACCCCCGCCAGCACGCCTGCATCCACATCGCTCAGCTTTTTGATGTACAGGCACCCCTTGCCCGTTTTGTGCTTGCCCAGCCCGGTGAGCAGCGCCGCTAAGTCAGGGTTGCTGGCGCCCACGTACAGCACGAGCTCGGCCTTTCTGGGCGAAAAGGCGATGCGGGGGGTGTCTCCCTCGCGGCCGCTTTCATACACATAATGGTGCGTACCAAAGCCGATGATCGATGGGCCCCATAGCTTGGGCGGCTCGCCCGACACCTGCGTCATCAGCGTGATGAGCACGCGGGCATCGGCCACGCGCTGGGGGATGTCGACCCGCGCCAGAAAATCCTCAATGCTCGCCTCGGTCGGCTTGGTTTTGTTTTCCGCCATCAACCCCTCCTTGCTGATCAGCGCCATCGATAATAGAGCGCGCGTCTGTGAACATCACCGCCCGGAGCCTGCCCCAATGACCGATCAAGTCAACCGCGTCGTGCTTGCCTATTCGGGCGGGCTGGATACCAGCGTGATCCTGAAGTGGTTGCAGCAAACCTATGGCTGCGAAGTCGTTACCTTCACCGCCGATCTGGGCCAGGGTGAAGAGCTGGAACCCGCGCGGCGAAAGGCCGAAGCGGCAGGGGTAAAGCCCGAACACATCTTCATCGATGATCTGCGTGAGGAATTCGTGCGCGATTATGTGTTCCCCATGATGCGCGCCAATGCGCTGTATGAAGGGTTGTATCTGCTCGGCACCAGCATCGCGCGGCCCTTGATCGCCAAGCGCCAGATTGAAATTGCGCGGATGCTGAACGCCGATGCCGTCAGCCACGGGGCGACCGGCAAGGGCAATGATCAGGTGCGGTTTGAGCTGGGCTATTACGCGCTGGCCCCCGACATCAAGGTGATTGCGCCCTGGCGCGAATGGGATTTGACGAGCCGGACCCGGCTGATCGAGTTTGCCGAACAGCACCAGATTCCCGTCGCCAAGGACAAGCGCGGCGAGGCACCGTTTTCCACCGATGCCAATATCCTGCACACCAGTTCAGAGGGCAAAGTGCTGGAAGATCCGTGGCAAGAAGTGCCAGAATATGTCTATTCGCGTACAAATAGCGCCGAAAACGCGCCAAATACCCCCGAAATCATCACAATTGAGTTCGAAAAGGGTGACGGCGTGGCCATAAATGGCGAACCAATGTCACCCGCGACGCTGTTGGCGAAGCTGAACGATCTGGGGCGCGAGCACGGTATCGGTCGGCTCGATCTGGTCGAGAATCGGTTCGTGGGGATGAAATCGCGCGGCATGTATGAAACGCCGGGCGGCACCATCTATCACCTCGCGCACCGGGGCATTGAGCAGCTGACGCTTGACCGGGGGGCCGCCCATCTGAAGGATGAACTCTCCCCGCGTTATGCCGAACTGGTCTATAACGGCTTCTGGTTCAGCCCCGAGCGCGAGATGCTGCAGGCCGCGATCGACCATAGCCAGGCCAAGGTAACCGGCACCGTGCGGCTAAAACTGTACAAGGGCGGCGTGTATGTGATCGGGCGCAAATCGCCCTATTCGCTCTATTCTGAAAAGGTTGTCACCTTTGAGGATGATCAGGGTGCCTATGATCAGCGCGACGCGGCGGGCTTTATCAAGCTGAACGCGCTGCGCCTGCGGCTGCTGGGGCGGCGCGACCAGCCATAAGGCGCGCATTCCCGCGCGCACGCTAAGCGCCCCTTAACGCTGATGCCCTATCACCGGGGCATGGCAAGGCGGGGATATTGGCGGTCGGTTATCGGCGACGCGGCGTTGGCGTTCGCGCTTGCCGCGATTCTGACGATCGGCTGGGCGTGGCGCGACTGGGCGATGCTGAGCCAACTGCACTTGCCCGACACTGATGATGTGATGCGCCTGCAGCAAATTCGTGACTGGCTGGCCGGGCAGGATTTCCGGGATTTGAGTCAGCACCGGCTGGGTGTGGACGGGCTGGCGATGCACTGGTCACGGCTGCCCGATCTGGTGCCCGCTGCGATCATGTCACAGCTGAACCCAGCGCTGGGCAGCGCCCGTGCCGAGCTTGTCGCAGTCATTGCCTGGCCCGCTTTGCTGTTCGTTGCAGCGCTGTGGGTGACGGGGCGGATCGCCCGCGCGATTGACCCCGCCATTGCCCGCACGGCAATTATCGTAGCGGCGGTGGGCTATCCCGCGACCACCTTGTTCATGCCGGGCCGGATTGACCATCACGGGTTTCAGATCGTGCTGATGCTGGTGATGGTACGTGCGCTGGTGATGCAGCCGGGCCGTATCGCGGGCCATCTGGCGGGCGTGCTGATTGGGCTGGCGGCCTGTGCCAGCCTGGTGATCGGGCTAGAAACAGCACCGTTTATTTTGGTCGCGGCGATGATCATCTGGGCGCGATGGGCAATCGGCGGACCCGGCGCGCAATTGATGAGTTTTGGGCTGACGCTGGGATTGGCGCTTGGCTTTGCCCGGATTGTGTTTGCGCCCGATGGCTGGGCCTATCCCGCCTGCGACGGCTTTACCCGCATCGCCTGGCAAGGCGCGCAAGGCGCCAGTTTTGCGCCTGTAATCCTGGCGTTGATCGGCGCAGGGCTGGCCTCCCCACGCCACCGGATCGCCACAAGCGGGCTGGTCGCCCTGGCGGGTGCCGCGGTGTTGTTTCCGGTCGTGCGGCCCTGTGCCTCACCCTATGGCGGGGTTGATCCGCTGTTGGCGCGGCTGTGGCTGGACAATGTGGGCGAGGCACAATCGCTGTTCGCCGCACCGCCAGCGGTGGCGGTTAGCTATACAGGGCTGCTGGTGATCGGGCTGATGGCCAGCATCGCCTGTGCCTGGCGGCGGCGCAGCCTGATCTGGTTGGTGCCGATCTGTTTTCAGCTTACCGCGCTCGCCTTGTGCTTTGTGCAGTTACGCGGGGCCTATGGCGGCGCGATATTGGCCGCGCCCGCACTTGCAGCGGTGATCACCGCTGCGCGCCGTCGCGGGCCGGGCTGGCTGGCAGGCGCATGGATTGGATCGGCGGGCATGCTTTACCCCATCGCGGCGCAGGCACTGGTCCATGCGCCAACGTCAGTGGAAGCGCCATCATCGGCGCACAACGAGCAGGCTGCCGATTGCACCAGCCCGGCGGTGATCGCCGCGCTGGCCACGCTGCGCCCCGGCACCGTGATCGCGCCGATTGATCTGGGGGCCTATGCAATTGCGGGCACCAAACACCGGCTGATCGCCGCGCCTTACCACCGCAACAACGCAGGCAATGCCGCGATGTACCGGTTTTTCCTAAGCGATCCCAATACCGCCCACACCATCGCCGATGGCGTACAGGCCGATTATGTCGTGTGGTGCCCTGATCGGTTTGGGGCCGGATTTGGCGGGCTTGATCCGGCCTTGCGGAATGATCCACGCCGGTTGATCGCGATGCTGGGCCAGGGTGATGTACCCGGCTGGCTCACGCCGATCAGGCACGGCAACATTCCAGTGACAATTTTTGCCGTGCAACACGGGTTGTCGACCCCGCCCACCGCGCACTAGAGCGGGGGGATGCAAGGGGACACAGCCGAACGGCTTCATTGGTGGCAGACACGCTGGTTCGTGGCAGCGGCGGCGCTGGTATCAGCGATTCCGCTGCTCTGGCCTGATATTCCGCCGCTTGTTGATTTGCCGGGCCATATGGGGCGGTACCGGGTGCAGCTCGACCTGGGCACCTATCCCTGGCTCGGTGAATGGTACCGCTTTAACTGGTCGCTGATCGGCAATTTGGGGCTTGATCTGCTGATCATTCCACTCGCCCCGATTTTCGGGCTCGAACTGGCGGTCAAACTGATCGTGCTGACGATCCCGCCGCTCATCGTGACGGGGCTGTTGTGGATTGCGCGCGAAGTGCATGGCCGCATCCCCGCGACGGCATTATTCGCGCTGCCGCTGGCATATTGCTTCCCGCTCCATTTCGGCTTCGTCAATTTTGCGCTGTCGATGGCGCTTGCGCTGAACGCCTTTGGCCTGTGGTTGCGGCTTGCCCGGCTGGGCAGATTGCAGCTGCGGGCCGCCATATTCATCCCGCTATCGTGCCTGTTATGGGTTTGCCATACGTTTGGCTGGGGGTTTCTGGGGGTGCTCGCCTTTTCGGCGGAGATGAT
>JBBSCC010000157.1:0-7234 GCA_038250735.1 Sphingomonadales bacterium | reverse complement strand
GCCCGCCCTCTGCGGCTTCAATCGTGGCGATCTGACTGCCCGATGCGTTGATCGCCAGCGCGCCATATTGTTTGGTGGCGGCCAGTGCGGGCGCGCTCGCCACCAGGGCGACGGAGGCGAACAGGGCGGCGGTGGCAGGGGTGATACGCATCAGGCTGAACTCTCCGACGATTTTCATCCGGATAGCACAGCGTCGCCCCGCCGCAAGCGGATCGGGGCCGGCCATTGCTGGCCGACCCCGATCTTTTCGCTCAATTTTAGCGCAGTATCGCGACTAGCGGCAGCGCGCGTCGTTGCGCTGGCCATTCTTGTCGATGGCATTACCGGCCAGCGCACCGCCGCCAGCACCCAGAATCGTGCCCAGCACCTTTGAGCCGCCCGGCGCGATCAGATTGCCCAGCAACCCGCCGACCGCTGCGCCGACCACTAGGCCGGTGGTGCCATCAGGACGGCGGCAATAATAGCGCCCGTCCTGCCCGCGATAGACGCGGTCGTTCGATCCCAGCTGACGTTCACGGTAACGCCGATTGTCTTCGCGGTAATATTTGTCGGCATAATAGCCGCCATATTGGGGATCAGGATTGTTATAATCATATTGGCGATAGCTGTTGTACCGCGGATCGCCGCCGGTATCGCCATATGTCTCGCAGCCCGCGAGCAGGGTTGAAGCGGCCAACAGGCCGAGCATTATCGTGCGCATCCAGTTTCTCCTCTTTCGTGATGAAGGGGAAATGTTTGGGCGGCGCGTTGGTTGCATGAACAGGCAAATGCCCGCCGACTCGGGGGGAGTCGACGGGCACTGCCGAGAAGCTCAGGCAAACTGAGGTTCTAGTTGCTGACCAAGCTGTGTTTCAGATCGCGCATCTCATCATGCCCGGCACGCACGGATTGATAGGCGGCCTGGATTGCCGACTGCACCGGGGCAGAGACATCACGGTCGGCCATCGCCGCTTCATATTTGGCCTTGATATGGTCCTCGCCATCCTCAACCGTGCTGACGATTGCGGCGTCATCATTGCCGGTGATCGCCGCCTTCAGGTTCAGGAAAGCGCGGTGTGCGCTGGCCAGCATCGTGCCGTCTTCCTCCGGAGTGCCGCCCAACCGGGTTACCTCGGCGCGGAGCTGTTGCACGACCTGCTCGCGCTCTGCGGCGCGGGCGCGGAACATGGCAACGAAGCGGTGATTATCAGCGTCGGTTGCCGCTGTGCGGTACCCATCAACACTGTCAAATGTGGTGGCGATCAACCCGTTCAGGGTGCGGATGTCATAGTTTGCGTCGTTCATGTCAGCCTCCATGTTATGGCCTATCTACAACGGGTTGACTGACAAAAGGGTGCAATCGACCGGCCCGAATTTCCGGGCGACTGGACGGCGGCGGAATGATTGCAGCAGGCGCGCAGCCCGCGCGCTAGCCCCGCACCACCGGCGCCACCCGCAGCGACCCCGCAGGCGCAGGCGTGATGAGATCGGCAGAGGGCACCGCGCCGCCAATCCAGTCCGCCCAGTGCGCGCGCGGCATCAGCACGATCTGGCGGCTGTGATAGGGCGCGACATCGGGGCCGGGCGTGGTGGTGAGCATCGTGAACGCCTCCCCCACGACAGGATCGGCATGCCACAGCCCGGCGACGCAGAAGAAAGCGCTGCCCAAGGGGTTTTGGGGTGGGTTTTGGGGGGCGTTACTGGTTGGGGCTTGATCGACAGCGTCCCCCGCCCGCACCCTGTTCTCCCGCGAAGGCGGGAGCCCAGCCTGGCCCCCCGCCTTCGCGGGGGGACAATCTTCGGCGGGGAAAGGGGGTTCAGATGAGCCCGCATCCGCACCGCCCGCCAGCGAGAAGCACCATTTGTCCTTCTTCGCGGATTTGGGCGCGCCGGGCGGGGGCGCGGTGAATTCATAGAAGCCGTCAATCGGGATCAGGCACCGCCCGCCCATGGCGCTGTTGCCAAAGCGGCGGCCCTCACTGCGGAAATTATAGAGCGGGCGACCATTGGACATCGGCCAACTCCACCGCCGCATAACGCCCTCTGCAGCGGGGGTGCCTTGGGGCTGGGGCGCATCCGGCGAGCGCGCGGCGCGGATGATGAGCGTGGGATCAGTAATGCGGATAGACGCCACCGCCTGAAGATTGGGCAGTCCTTCCGGAAAGACGAGCGGCACCTTCAACTGCGACCAATCCTCCCGGATGATCCCAAGCGCGATACGACGGGCAGCTTCATTGCACATGGCGCGCACACGCTAGGATGGCGCGCCGACGAAAGCCAGAACCGCGGGCGGGTGTGCTGATCGTTACGAAAAGGGGGCGACATGGCCGCCCCCTTCGCTTTCGCGCGTTCAATCGCCAACCGATGCATCACCAGCCGATGCATCACCAGCCGATGTCTCACCAGCCGATGCCTCACCAGCCAATGACTGCCCGGCGGTGCAGCCAGTACGCGCCAACACGGTCACTGGTAGGAGGAGAAAAACGCATTCAGTTGCGCCGCGGCAAGATAGGCCGGAATGCCCCAAGAAGCCGCCGCATCGACGAAATACTCCCGCGAGCCATCCACATCTTCCCAGTAATGATTGGTGACCTTGACGATGTTTTCATAAGTGATGCCGTTTGGGGCGAGATAAGAAACCGGTACAACACCGCCGCCAACGATTGCCACTTCGTGGTCCATCAGTTCGATCATGTCGACTCTCCTTTGCATGTTACCCCCTGCGCGAATTCATAACACGGTGATAAAATATGGAAAATACATAATTTTATCTTAAGTGTTATTACCGATGGGCCAAAGCAAATAGCCATCAACATGCAGGATAGTTACAGCACAGCGGGACGCCACATCATGCCAAGCCGCGACCGGGTAGGTTGATGCTGCTCTACGCAACGCGTGGGGATGCCCGGCTGGCGTCCAAAAGCCGCGACCGGCGACGCGGCTTTGCCGTAGCGAACATGAGAAGATTGCAGAAAGTTGTAGAAATTTACAGCATTGATACCTATTTTGCCCATATTAGGTGAAGTAGCTATTTTACTGAGACAGCCGAGTATCGCCATGCCAGAACCGATCCTAGAAGTTTCCGCCAAGGACGTTGCCAACCGCTTCGGTTTCTACACCGACGAAGCGATGCAGCGCCCGGTCGGGATCACGCGGCACGGCACGACCCGCGTCGTGATGCTGTCGTTAAAGGAATATGAGCGGCTGAAGCGGCGCGACCGTCAAGTGATCCGCACGGAAGACCTTGATGACGAAACGCTGGAAGCGCTGAAAAATGTCAAAGCCCCCGCCGAATCCATCGCGCTCAACCACCTCATGGACGATACCGAAACCGGCTAACGTCCTGTCCTACGCCTATTTATGGGCGCATGAGGCGGCGCGCGGCGAGGAGGATGGGCGCGGGATCAGTAATGCGGACAGACGCCACCGCCTGAAGATTGGGCAATCCTTCCGGGAAGACGAGCGGGACCTTCAACTGCGACCAATCCTCCCGGATGATCCCAAGCGCGATACGACGAGCAGCTTCATTGCACATGGCGCGCGCACGCTAGGATGTAGCGAACGCTAAATCCAGCGCCGCGCGAAGGCGCGGGCAAGCCCGGCCGGCGCGGCCCAAAGCCGCGACCGACGACGCGGCTTTGCCGCGGCGGCTATAGTGCATTTAGTGAAATGACACCGTAACTTGAACCTAACGTCCACGGGGCTATCGCTTTCAAAGTTTGTTGGGCGGGGTAAATTTCTCATCTGCGAATAAATTGATCGCTAATTAATGCGTCAATATCTGCTGCTTTCAAAAATTCCAATTCACGCAATTTTTCTGTGTAGAGTCCAACTTGCCGCTCTAAACGACTAAGTTCGAGTTCATGATCTAATCCACCCAGCGATATACCAACATAACTCAAAATCTTATTGATTAGGCTTAGACCGTTGCCGCCCGCCGTATAAAAAATTACCGAACCTAAGGAGAATATTATAATAGCCGTAAATATGCTCACCCATTCTAGAATTGTTTCAGTATTCAATTTCGAATCTCGCTCCGGGAGCCAAATATAATAAAAAGCTCCCGCCGCAGTCAACATCGTCGGCAATAAAAATGCAAGTAGTGCGGTGCGCCTTTGCACATCTTTTATCTGCCGAGATCTATGAATTGCAGCGTTAAGTAGGCGCTCGTAGTCATCATACTGCGATAGTATAGGTTGACGTAAGGATGCAGCTTTCAATTCTGACCACTTTTCAATTTTTTCGCGAATCCCTGTAACGGGAAATGATTTAGCTGTTTGCAATATCGCTAACGTGTAATCATTTCCTCCTACAAAATTTAGCGCAAGCTCTCGCTTCGCATACGCCCTTACTACGTCAGCCGTCCACGGAATCGGCGGCAAATAGTGACTGACCGACAGGAATTCAGAAAATTTTTCAACAAACTCGGGCAACATTTTATTAAGAAGAATCCATGTCCTATCGAACCCAAGCGAGTCGCCTGCTATTGCTTTTAAGCGTTCAACACCGGCAGCCGACAGAGGATCATATTCGCTGACAATAATTACAGCCTGCGATACCGCCTTGCTTATTGCAACTAACGAAATATCATCTGCACCGGCTTGCGCATCTAATAAAATAAAATCGAATTTATTATGATATTCTACGATACACTTCAGCTGTTGGGAAAAATTCTCGGTTGAAAATTGAGGCTTTTTATCAAAAGTAAAACTAGCTGGGCAGACATACAAATTCTCTGACACTTCGACTGCATCGCTATAATGACCAACATGATCATATGGGTCAAATACGCCAAAGCAATCCTCACGTGGCGTGCCACTTACGGCTGGATAATCGTTAATTTTATCTATAAAAAGTAAAGTTAATCCATTTGTTGCTTCATCACAGTCAACTAGAAGAACGGAGTAGCCAAGTTCTGTGAGTAATGAGCCTATTGTTGCAGTTAATGTGGTCTTACCGGAACCGCCTTTTGAGCTAGCAAATGTTATGACGTTACTCATCATTGCCTCCCTCTCCGACCATACTTTTAGCATCCTTTCTTGCATCGCTAATTGCCTGGGCTGCGACATCAGGAGGTGTTAGATTTAGTGCCGACATCATGATTTTGCTTAAATCAATTATGTCTTGGGAGTTGTTCGGGGTGGTTTCCATCAACTTGATCAACGTGTCGGCCTGAATCTGAAGTCTGTGGAGAAATGCCCTATCGTCCATGATCCGCTGCGTCGTCCGGGCAAGCAGATCCCGACTTCCGCAGGGGTCAGACATGTAAGCCAAATAGGCGTTTCGAAAGTCCAGGACTTGGCTGCTATTTCTTGCGTCGATTGCAACCAATATGTGAGAAATAGTTGATCTATTCTCTATAGATATCTGACCGTCCCCAGCACCGACTACATTTCCTTGAGCATTAGACTTGGATTCGTTGTTACGAAGTTCAAGAGGAATAGCATCATTAAGGTGCTTATAAACAATCGCTGGGCGGCCATCCGGACAGTCATATTTGCGGGTTTTTGAGAAAATGTTGAACATGCAGCCCACCCCTTTACGGTATCTTTGTAGAAGGTCGGGGAAGAGATCAAGCCGGTTCTTGGGGTCGAGGACTACCCTCTCGGTTAGTTATTTCGCGGCCAGCGGCTCCCTCATCTGTTCCCTCCCCAACAAAGGCGCCAAATACTGCCCCGTAAAGCTCCCCTTCGCCTTCACAACCACCTCCGGAGTCCCCTCCGCCACAATCTCTCCGCCCTTACCGCACCTCAATCACCACATCGCCCTTTCGCAGTCGCTCCTCAATTGCGGGCCAGCGCGCATCAAGCCACAGCCGCAAACCGCGATTGCTGATGTTGCCGCAGCGCAGCCACAACAGGCGCGAACGGATTGGCGGATGTCGCAGCAGAAAATCATCGTCTTTGGTGACCAGCAACAGGGCGCTTGCCTCAACATGGCGGGCGATATCACCGTCAGGGGTCTGCCCGCCAAGTTCTTCGGCAACATGGGTGGCTTCGTACCCGCGCTCGCGGAACCAATCGCACAATGCCGGTGGCAATTGGGCGTCGATCAGCAACCGCATCAGGCGGCTTGCACCACCGCATGGTCAACCGCGCGTGCCCCGTAAGCGAGGCAGGCGATGATATCCTCCCGCACCAGATAGGGGAAATCGGCGAGCAGTTCGTCCATGCTGACCGACGACGCCAATGCATCAAGCACATCGCTGACGCGCATGCGGGTGCCAGCGACAATTGGCCGCCCGCCGCAGACTTCAGGATCAATGACGATGCGTGTGCTCATTGCGCTATCATGATTGGCAGGGCGGCCAGCGTCAACCTCACCCCGCAGCCACCTTTGCCGCGCGCGGTTTCAACAACGGCGCCAAATATCGCCCCGTAAAGCTCCCCTTCACCCCCGCAACCACCTCCGGCGTCCCCTCCGCCACAATCTCCCCGCCCTTCACGCCGCCTTCCGGCCCCAGGTCCAGCACCCAGTCTGCGGTTTTGATCACGTCCAGATTATGCTCGATCACCACCACGGTGTTGCCCTGTTCCACCAGCGCGTGGAGCACTTCCAGTAGTTTGCGGACGTCTTCGAAATGCAGCCCGGTGGTGGGTTCGTCCAATATGTACAGCGTCTGCCCGGTCGCCCGCCGCGACAGTTCCTTGGCGAGTTTCACCCGTTGCGCCTCACCGCCGGACAGGGTGGTCGCCTGTTGGCCGACCTTGACATAGCCCAGCCCCACTTCGGCCAGCATCGCCATTTTGTCGCGGATCGGCGGCACCGCCTTGAAGAATTCCACCGCGTCTTCAACCGTCATGTCCAGCACATCGGCGATGGAGAGGCCCTTGAACTTCACCTCCAGCGTTTCGCGGTTATAGCGCGCGCCGTGGCACACGTCGCACGTCACATACACATCGGGCAGGAAGTGCATTTCGATCTTGATCAGGCCGTCGCCCTGGCATGCCTCACACCGGCCGCCCTTGACGTTGAAGCTGAACCGGCCGGGCTTGTAGCCGCGCGCCTGGCTTTCGGGCAGCCCTGCGAACCAATCGCGGATTTGCGTGAACGCGCCGGTATAGGTGGCGGGGTTTGATCTGGGGGTGCGCCCGATGGGGGATTGATCAATGTCGATCACCTTGTCGAGATATTGCAGCCCGGTCACCTTCTCATGCTTGCCCGCGAGCATCCGCGCGCCGTTCAGCGCGCGCGCGGCGGCGGCATAAAGCGTGTCGATGGTGAAGCTCGATTTGCCGCTGCCCGACACCCCCAT
>JBBSCC010000156.1:0-7235 GCA_038250735.1 Sphingomonadales bacterium | reverse complement strand
GCATTGGCAAAACGGGTGGCCCCGCTGTTGCGCAACGTTACCCAGCCCTGCACGTCGATGGTCGATTTCGCCTCATCGAACAGGGCGACATAATCGGCATTCCAGCCAAGCCCGCCGGTCAGATAGCTGATCGTCACCGGGCGGGTTCCGGCTGTTTGCGTGTCGAGCGTGACTGAAAGCGTTGGCCGCGCCCGCAAATTGGGCGGCAATGAACTGAAAACGACGCGCACCGGCAGGCCATCATCGCGCAAAATCTCAATTCGGTTGCCGATTTGCAGAACAACGCCGTCGTTCGACGCGAGCACCTTTGCCTGTTCGCGGGTCTCGGCACCCGTGGCCGGGTTCGTGCGCAGCAGTGTGATCGTTTGCCCGACTGCCTTTTCCATCAGCGCCGCCGGGCTCAGCAGATCATAATCATAATTCTGTTCGACAATCGTCGTGCCCGCCGCGCTCAGCCGCACTGTTTGTGGCCGGATTTGCGTCGACACATCGGTAAAATCCTGGCGCGACACCCCGGCGGGCAGGGTCAGCTGACGCGTATCCTGCACCAGCGCGGTATCGCCATTATAGATGGTGATGGCGACATCGCCCTGCGCGGAACGTTCGCCCGCGTCCTGCGCCAATGCCGCGCTGGGCAGCACCAGCAGTACGCCCAAGATTCCCGTGCGCATGGCCAGCCTCTCCCGATTGCTTTTGGCGATGCTAGAGTCCGCATTGGTCTGGTCAACCGATCAAATGGTGCCCCCAACAAAAAAGCGGCGAGCCATAGGGCCCGCCACTTTTTGTCTATCGCCGATTTTACCCGGCTTATTCGGCAGATGCTGCCTCGCTGGTGGCCGCCTTGCGACGGCGGCGCGGCTTTTCTTCTGCGGGTTCGGCATCGTCGCTGACGATCGCCGACAGGCTTAATGACGGTGGCAGGCGATCGGCATCAATCGCGATATCACGGTCGACGTCGCCGCGCGGTGCATCACTGGCGGCAGGCGTGCGACGCGGGCGGCCGCGCCGGGGGCGATCCGCATCGTCTGCTCCCTGCGCATTGGCTGCTTCGGGCGGCGGCGCTGTGGGCGCATCCTGATCCGCCTGATAGCGACGGGCCGGACGATCAGCCCCATCGCGGGGCCCAGAATCGCGGGGTCCAGAATCGCGTTGTCCAGCGTCTCGGGGTGCCCCATCGCGCTGGCCATTGCCGCGATTGCCATTGGCGTCACGATTGCCAAAATCACGGGGTTGATCCCTGGGTTGATCCCGGGGTTGATCACGGTTCTGGTCGCGCGGCTGGTCGCGATTTTGGTCCCGGCCATTGGCGCGGTTGCCATCCCGGCTGTTCTGATCGCGATTGCCGCCGTCGCGGTTGGTGGTTTCGCGATTATTGGTGCGGTCGCCCCGGTCGTTCCCGCGATCACCGCCCCGGTCATTGCCCCGGTCGGGCTGATAGGGATCGACCCGGTCGTCGGCCATGCCTTCGGTATTGCCGTCGAAATCCTCGTCATCACCGTCTTCGAACTGGTCGTTCTGGCTGCGGCGGGGCTGGTTTTCTTCGAATCTTGACCGGGTTTCGGCGAGAACGCGGAAATAATGATCGGCAAATTGCAGATAATATTCGGTGTTGACGCGGTCGCCCTGCATTTGGGCATCGCGCGCCAGCGTTTTGTATTTTTCCAGCAGCTGCGCCGCGTTGCCGCGCGCGCGATTATCGATGCGATTGCCGCTTTCGGGCCCACGCCCGGGATTGCCACCACCTGGCGAGCGTTGCCCACCGCGACCGCGACGGCGGCCGGCTTGACGATTGTTGATCAAGTCCTGTTGTCCTCGTGCCTTAAATTCAAAACTGGCGTCGCTCCGTAGATGCGGATGCATGTCCTTCGTCGCACCTGACCCAACCACCGGGAACAGAAGCGTCTGCCACGGCCACCGGACGACAGCGGCTTCATGACGAAGGAACCGGGCAACTGACCATTTTCAACCCAAATTGTCGAAAATGCGTGCCCCTGCTCATTTAATAGCCGGGCTCGCCTTATTCTCCAAGCGGAATTATGTGACAATTCGTGTTAATCACACGCAGCAATAATCGCGCGCGGCCGCCCGCCAAGATCGTGGCGCAGCGTGACCCCCATGGCGGCATCTCGCAACAGCGCCGTCACTGCATCCGCCTGGCGATGCCCGATTTCCAGAATGGCAATGCCGCCCGCTGCCAGCAGGCCCGGTAATTGCGGCACGATGATGCGGTAATCGTCCAGCCCGTCAGCGCCGGCAAACAGCGCGTCATGAGGTTCATAATCGGCGACATCGGCGGGGAGCTTCTCCGCCGTGCCGATATAAGGCGGGTTCGCCAGCACCAGATCAAACCGCTGATCCACGCCCGTCGCCCAATCACCAACCGCAAAGGCCGCGCGGGTCGCCATGCCAAGCCGATCCGCATTGGCGCGCGCCATCGCCAGCGCGGTGGCTGATCGGTCCACCCCCAGCCCGGTTGCGCCCGGCCACTGCGCGAGGGCGGCGAGCAACAGGCTGCCCGGCCCGGTGCCCAGATCAAGGATCGTGCCCGGCCCCGCTTCGCCAAAATGCGCCACCGCCGCCTCAATCAACGTCTCGCTATCAGGCCGGGGAATCAGCGCGCCGGGGCCAACCGCCAGATCAATCGTCCAAAAGGCGCGGGCGCCGGTGATGTACGCGATTGGCTCATGCGCGAGGCGACGAGCTAGCAGCGCGGCTAATGCTGGCGGTGCGGGGGCGTCAAGCTGGCGCAGCAGCAGCTCTTCACGGGAAACCCCCAGCGCATGCGCCATCAGCAGTTCAGCATCGAGCCGGGGGGTATCGGAAACATTGGAGAGTGCGGTCGTGGCAGCGACAAGGGCATTTCTCACTCCCCTCCCGCCTGCGGGAGGGGCTGGGGGTGGGCCTACCATCGACCTGTGCTTCCGGGGCCCGGCCCACCCCTAACCCCTCCCGCAAGCGGTAGGGGGATCGGCGACGGCACCGTCATGTGTCCAACGTGGCCAGCCGCTCTGCTTCATCCTCGGCGATCAGCGCGCCGATCAATTCGTCCATTTCGCCCTGCAAAATCTCTGGCAGGCGGTGCAGCGTCAGGTTGATGCGGTGATCGGTCACGCGGCCTTGCGGATAGTTATAGGTGCGGATGCGCTCAGAACGGTCGCCTGAACCCACCATAGATTTGCGCGCGCCCGCGCGTTCGGCATGCAGCCGCTCGCGCTCGGCCTCATACAGCCGGGTACGCAGCACCTTCATCGCCTTGGCCTTGTTCTTGTGCTGCGACTTTTCGTCCTGCTGGATCACCACCAACCCGGACGGAATATGCACAATCCGCACCGCGCTGTCCGTGGTGTTGACCGATTGGCCACCGGGGCCGGACGAGCGGAAGATATCGATCCGCAAATCGCGCGCCTCATCGATTTTCACGTCGACATCTTCGGCTTCGGGCAGCACCGCTACGGTCGCGGCAGAGGTATGGATGCGCCCGCCCGCCTCGGTCGCGGGTACGCGCTGCACGCGGTGGACCCCGCTTTCAAACTTCAGCCGCGCAAAAACGCCCTGCCCGTTCACGCTGGCGATCACTTCCTTATACCCGCCAAATTCACCGGGGCTGGCGGAAATCAGCTCGACCCGCCACCCCTGATTATCGGCATAGCGCTGGTACATGCGGAACAGGTCGCCCGCGAACAGCGCCGCCTCATCCCCGCCCGTACCGCCGCGTATTTCCAGCATCGCCGCGCGCTCATCCGCCGCATCGCGCGGCAACAGCGACAGGGCGAGCGCGCGTTCGGCTTCGGGCAGCGTCACCTTGATCACGGCGATTTCCTCGCGCGCCATTTCGCGAATTTCGGCATCGCTGTCGGACGCATCGGCCAGCCCGTGCAGCACAACAAGCTCTGCCCGCAACCGCCGCACCTCGCACGCCGCCTTCACCACGGGTTCCAGCTCGGCATATTCTTTCGATACCGCGACGAACCGCTCCGACGGCAAGTCGCCCGTCGCCATCAACGCCTGAAGCTCGTCCCGGCGCGCGGCAATCTGCGCGATCCGTTCTGGGGAGATGCTGGTCATGAACCTTTACACCGCAGTACGGCGTCCCAACCCTGGACAGTTTCCTCTAGGTAAACCAGCTGGGTCAGACGAGCCATTGTGGTGTAAATTGGACCCTTGGCGAGTTCCAAGTCCACGCGATTATCAAGAGTATCGAGATAATCACTATCGCGCCGAACTAGTCGCAGGCGACCAAGCATACCTTCCTCGAGAAACCCTTCGCCAATGGTTATATAAAAGTCAGAATTGATTCTCCTGCCCTTATCAAACCGCCTTTTCTGCGGACCGGTTGCTATCAGTTGCGTCGAATATCCTGCACGTCTGTATTCAGCAGCTAGTGCCGTCGCAAAGGCCTCTGTTACCGGCCCTTTGCCGTCCCAGATGACGATAAACTGGCAGAAAAGGTCCTCGTTGGCGGTTGGTAGGAGCATCGCCAGCCGCTCAATCCCCGCCGCCCAGCCAACCCCCGCCGTGCTCGGCCCGCCCAAGCTTTCGATCAGCCCGTCATAGCGCCCGCCTGCCAGCACCGTGCCCTGTGCGCCCAGCCGGTCGGTCACGAATTCAAACGCGGTGTGGCGGTAATAATCCAGACCGCGCACCAGCGTATCGTTACGCGTCCACGCAACGCCCGCCGCATCAAGCCCCTTGGTCACGCTTTCGAAAAACGCGCCCGCCTCAGCCGTCAGATAGCCATCGATCCCCGGTGCTGCATCGGCGATGGGCCGGTCACGCGGGTCTTTGGAATCCAGAATCCGCATCGGGTTCTTCGCCAGCCGCGCGATGCTATCCGCGCTCAGCTCGCCCCGGTGCGCCTCAAAATGCGCGACCAACGCCGCGCGCCAAGCATCGCGCGTTTCCCCGTCACCCAGCGTGTTAAGCTGCAGCGTCACGCCGTCCGATATGCCCAGCTCGCGGATCAGCTGATCGGCCATCACCAGCAGCTCTACATCGGCGGCGGGTTCGCTAGCGCCGATAATTTCGGCATCGATCTGGTGAAACTGGCGATAGCGCCCCTTTTGCGGGCGTTCATAGCGAAACACCGGCCCGTGCGTGACGAGCTTCAGCGGCGCATATTGCTGCCACCCTTCGGTCAAATAAGCGCGGGCGATTCCAGCAGTGAATTCGGGCCGCAGCGTGATCGAATCACCGCCGCGATCCTCAAATGTGTACATCTCTTTCGAGACCACATCGGTCGTCTCGCCCAGCGAGCGCGCGAAAACCGCGGTTGATTCGAACACGGGCAATTCAAGCCGCTGGAAACAGTACAGCTTACGGACACGGTCGAACGCTTCCACCACCCGCGCAAAGCGGCGCTGGTCCTCTCCAAATATATCCTGTGTGCCCCGGATGCGGTTGGGCGTTTCGATGCGAGCCATTTGAGCGCGGTTTCTAAGCGAGGAAAATCGCGAATGCCAGTCCCCCGTGAGCCCCAATGACCCATATCCGTAACGCTGACCGGCTCGGCCTGCTGGTGTGTGTAATATTGTTACAATTCACCAGCAAATGCGGTTGCAATCAATCAGCGCGCGCGGAAATCGCCCGGGGATATCGGCGCGCGGGCAACTGGGCTACACGCCGGTAATGGAAGACGCCCCCCTACTAGACCGCATCGGCAGTACCATCGCGCCGCCGCGTTTTTTGCTGTTCCTGTTCGCGCTGGCCACCGGGACGGCGGCGCTGATCCCGCTGATGGGCGTGGCGCAGGGCATTATGGCCGCGTTCGATATCGCCAGCGCGCTGTTTCTGGCCACGATTGCGCCGCTGCTACGCAGCCCGGCAGCCACCATCCGCCAGCACGCGCAGCGCAACGATGCCAATCGCGGGCTGCTGCTGGCGATCAGCATCGTGGTGACGCTGGTCATCCTCGCGTCGGTGACCAGCGAAATGGCGGACATGAAAAACCGCGTCACCGTTACGCTGGTGGTTGGCACGTTGGTGCTGTGCTGGCTGTTTTCAAACGCCGTCTGGGCGCTGCATTATGCCCATCTTTTCTATGCTGCGTCGGTGGGTGGCGGCGATAGGCAGGGCCTGGTTTTCCCCGGTTGTGATGAGCCCAATTACTGGGATTTCGTGTATTTCAGCTTCACGCTGGGGATGACGTTCCAGACGTCCGATGTCGCCATTACCGCCACAGATATGCGCAAGCCCGTTATCGCGCAAAGCCTGGCCGCGTTCGTCTTCAACATCGGCGTGCTCGCCTTTTCGATCAACGTGCTGGGCAGTTGACCGCGCCAAGGCTGGACGATTTGTCCCCACGCTGCTTTAACCACGCCAGTCGAACAACCCGTCCTGCCGAAAGCCCCCAAAAGATGATCCGTATGCTTTCCCTCACCGCGATGCTGCTCGCTTCCACCGCCGCGCAGGCCGAAAATTCAAAGCCCCAGCCGGTGCCGCATGTCGACACGATCCCGGCAGCGCGCGACACGCCCTATCCCGGCACGATCACGCTGACCATCGACGCGACCGATACGCGCCAGGGGATTTTCCGGGTGAAGGAAAACATCCCCGTCGCGCAGGCCGGGCCAATGGTGCTGCTGTTTCCCAAATGGCTGCCGGGCAATCACTGGGCATCGGGCCAGCTTGAAAAACTTGCCGGGCTGAAGATCACCGCCGGTGGCAAGCCGGTGGCGTGGACGCGCGATCCGGTGGACGTGTTTGCGTTTCACATCGATGTGCCAGCCGGTGCCGCAGCGATCGATATCGATCTGCAATTCCTGTCCGCCACCGCCACGGCGCAGGGCCGCGTTGCCGTGACGCAGAATATGCTGAGCCTGCAATGGAACTCGATGAGCCTGTATCCGGCAGGTTATTTCACCCGGCAAATTCCGGTGCAGGCGACGGTTACTTATCCGGCTGGCTGGACGGCGGCATCGGCGCTGACCGCCACCGTTAACGGCGCGACCTATGCCTATGAAAAGACCAATTACGAGGTGCTGGTCGATTCCCCCGTTGCCGCCGGGCGCTATTACAAGGCGTTCGAGTTGTCGCCGCGCGTGACCATCGACGCCTTTGCGGACACCCCCGCGCAACTCGCGGCCAAGGACTTCCAGATTGATGCGCATAAAAAGCTGGTCGATCAGGCGGTGAAGCTGTTCGGCGCGCAGCATTATGACAATTACCATTTCCTGTTCACGATATCAGAGGAACTGGGCGGGATTGGGCTGGAACATCACCGTTCGTCAGAAGACGGG
>JBBSCC010000155.1:0-7249 GCA_038250735.1 Sphingomonadales bacterium | reverse complement strand
CGCGATATGGACCGCGCCGCCGAACGGCTCGCCGCCGCCGTGCTGGCGCAGGAACAGGTGACGATCTTTGGCGATTACGATGTGGACGGGGCCACCTCTGCTGCGCTGATGATCCTGTTGCTGCGGCAATTGGGGCTGGCGGCCAGCGCCTATATCCCCGATCGGCTGATGGAAGGGTATGGCCCCTCGGGCGAGGCATTGGTGAAAATCGCCGCCGGGGGAGCCTCACTGATCGTCACGGTCGATTGCGGGGCACAGGCTTTTGAGGCGCTGGAAATGGCGCGCGCGGCGGGTGTGGACGTGATCGTGGTCGATCATCACAAATGCGCCACCACCCTGCCGCTGGCCTACGCCGTGGTGAACCCCAACCGGCTGGATGAGGGCGAAGGCGCAGCGCACGGCCATCTGGCGGCGGTGGGCGTGGCGTTTTTGCTGGGAGCCGCGCTGATCCGCACGCTCCGCGTGCGGGGGTTTTTTACCAGCCGGGCCGAACCCAAATTGCTCGATCTGCTCGATATCGTCGCGCTGGGCACGGTCGCAGATGTGGCGGCATTGCGGGGCCTCAACCGGGCGTTCGTGGCGCAGGGGCTGAAGGTGATGGCGGCGCGCCGCAACATCGGCCTGAACGCGCTGCTGGAGGCATCACGCCTTACTCGCAGCCCCACCGCGACCGACCTGGGCTTTGCGCTTGGGCCGCGCATCAATGCAGGCGGGCGCGTGGGCAAATCCGATCTCGGCGTGCGGCTGCTCACCACCAGCGACCCCGAGGAAGCGAGGATGATTGCAGCAGAGCTTGACCGGCTGAATGAAGAACGCCGCGCGATCGAAGGCGACGTGCAGGCGGATGCCGAGGCAATGGCGTCGTCACAAGCCAACCGCGCCGTCATCATCGTCGCGGGCAAGGGCTGGCACCCCGGCGTGATCGGCATTGTGGCGGGGCGGCTGAAGGAAAAATTCGGGCGGCCCGCCATCGTGATCGCGCTGGATGACGCGGGCGTGGGCAAGGGATCGGGCCGGTCAGTCTCAGGCGTTGATCTGGGCCAGGCGGTGCTTTCGGCAAAGGAAAACGGGCTGCTCGTTGCGGGCGGTGGCCACGCCATGGCGGCGGGGCTAACGATTGCCGCAGACCAGATCGACAGTTTTGGCGATTTTCTTGAAGGCCGACTGGCAGAGGGCGTTGCACGCTCAACCGGCGACCGCGCCTTGCTGGTTGACGCGCTGGTGGCACCCGGCGGCGTAACCCCGGCGCTGGTCACCGCGCTGGAGCAGGGCGGCCCATATGGCATGGGCTGGCCAGCCCCGCGCGTGGCGGCTGGGCCGGTGCGGGTGATCAAGGCAGATATCGTCGGCAACGGCCATGTCCGCGCCGTGGTGGCGGGCGATGACGGCAAAAGCATCAAGACCGTCGCCTTCCGCCAGGCTGAGACCCCTTTAGGGCTGGCGTTGCTGGGGGCAGCCCCGCACCGCCGCCTGTGGATCGCCGGACGCGCCAAAATCGACGACTGGTCATCACGGCCAGCCGCAGAAATTCACCTGGATGACGCCGCCTGGGCCGATTGACGGGTGAGCAAAAGGGAAAAGCCATGTTCAGCCACATCACCCTGGGCACCGATGATCTGGAGCGCGCGCGGCGCTTTTATAATGCGGTCATGCCAAGGTTGGGCCTGACCGAGCCCTTTGCGTTGCCCGGCACATTGGTGTTCGGCACCATGACCGGGCCCAAATTGTTCGTGGTGCCGCCTTTTGACGGAAACCCCGCCACCACCGGCAACGGCACCCACGCCGCCTTCATCGCGCCCGATCATGCAAGCGTTGACGCATTCCACCACGCCGCGCTAGCCCATGGCGGCAGCGACGAGGGCGAGCCCGGTCTGCGCCCGCACTATCACCCCCATTATTACGGCGCCTATGTGCGCGACCCTGACGGAAATAAGCTGCAGGCGGTGTGCCATCGCCAAATGGACGATAGACCGGGTTGACCGCGCGCCATCATTTGCCTACGCGATTTTTCCACGCCAACCGGCACGCCCGGCAATGGCCCCTTCGTCTAGCGGTTAGGACGCGGCCCTTTCACGGCTGAAGCACGGGTTCGATTCCCGTAGGGGTCACCAAAACACGCTCGCGCAGTGGCAAAGTTTTTTATAAAACCTTGGTTCATGACGGTTTCCATGAGTCGGCTGGATATGCGGTTACCGCCGCGCCCATCACAAGTCCTTGCCCATTGGCCCGCGCCTGCCCGGCATAGGGGTGATGCCCTTTCGCTGATGCCACGCCAGCGGCGCGATCCGCATTGTCGGTGTCAGCGCAGTGGCGCGGCGGGTTTTCGTGCATACAGGCCGTATCCGGCGATGATGGCATAACAAGCGGCGGGCAGGATCAGCGCGAACTGCAAGCTGCTGCCATCGGCGATCAGCCCGGTCAGCGGCGGGATGATCGCGCCGCCGACAATCGCCATGGCAATGACGCCCGATCCTTCGGGCGCGCGCGGGCCGAGCCCTTCGCTCGCCAAGCTGAAGATTGTCGGGAACATGATCGAATTCATCAGCCCGATCGCCAGCAATGACCAGCCGGCCACCGCCCCTGTCGAATTTGCGGACAGCAGGATGAGGGTGATTGATCCCGTCGCCACCCCGGCCAGGATTTTGCCCGGCGACATCAGCCGCAGCGCATAGGCGCCGATGAAGCGGCCAATCATTGCGCCGCCCCAATAGAAAAACACATGCTTGCCTGCCGCCTGTTCGGCCAGGCCCAGTGTCCCCGGCAGCATCAGATAGTTCACGATCAACGACCCGATCGCCACTTCTGCACCAACGTACAAAAAGATGCAGGCCGCCCCGAAGCCAAAGCGCGGGCGCTGCAGCAGATCGAATGCGCGCAGGATGCTGCCGCTTTCTGCCGGGACCTCGGTCAACCGGTGGCGGCGGCTCCACACGACGCCGGCGACGACCACCAGCGCTGCGGCCAGCCCGAGATAGGTGTACACCACCACGCGGGTTTCCTCGGTCCGATAGGCGTCGAGTGCCGCGCCGGTCAGCGACGCGGCATTGACCGTGGCAAGCCCACCCAGGATCAGCACCGATCCGACATAGGGAAACACTGTCGTCCCCAGCGAGTTGAACCCCTGCGCGAACGTCAACCGGCTATGCGCGGTGCGCGGATGGCCGAGCAGTGAAATCAGCGGGTTGGCGACCACCTGCACGGTCGTAATTCCTGCGGCGAGCACGAATAGGGCAACCAGGAACAGCTCAAACCGGCCAGATTGCGACGCGGGAATGAACAACAGGCACCCGCCGGTCATCGTCAACAGCCCAATGGCTGCGGTGCGCATATAGCCTGCCCGCCGCACAATCGCCGCTGCCGGAATTGAAAAAACAAAATACGCCGCAAAGAATGCCGTCTGCACCAGCAGCGCCTGCGCATAGCTGAGCGTGAACAGGTCCTTCAGCTTGGGAATGATCACGTCGTTCAGGCTGGTGATGCCGCCAAAGATGAAAAACAGCGCGAATACGAACAGCCGCAGATCGGGCAGGTCGACGCCTTCAGCATCATTAGCGGTGCTCGCCGGGGTGGCCTGTGCAGGGGTCAGCGCCATGGGTGGTCCTTTGCCAAAGCGGTCATTCGTGCGGGGCCAGCAGCCAACCGAACACATCATCTAGCCGCGTCGCCCATGATTCCTCATCATGCGCGGCACCTTCATAAACCCGGGTGGAGAAGTCCCGGCCCGGCTGCCAGCCAATCCGCACCAACTTGGCATCGATTGCCGATTGCCAGGGGCCGTAAAACCCATCGAGCGTCTTATCGCCGTGATCGAACCAGATGCGCCGCCCATCGGGCGCGCCAAGCCGTTCTGTCAAATATTTGTCCCACACCGCCAGCATCTCATCACGCTGCGCCGCCGTCATCACCGGGTTGGACAAGGGCCAATGCGTTGACAAGCAGCCTGCAGCGCCAAAAATCTGCGGATATTCGGCAATCGCATACAGCGAAATCAATCCGCCCATGCTGGACCCGACGATGGTCGTATGATCACGGTCGGCGCGCGTGCGATATTGCCGGTCGATCATCGGTTTCAGTTCGCCGGTCAGGAATTTCAGATAGGCGTCGGAAGAAATCGGCCCCTTATTCTGCCGATCCGCCTCCGCCCTGGCGAAGGCTGGTGCGGCGGCATAAATTGCCTGAGGGTAATATTGGCGACTGCGCGCGGCACCGGGGTTCCAGATACCAACGATGATCACTGGCTCCGCCTGCGTCGCGGCGATCAGCCTCAGCAACGCTTTGTCTGCCTCCCACGCTTTGCCGAAACCCGATTTGGCGGCGAAAAACAGGTTCTGGCCATCATGCATGTACACCACGCCGTAGCGCTTGCGCCCGCGATCATAGCCGGGTGGCAGCCAGATCGATACGTGCGGCAGCATAATCTGGGTTGATGCAACGGCAGGCAAATCGATGAAGCGGCCCTCTTGCATCCGTTTCGCTAAGGCCGCGCTGCCGGTGGATAGCAGCAACAGCAGGGCGATCAGCCGCAGGATCCGCATGGTCATCGACGATTGCCGGATGCGACGAAGCGGATTGCCTGCCCGCCGCCGGGCGCCAGCGCCAATGTAAGGCGATCCTCACGGCGAACTTTGCGCGTTTCGATCACAATCGCGTGGCGCTTTGCCGTGCGGTAGTCGGCATCGGGGCCGTCGCGATAGATTTGGGCGGTGTACACCCGGCCGGGATCAAGGAAATCGAGGCTGATGTCCAGATTGCGCGCGCTTTCATCGCCCACTGCGCCCAAAAACCAGTCATCACCGCCGCGAACTTTGCGCGCAATCGTTACGTAATCACCCACCGCGCCGTTCAGCACCCGCGTATCCGACCAGTCGGTCGGCACATCTTTGATGAACTGAAATGCGGCGGGGTATTTTGCATAATTTTCCGGGGTATCCGCCGCCATAACCACCGGGGAATACAGCACCACATAAAGGGCGAGCTGCTTGGCGATGGTGGAAAGGATGGCGCTGTCATTCTGGCCGGTCAGGCTCAGCACGCCCGGGGTGAAGTCCATTGGCCCTTCCAGCATCCGCGTGAACACCAGATTGGCTTCATGTTCAGGCGGATTTTTGCCGTCCCACGCGTTGAATTCCATCCCGCGCGCCCCTTCACGCGCCACCCAGTTGGGATAGGTGCGGTGCAGCCCGGTGCCCTTGATCGGCTCATGACTGTCGATGGCGACCCGGTACTTCGCGGCAGCCAGTGCCACGCGGACAAAATGGTTCGACATCCACTGCCCCTCATGCCACTCGCGCAATCGCGTGCCATCGGCATCAACGCGCTCGATCTGCGCAGCATCGGTGACATAGCCGGTTTTCACCACCATTTCGCCGTGGTCGGCGGCGAATTTGAACGCCTTGTCGAACTGCGCCTCATAATGGCTGGCAGCGCCGCCGGTTTCGTGATGGCCGATCAGGCGGACGCCCTTTGATTTGCCATAGGCGGCGAGCATGTCTGCATCGAAATCCTCGGTCGGTTGCGCAAAGTTCATGTCGTTGCCGTTGCCGAACCAGTCCCCGTCCCAGCCGACATTCCACCCCTCAACCAAAACATTGGGGATGCCGCTGGCCGCAGCAAAATCGATATAGCGTTTTACATTGGCATTGGTGGCCCCGTGCTTTGGCCCGCGCGCCCAGCTCCATTCGCCCTTGATCATGTTCCACCACACGCCCACAAACTTGCCGGGTTTGAACCAGCTCACGTCGCCCAGCTTGTTGGGTTCGTTCAGGTTGAGCATCAGGTGGCTCATATAGATTCCGGGGGCATCATCGGCGATGATCAGCGTGCGCCACGGCGTGTTGAACGGGGCCTGTCGCGTTACCTTTGGGCGGCCCGCACCGGGCGTTAGCATCGCGCGCAACGTGGTGCCTTCGGTCCGCGCGACGGCCATGCCCGAATAATCGACCAGCGCCGCTTCATGTAGCGCGACATGCGTGCCATCCGCGAGCGCAATCGTTACCGGCGTATCGGCGGTCCCCACCGCCGACAGGGACGTGCGATTGTATATATATTCCTCACGGTTCCACAAAAACGCGGGCTTCCACCACGCCGTCCCGTCTTGCGCAGAGGCGAATTCGGTCAGCTCCTCGGCGATGTTGGCTTGTTTCAGATTGGGCTGATCGGGAAATTCATAGCGAAAGCCAACGCCGTCGTCATACACGCGGAACACCACGTCCATCACGCGGTTCAGCCCGGTTTTTTCCTGAAACCGCACGCGCATTTCGCGAAAGTGATTGCGGATCGTTTTCCATTCGCCCCAGGGCTGATCCCAGCTGCCATCCTCGTCGCGGGTTGCCTGACTGACATAACCGAACCCGCGTTCCAGCTTGCGGGCATCGGTGAACAAAAAGCCCAGGCGTGATGTGTTGATGATCGGCTTGCCCCGCCGGGTAACGGCATAGCCCGGCCGCCCATCGCCATCGATATCAATCGTCACGCGCACGACATCGCCCGGCGACGCAACGCTGGCGACCGTTTCGGCGAAGGCGGCCATGGGGGTGGCGAACACGGCGATAAGCAATGCCACCAGAATACGAACCATCATCCGCCCATCCTTCATGTCGTGATCCGTTCGGCAACAACCCCGCCAAACGGGCCAAGCTGCCACCCATTGCCCGTGCCGACACGTTCGATGATCTGCCAGTTTTCCGGATCGCCCGGCAGCCAATCTGGATCGTCGCCGCCAAGGTTGAATGCGCACAGCAGCACTTCGCCGTCCACGGATCGTTCGAATGCCAGCACCGTATCGGACGCCTCAATGAACCGCATATCGCCCAGCAACAGCGCGTCACGGCCGCGGCGCAGCGTGATCAGCCGCTTCGTCAGCGCCAACATTGATGCCGGGTCAGCCTGCTGCTGGGACACGGCCAGCGCGGCATGATCAGGCCCGATCGGAAGCCAGGGTTTGCCGGTTGAAAATCCCAGCGCCGGCGCGGTGTCACACCAAGGGATCGGCGTGCGCGCGCCATCGCGGTTCAACGTCAGCGGCCAGTTGGCGATTGCCTCTGGATCCTTCAGATCGTCAAAGCTGATATCGACCTGATCAAGGCCTAATTCCTCGCCCTGATAGACGAACACATCGCCGCGCAAGCACAGCAGCAACAGCATCGTCAGTCGGGCATAAGCATCGCGGTGTTCTGGCGCTGCCCAGCGCGAAATGGCGCGCGGCGCATCATGATTGGAAAAGGCCCAGCTTGGCCACCCGAGTCCGGGG
>JBBSCC010000154.1:0-7299 GCA_038250735.1 Sphingomonadales bacterium | reverse complement strand
GCCGAACTGCTCGGCCTGACGATTGAAACGGTCAGCCGCCAGTTGACACGGTTGAAGAACGACGGCGTTATTGCCCTGCCGGGCGTGCGGGCAATTACCATCCGCGACCGGCTGGCGCTGGAAGCACGCGCGGAGGCCGCATGAACGAGCAAGTTTTCCGCGTGATCATCATCGCCATCGCCGCTGGCTTTACCGCGATATTTTGCTGGGTGGTCGTGCCACCCCTGATTGCGCACCCCGACATTATCGGCGCGTTGGCGGCTGGGTTCGTCAATCCCTATTCAAGCGGCTATTCGTCTGATGTGCTGGCGTGCTGGGCGATCCTGGCGGCCTGGATCATCTTTGAAGCGCGCACCATGGCGATACGGCACGGCTGGGTGTGCTTGGTGCTGGGGCTGGTACCCGGCGTGGCGGTGGGGTTTGCGCTGTACCTGGTGATCCGCATGACACAGTTGCGAGGCCGGGCAGCGTGACAGTCCGATCCACGCGATCTGCCCCGTCTGCTGTCGATATTGGCAGTTGATCTGGCCGCGCCCTAGGCCATAACCTGGAGTTGAATTCGCTTAACTTGAACCTCTTTCCGTTCGGGCTGAGCGAAGTCGAAGCCCCCTGCTTGATAGGTGGCGCGCCGCGCTTGCCCTTCGACTTCGCTCAGGGCGAACGGAAGGGGATGTTTCGACTTAACTGAAATCAGGCTCCAGGCCATAACCCGGGCCATAAATGCGCCAGCAGCAACAAGGTAACCACGCGATGACCAAACCCATGCACATCGATTTCGTGTCGGACATCGCCTGCCCGTGGTGCGTCATCGGGCTGCGGGGGCTGGAACAGGCGCTGCACAATATGGGCGATCTGGTCGATGTCGATCTGCGGTTTCAGCCGTTTGAGCTAAATCCCGCGATGCCGCCTGAGGGGCAGGATGTGGCCGAGCATATCCAACAGAAATATGGATCAACGCCCGAACAATCCGCCGCCAACCGCGCGATGATCCGCGATCGTGCCGCCGAAACGGGCTTTACGATGACGATGGCGCCGGGCAGCCGCATCTACAACACGTTCGACGCGCACCGCCTGCTCCACTGGGCGGGGATTGAGGGGCGGCAGAACGCGCTGAAACACATCTTGTTTGAGCTGTATTTCACCGATGGCCGCAATCCGGGTGAGGTCGACGTGCTGGTAACAGCGGCCGAGCGCGCAGGCCTGGACGGCAGCGCCGCGCGCGACGTTATCGTGTCCGGGCGCTATGCCGATGATGTGCGCGCAGACGAAAACCTGTGGCGCTCACAAGGTGTTTCCGCCGTGCCTGCGGTGATCATCAACGGCAAATATCTTATCTCTGGCGGCCAGCCTGCTGCGGTATTTGAAAAGGCGCTACGCAGCATCGCGGCAGAAGCATAACCGCGGTTTAAATCCCGTCGGCCACCACCGCGCGTCCGCCCGCTTCCAACTGCGCCGTCACATCGGCAATGCACGCTTCAATGATCGCGTCGTCGGTCGCGCGGACGACGAAATTGGCCCCCACCCGCCCCTCACGGAAAAACGGATAGCTGCCAATTGCCACGCCGGGATGGGCGCGTTCGGCCTTGCCCAGCATGTCCGCTACTTCGCTTTCGGCGACCCAGCAGCCGATGGTGCGCGACAGCACGGGTTGCCCGCCCTCCAGCGTGCCCGTCAATGCATCGAGCATCCCGGCGGTGATATGCGGCACGCCTGCCATGACAAAGATGTTGCCCATGCGGATGCCGGGCGCACCCGACATGCGGTTTTCGATCAGCGTCGCCCCGTCTGGCACGCGGGCCATGCGTTTGCGCGCCTCGGTCAGCCCGCCACGGCTGGCGTAATATCCCTCCAGCACGGCCAGGGCGCGCGGGTGATGCACCACGCCGACGCCCAGCGCCGCTGCAATCGCATCGACGGTGATGTCGTCATGCGTGGGGCCAATGCCGCCTGTCGTGAACAGATAATCATTGCGCGCGCGCAGCGCGTTTACCGCCTCCACAATTGCGGGCTCATCATCGGCCACCACGCGCACTTCGGCCAGCCGGATGCCCTGCACGTTCAGCCAGGCGGCAATCTGGGCAACATTTTTGTCCTGCGTGCGGCCCGACAGGATTTCGTCGCCGATAACGACCAAAGCGGCCGTCCAGATGCGCGTTGTGGAAGCAAGGGTCATGCGCGTCGCATAGCCCAGCCTGCCCCCCTCGCAAAGCCCACAACATCACGCTATATCGTCAAAATGACAGTCTATGAAAATGTAACCGCGCAGGCGCCGATGACGCGCACCGGCGCCATCAAGCTCCACGATGCGTCCGGCTTTGAAGGCATGCGCCGCGCCGGTCGCCTTGCCGCCGAAACACTGGACATGATCGTCCCCCATGTCGTGCCGGGCGTGACGACCGGAGCGCTGGACGATCTGATCCGCGACTTTATCGTGGCCGGCGGCGGCGTGCCCGCGACGCTTGGCTATCGCGGCTATACGCATAGTTGCTGCATCTCGATCAATCACGTCGTGTGTCACGGCATTCCGGGCGACAAGCCGCTGAAGGACGGCGATATTGTGAATATCGACGTTACGCCGCTGCTGGATGGCTGGCACGGCGATTCCAGCCGCATGTACCTGGTCGGCGATGTGCCGTTAAAGGCGCGTCGGCTGGTGGATGTTACCTATGAATGCCTGATGCTGGGCATTGAAAAGGCACGGCCCGGCAACACGCTGGGCGATGTTGGCCATGCTATTCAGGCACATGCGGAACGCCACCGTTACGGCGTGGTGCGCGATTTTTGCGGGCACGGGCTGGGTCGCCTGTTCCATGACGCGCCCGAAGTCGTCCATGTCGGCCGCCCCCGCACCGGGCCAGAGCTGCGCCCCGGCATGTTCTTCACCATCGAACCGATGATCAACATCGGCCGCCCCGATGTGAAACTGCTCGACGATGGCTGGACGGCGGTAACGCGCGACAGATCGCTATCCGCGCAGTTCGAACACTCGATCGCGATTACCGAGGACGGCTGCGAGATTTTCACCACCAGCCCCAAGGGACTGGACAAGCCGCCTTATTGAGCGCCGCCTTATTGATTATTGCGCGCAGCGATCACGTGAAGCGCGGCAGTGCCGGCCGGCACGGCTTGCACTGTAATGCGGCTGTCCAAAGTGGCTAGCTTCCCGCCCTTGCTCGCCGCGAGCGCCAGCAGATAGGTGTCCGTAAGCTGCACCGAGGTTAAAAGCTTCGCCCCGATGGCGTGGTTGTTATCGAGCAGCGAGATATCGTCTGGCCAGAACACATGACCGGGCAGTGCGCAGATGCTGCTCAACGCCGGAAGAACAGCAGCGGGTGAACCCGGCGTATTGGCGTATCGCGGATGGCCGACGATCCGCAGCACCCCGTTCTGAGTCAGCGGGCATGTCGCCCAGGCCGTGCTGCCCTGATCTGCAAACCACAGGTGTGCAACGTCGTGATTGACGTGGTTACGATCAATCAGCGCGATCAGGACATTGACGTCCAGAAGATAGATCATTCCAGTTCTTCGCGCAGCGCATTGACCATTTCCATGGTGACGACGGCATCGGGGTTGCTGACCGGAAGCAAGACGAAACCGTTCCGCATCGTCTGCGCTTCGTTATCCGCATGGGCCGGCCGCAATGATCGCCTTGCAAGCTCTGATACAACCTCACCCACACTGCGGCGCTGTTGCCGCGCCAGATCGCGCGCAATCAGCAGAACATCATCGTCGATTGCCAAGGTGGTTCGCATTCCCCCCAAATACCACATCAAGCATCAAGCATCAAGCATCAAGCATCCGGCATCACTGCACGCCTGCCGCAAAATTGGGCACTGCACCGGTCTTTGCTTGACCAACGGGCATCGCCAGACCGTTCGTTCCACCAAATCCCTCGTCCCCGCCCCCTCGCGTGGTTGGCACGCTTGTTGTAAGGGATTCCGACAGGCAGAGGCACTCCTCCAAACAAATCGGGGTCACACCGTGAAAAAGATCGAAGCGATCATCAAACCCTTCAAGCTCGACGAGGTGAAGGAAGCGCTTCACGAAGTGGGCGTATCCGGCATCACCGTTACCGAGGCCAAGGGCTTCGGCCGGCAAAAGGGCCATACCGAACTGTACCGGGGGGCCGAATATGTCGTTGATTTCCTGCCCAAGGTGAAGCTGGAAGTCGTGGTGGAGGACAGCATGGCTGATCGGGTGGTGGAGGCGATTGCCGCCGCCGCGCAAACCGGCCGCATTGGCGACGGCAAAATCTTTGTCATCCCCGTTGAAACCGTGCTGCGCATCCGCACCGGCGAGCGGGATGAAAACGCAATTTGACGCAGCGCAGCATTATGTGAAAACTGACGCACGCAACGCAACATGATTCGCCGGTTCGCCCGGCAAATGATCACTTACCAAAAGGGGCACTATCCGATGGCCAACGACGCCGGCAAAATCCTGAAGATGATCAAGGATGACGAGATTGAGTGGGTCGATCTGCGTTTCACCGATCCCAAGGGCAAATGGCAGCATCTGACGATGGTCTCCACCGTGGTCGGCGAAGATGAGCTGACCGATGGTTTCATGTTCGACGGCTCATCGATTGAGGGCTGGAAGGCAATCAACGAATCCGACATGATCCTGAAGCCTGATCTGGACGCTGTGTACATCGATCCATTCAGCGCCACCCCGATGATGATCATGTTCTGCGACATTGTTGAGCCATCAACCGGCGAGCTGTATTCGCGCGACCCGCGCAGCACCGCCAAGCGCGCCGAGGCGTACCTGAAGACCACCGGCATCGGCGACACCGTTTATGTCGGCCCCGAAGCCGAGTTTTTCATTTTCGACGATGTCCGTTTCGAAAACAGCTATTCGACCAGCTATTACAAGATCGACGATATCGAACTGCCCACCAACACTGGCCGCGAATATGAAGGTGGCAATATGGGCCACCGTCCGCGCGCCAAGGGCGGGTATTTCCCCGTCGCGCCGGTGGACAGCTGCGTCGATATTCGCGGCGAGATGGTGTCGACCATGCTCGAAATGGGCCTGCCGTGCGACAAGCATCACCACGAAGTTGCCGCCGCGCAGCACGAACTCGGCCTCACCTTCGGCACGCTGACGACGACGGCGGATCGCATGCAGATCTACAAATATGTCGTCCACCAGGTCGCGCATGCGTATGGCAAGACGGCCACCTTCATGCCAAAGCCGATCAAGGAAGATAATGGCAGCGGCATGCACACCCATTTGTCGATCTGGGACAAGGGCCAGCCGCTGTTCGCGGGCAATGGCTATGCCGGCCTTTCCGATATGTGCCTGTATTTCATCGGCGGCATCATCAAGCATGCCAAGTCGGTGAACGCCTTCACCAACCCCACCACCAACAGCTACAAGCGGCTGGTGCCGGGCTATGAAGCGCCCGTGCTGCTCGCTTACTCGGCGCGCAATCGCTCCGCCTCGTGCCGTATTCCTTATGGCACCGGCCCCAAGGCAAAGCGCGTCGAAGTGCGCTTCCCTGATGCGATGGCAAACCCCTACCTCGCCTATGCAGCACTGTTTATGGCCGGCATCGACGGCATCCAGAACCGCATCCACCCGGGTGAGGCGATGGACAAGAACCTATATGATCTGCCGCCGGCCGAACTTGCCGAAGTGCCCACCGTGTGCGGATCGCTGCGCGAAGCGCTCGAATGCCTGGCCGCTGATCATGATTACCTGCTGAAGGGCGATGTGTTCAGCAAGGACCAGATCGAAAGCTATATCGAGCTGAAAATGCACGATGTCGCCCGCTGGGAAATGACGCCAAGCCCGGTCGAGTTTGACATGTATTATTCGTACTGATCGACGGACCGACGCTACATCAAGGGCCTCGAAGCAACGCTTCGGGGCCCTTTCGTTTTTTTCTGCCGGCAACGGTTCGTACTGGCAACAGGCGCCGCTCTTGGCGCTTTCGGCCAATCCAGAGCCTCGCCGCTTGCGGTCAGTTCAGGGCTGGAAAGTGATGAAAGTTACGACCTGTTTTAAAAATCGACCATCACGCGACAGCTTTGCGCGCATCGGATTTTTGAATGTTCAATTGTCAAAGAGCGAGTACCCAAGCTGCTCGCATATCAAATCCAACATTGAAAGGGCTCGCCCGGAACTGACGTGAGGGGATGGATCAAGCCATTGTTGCCCGATCTAGCGACCCCTCGCCCAGGCAAAGGCGGCCTTTAGCTCCTGCGGCACGGCCCGGTGATAGCATTTACCGTGCGACAAGATGATTCGTTCGGGCGCCCATGCCGCCATTTGCGCAACTGCATCGCGCACAGCGGTATGATGGCCGCGCGCGGCGAGGCGTATGTCCATCGATGTTGTCCCGCGCGGACCCGTCGCCCCGCCCATTTGTAGCATCAGCCGCGTAAAGGGGCGGCGAATCCGATCGCTTTCGAAATTCTGCACCAGATCAGTGACGATTAGCGTTTTTGATGCGCGATGGAAGAACACGGCTTCGGTAAAGCTGCCCAGTTCCGCCAAATGTTGATCAATGTCATCCGCCCAGTCGGGATGGGGCCCAGACTGCAGGGGGACGACCCCGGGCAGCGCATCGGCAAACTTGACCGCAATGTCTGGGGAGGCGTGGCATGTCGCTGCAGGAAACGCCGCCGCCCATGCCGGCATATGCGTATAGTGGAAACTATTAGGCGCGATGATCCACCCTACGTCGCCAAGCGCCCCGATACGGCGCAGCAGTTCTGTATTCAGGGCAACGGGTGAATGGAGCCACAACTTCCCGGCAGTCGTCCGGATGATCGTCATCCGGGTGGGGCAGGGCAGGGTCAATCCCGCAAAACGATATCCCACCTCGGGTCCGTCGACGGTCCAAACACCATCAACGACGCCCTGGGGCTGGAACTGCGGTTCATAGGGATGGTAGCCGGGGGTGCTCATCGATTATACCCCCGGCTTGCCTCGTGCTGTCAGGCTGCCATCGCTCGCCGTGCGAGTTCACACTGCGACCAGATTTCCGACAATGCGGTCACCAGACGATCGATATCGCCATCGGTATGGACCGGTGACGGGGTGATCCGAAGGCGTTCCGTGCCCACCGGCACGGTAGGATAATTGATCGGCTGAACGTAAATGCCGTGGTTCTCGAGCAGCCAGTCGCTGATCATCTTGCACTTGTGCGCATCGCCAACCATCACCGGGATGATGTGGCTCGGGTTATCGAGCGTCGGGATGCCGGTGGCATCGAGGCGACGGCGAACCTGCGCGACACGTTCCTGATGGCGATCGCGCTCCACCTGACTCTCTTTCAGGTGACGGATG
>JBBSCC010000153.1:0-7331 GCA_038250735.1 Sphingomonadales bacterium | reverse complement strand
GTCTTGCATCACTGCCGTCAGTGCGCGCGCAGCTACGCAATCCAGCGTGCGGCGCGTTAAATGGCTGTTTTGCTTCGCTGCGCTCGCATTGACGATTCAGATTTTACGCAGGACGCTCTAGTGGCATAGGCCGTTTTACCCCAACGCGCCCTCAAGCCACGCCTTGAGCTTGCTCTTCGGCGCAGCACCGCTGAAGCGGGCAATTTCTGCGCCGCCCTTGAACAACACAAGGTTCGGGATCGCGCGCACGCCGAAGCGGGCGGCCATTTCTTCCGCATCATCCAGATTGGCCTTGGCGATGGTCACCTGACCCGCCATCTCGTCCGACAGTTCTTCCAAGCTGGGGCCAATCACCTTGCACGGGCCGCACCATTCCGCCCAGAAATCAACCAGCACGGGCTGATCGGACTGAAGCACATCGGCTTCAAAATTTGCATCGCTAACCTTGGTCGTCGCCATAATGTCTATCTCCTGATGGGGTACAGATAGGACGGGTGCGGGATTGTCTCAAGTCACCAGCCCCAAGCTTTCATGCGCGGCACCAAAGGGCTGCTTGTGTGCACCCAGCAGATCGGGCGGCAGCACGAACAGCACCGGCGTTGCGGTGTACAGCAACGCGGCCTCTATCCTCCGACCGGGGAAAATCACCGCCAGCGCATCAACATAGGCCGCCATCTGGCGCAGATGATAGGGCGGGATATCGTCCAGGGTGGCGGGTGCGCGGCGGCCGGTTTTGAAATCGATCACGCGCACCACGGTGTCGCTCACCAGCAACCGGTCGACCGTGCCCGACACGACAAATCCGCCCGCCACCACCGCGGCAATCGGGGCCTCAGCAAGCGCATTCGAGCTGAACAGCTCTGCGAATCGCTGATCCTCAAGCACGGCGCAAACCCGGTCGATCATTTCCGCGCGCATCCCCGCATCGGCGACGCCGCCCGCCGATTGCAGCCAGCGATCCGCCGCCGCCCGGCGCTTTTCCGCTGAAACCGCCGGCAAGCGCTCAAACAACGCATGGATCAGGCGACCGCGCTCGGCGGCGGCGCGCATCGCGGCGTCTGGCGGCGGGTCGGCAACGCCGTCCAGCCCGATTGACGACGGTGCCAGCGGGCGCGGCGGGCGCGCCTCCACCGGGGCAGGTGCCTGTGCCCAATCCGGGAGCGCAGGTCGTTCCGCCATCGGTTCCGCATCGCGCTTGTGCCGATCAACCGGACGCGCCGGGGCAAGGCCAGCAAACTGGCGCTCCCCCTCGGCCGGGCCGACGCCCAACACCGCGAGCGCGCGATCAGCAGCGGCATACCAGCTTGCAGCAGGCGGCACGCCTTTGGCGCGCGGGCCAAGCGCCCCGGCGATCACCAGCCGCTCCTCCGCGCGCGTTGCCGCCACGTAAAACAGCCGCCAATGCTCCGCCAACTCGCGCGCCTGCACTTTGGCGACCAGCTCAGCAAGCGGCCCACCGCGCTCTGCCGCACGGGGGCGGAAAATGGGAATGGGATCATCCATCGCTTCAGGTGCCCATTTCAGCACGGATCGCGGCACCAGCCCCGGATCAACGGTCGCGTCGGCCAGAATGACGAGCGGTGCCTGCAATCCCTTTGCGCCGTGCACGGTCATCACCCGCACCGCATCAAGCGGGGCGGACGGATCGCGCACAATTTCCACATCGCCGCGATCAAACCAGTCGAGAAACCCTTGCAGCGAAGGCGTGCCCAGCGTTTCAAACTCCAGCGCGGCGCTCAGCAACTCCTCAATCGGGTCGCGCGCTTCTTGCCCCAGCCGGTTGATCAGCTTGCGGCGGCCATCAAGCGGGCCGGACAGCAGTTCTTCAAGCAACTGATAGGGCGTGGCGATATCGGCGCGGGCGAGCAAATCGAACAGCGGCTGCAGGCGAGCATCCGGTTGCTGCGCACGTAACTGCCGCCACAAGCTGCCGCCAATACGCGGCGCGGCGGCGGCGAGCAAATCGGCCTGTGTCCATCCCAGCAGCGGCGACACGAGCAGGCTCGCCAGTGACAGATCATCATCGGGCTGCAACGCAAAGCGGATCGCCGCCAGCAAATCCTGCACCGCCAGTGGCGCGTTCAACCGCAACCGATCAACCCCCGCCACCGCCACCCCCTCGGCATAAAGCCGCGCGACGATGAGCGAGGCGAGCTCGCCGCGCCGCTTGACGAGGATCATCACATCCTCCGGTCGCAGCGCGCGCCCTTTGCTCTCCAGCATCAGCGGATCGGCGGGGTCGAGCCAGGCCTTTAACTGGCGCGCAATCTGCTTGGCGATCGCGCGGGTGGCGTCGTCAATCCAGTCTTCCTCATCCGCATCGCTGCTGGCGGCGAGCGTTGGCGGCCATAGCGACACAAGGCCCGGCCCGGCGAGTTCACTGGCATGCGCCTCCAAATCGCCGATTTGCCCCAGATCGGGCGAGCCTGTGCCAGTGATCGCAGCATCAACAAATTCAAGGATTGGTTTAGTCGAGCGGAAACTATGCGTCAGCGACAATTGGTTGAACGGCGTGGCCTCTGCCGATGGATCATCCAGCAGGGCATCAGCCTTACGTCGGAAACGTCCTTCGGCCGCTGCAAACTGCAAAGGGTCAGTCCCCTGAAACCCGAAAATCGCCTGTTTGTAATCGCCAACCACGAAAAGCGTGCGCGTGCGCTCGCCATGCGCGCCGAGTCCTGCAAAAAACTCGTCCGCCATCGCTTCGATAATCTGCCATTGGCGTATGTTGGTGTCCTGCGCCTCGTCCACCAGGATATGCTCGGTGGTCTGGTCCAGCTTGTACCGCACCCAATCGCCAATGCCGGGCTGGCGGAGCAGATCGACGACATGGCCGATCAGATCGTCAAAATCGACCGCGCCGATCCGCCGTTTCGCGCGCGCATAGGCATCGGCATAGACCCGCCCCGCGCCAAGGGCCGCGGACAGCAAATCGCCATAATCCGCGCGCTGCACCAGCCCGAGCAGCAGGGTGCAGCGTTCCCCAATCGCGACGGCGAGTTCGGCATAGTCGAAATCGGCCTCGATCAGTTTCTTTTGATAGGCGCGCGGTGTGCCTTCTTTGGTGAACACCACCGATTGAAGGTCAGCCAGCATCGTTGCGCGCTGCGCAGGGGTTGCCGCCACCCAGCATTCGGCGACATCGGCCTGATCGTTGCCCGTTTTGGTACCCCAGGCCCGGTTGGCGGCGGCGATGCGGCGCACGGCATCGACATCAAATTCATCATCGCTGCACAGATCGGCGATCACATCGGCAATATCGCCAATCGGCAAATCCAGCGCGCCGCGGATGAACGGCGCGATCCCGCTGGGGAGCGCGGCCATCGCGGCGGGGGCACGCGCGCAGGCGTGGAGGAACTCCTCGGCCCCGCCCTCCCCCAACCGCAGGCTGAGCGCACCGATGGCGTCGATGATGCCAAGCTGCCCCTGCGCCTCTGCATCCACCAGCACCCCGGCCAGCGTTTCGCGCAGCAGCACCGCCTCCTCCCGCGCCTCAATCGGGCGAAAACCGGGGGCGAGGCCCGCCTCCACCGGAAAGCTGGCCAGCAACCCCTGGCAGAACCCGTGGATCGTCTGAATGCGGATGCCGCCACCGGGCGCATCGAGCAGCTTGGCAAATAGCGTGCGCGCGCGGGCGATAACCTGCGGGTCAAGATGCGCCTCGCCCAGCGCGAACAAATCCTTGCGCAGCGCGGGTTCGGGCATCCGCACCCACGCCGCCAGCCGCGCGCTGATCCGCCCGGCCATTTCGGCCGCGCCGGCCTTGGTAAAGGTAAGGCACAGGATCGCTGCCGGATCCGTACCGCGCAGCAACAGGCGGAATACGCGCGCCGCCAGCACCTGCGTCTTGCCCGTGCCCGCCGATGCTGACAGCCACACATGCGCGTCTGGCGCACTTGCGCGGGCCTGATTGCCCAGCAATTGCGGCAGATTGGCGGGGCTATCGCGCATCGCGGCCATACCATTCGTCGAGGCGCATCAGCTGATCATAATCGGCATAGGGCGCATATTCGGGTTTGAGCTTGGCCTTAAATGGCTCAGTGCCGGTCAGCCACTGCGCGGCGGCATCGGCAAAGGCGGCGGCGGCAATTGCGGTGAAATCGGCGGTGAGAATGCGGTCACGCTTGCCTTCAGGATCAACGGGGCTGCTGATCTTGCCGAAACTGTCGCCGCTGCGCGCCATTGACCAATATTCGAATGCGCCTGCGGTGCCGGCAATCCCCGCAAACCCGCCCCGCTCCGCAATCAGCCCCAGCAGCCCGAGTTGGAGGCTGTACCCAGCGCGCACAGCGGCGGTGGAGGGTGGCTTGCCAGTCTTATAATCCACGATGCCCAGCCCGCCATCCACCAGCCGGTCAATCCTGTCCGCCGTGCCGCGCAGTTCGACGCCCGCGATGGTGATCAGCCCGGTCAGTTCGGCGGTCAGCACCTTGCGGCCCTTATCGACCTGCTGGTCCATTTCGGCGACGATCCAGTTGATCGCCTCGATCAGCCGGGGTTGCCAGAATGCGCGCATCATCGGGTGGGTGCGGGCATCGGCCAGCATCGCCATGGCGCGCGCGTGCAGCCTGTCAGGCGCGCAATCATCCTCCTTTGCCCAAGCCTCCAATATCGCGTGAACCGCCGTGCCGCGCCACGCCGCGCTGGGATCGGCATCAACCGGATCGAGCGGGGATAGCCCCAGCACACGCCGGGCGTAAAAGGCGAAAGGATCGGCCTTCAGGCGATCAACCTCGGTCACCGAAATACGTTTAGGGCGCAGATCGGCGGGGACGATGGGGGCGGGGCGATCAGCGGGATCGTGCGTCGCCGGCGTATCAAGTGCGGTTGCCCAGCCCTCCAGATCGCGCGCACGCGGCAAGCCGCCCGACATCGCCTCTAGCCGCAGCCAGAAGCGCGAGGGGATGGCGGGGGATCGTGCGTCTCGCCGGGCGCGGGTGATGAGCACTTCGGGGGCGCCGAGCGCGGCGGCCAGATCATGCGCGGAAAGTCCGATCCGGCGGTCCAGCCCCGGCAGCCCCAATTCGGTGCGGATGCGCGGGGCAAGCCAAGGGTCGGGCGCGGGTTGGCCGGGCCAAACGCCCTCGTTCAGCCCACCCAAAATCATCAGATCGGCGGTCTGCAGCCGTGCCTCGATCAGGCCGTAGATCGCCAGCCGGGGGTGGCCACCCTGGGGCGGGCGGGCGGCGATATCGTCCATCAACGTGCGCAGCAAAGGGGCAAGGCTTTTGGGTTCAACCAGCGCCGGGCCAGATGCCGCCTGCCCTTCAATATCGCTGAGCAATTCGGCCGCCGCGCGCCCCGCGACCCCGCTCCACATCGCATCGCCGCACAACGACTGCGCGCTTTCCCGCAGCGCGCCGATAAGCTGGTCAAGCCGTTGCGCCCCCGCTGCGAACACCGCCGCTATTGGCGCAAGCAAGGCGGCAGCTTGCGGCCACCACGCGGCAGCGGCGCGGCGGATATGCGCGGTGCGTTTGTCGCCGTCGCGCAGATGCACCGCAATACCGTCCAGCCCCGTAACCGGGCGCGGCCCGCGCAGCGCCAGATCAAGCGCGCGCACCCCCTCCAGCCACGCCAGCCGATCCTCGCCAAAACGCACCAGCGGGTGCTTAAGCAGCGCCAGCAACGCCAATGGGGCAAAATCCTGCGCGGCGGCCTCTGCCAGCACCGTCAGCAGCGTGCCCGATGGCAGGATCGATAATGGTCGACCCGCGCTGTCATCAATCGCGATGCCCCAGCGCGCGCAGTGCGCCGCCACCCGCCGGGCGAGCGCGCGATCGGGCGTGACGAGCGCGGCGGTTTTGCCCGGTGTCTCCAGCGCCTCGCGCAGGGCCAGTGCAATCGCCTGTGCTTCTGCCGCCGGGGTCGCCAGCTCGACCGCGCGCACATCGCTCAGCCGCCGGGCATCGGCGGGCAGTGTCGTCCATTTGCCGGTGAAATCGGCAGGCGCCAGCGCATTGGCCACTGCCCGCCCGCGCACTGCCCCGGCATCATGCCCGCCGCCATCGCGCCAGGTCGCCACTTCGGCGCGGTTCACCCCCATCCGGTCGAGCAGCAGCTTCAACTGAAACTGCGGATGCGCCTCAATCGATCGGCGGCGCTGGCCGGTGGCGGGATCGGGCGCGTGCGGGCCCAGTGATTGCCATTCAGCCTCGTCCATTTCGGTCGCGAGACCCGGAAACACCACCATCCCCTGCGGCATATCGCTCACCACGCGCAGCAGCCGGGCGATGGCGGGGGCGGCAGTGGTGATGCCCGCTGCACAGACAAAGCCAGCGGGCGGTGTGCTTTGCCACCGATGGCCCAGCCGTTCGAGCAGCCGCGCGCGCCGTTCCGCCAGATCAATCTGGCCGATCCGCGCAAGTTCCTGTGGCCAGCGATCAAGCGCCACGCCGAACATTTCCAGCGCGCGCTGCCAGTGGTGCGACAGTTCCTCCGTCATCGTCAGACTGCGCAGCGCCTGCGGGCTGACCTCCTCCACCAGCATCTGATCCAGCGTGCGCGCCAGTTCGCCCGCCAGCCGCACCGCCTCTGCCGCGTCAACCGGCGCACCGGCGCGCGCGCGTTCCTCACTCACCAGCCGGGCGAGGATCAATCGCCGGGGGAGTGGCAGCACGGCGGGCGGAACGGGGGCGTCATCATCAGCGGGATCGATTGCGGCGCTCGCCGCCTCGCCCCCTTCCGCATCGCCAATCGCGACCAGCCGGGGCAGCAACAATCCGCCGCCGCTGGCGCGCACAAATGCATCGGTAATCGTCCGCTTGGTGCGATTATTGGGGAGCAGCACGGTGCCGCGCGCCAGCACCATCGGATCGCGCCCGAACCGCCGGATCAGGCCCGCCGCCAGCGCATCGGCAAAGGCGCGGTGCGCCGGTATGGAGAACAACTGGGGCCCGGCGCGATCAGCCATCGGCCAGGATCGCCTCCGTCTTGGCAATCGCGCCCGGCGTGCCAACATCAAACCACAGACCCTGGTGCGTCATGCCAAATGCGCGCCCCGCGGCAATCGCCCGATCCCAGAAAATATTGGTCGAAAACGGCCCCGCCGGCCAATCAGCAATCAGCCGGGGCGACAGTATTTGCACGCCGGTCCACACAAAGGGCGCAAGCCGCGCGCGGCGGCGGCGGCCCGTGATTTTGCCATTGGCATCAAGATGAAAATCACCCATCCCCCCGTGGCAATGCGCCCGGGCGAGCGGCACCATCAGCAATAGCGCGTCCATCCGCGCATCATCCCACTGCGCCGCCAGCGCCCGGATCGAATCAATTGGGCCATCGACCCATAAATTGTCGCTGTTGACGGTGATGAAGGGCTGATCGCCGATCAG
>JBBSCC010000152.1:0-7379 GCA_038250735.1 Sphingomonadales bacterium | reverse complement strand
GGTGAGTTGAATCCGGGTGCCGAAACCCTTGTGCCATCGTCATCGAGCACCCAGATCATCAGTTGAAACAACCGGGAATTTGACCATGCAATCCGAAAACCGCCTGTTCGATGATTTCGCCAAGTTCATCAATGGCGCTGCTGGCACGCTGGCCGGGGTGGGTCGTGAGGCTGAACAGGGCGCCCGCGCGCGCGCCAAGGAATGGATTGGCGGGCTGGAATTCGTCTCGCGCGAAGAATTTGACGCGGTGAAGGCAATGGCTGCGGCGGCCCGCGATGAGGCGGATGCGCTGCGCGCCCGCATCGACAAGCTGGAGGCGGCAGCCACGCCAGCGCCTGCCGCCCCTGCAAAGGGCAAGAAATCGTCGGGCGCTGCGTGATTGGTTGGGCCTGATTGAATGGGCCTGATTGATTGACCCCGATTGCGCCTTGCGGCGTTGTCCACAGTTTTTTGGGGCGGGGGCGGTCGGCTGGTCTTGCCCCATCGCGGTCATCTTGGCACGCCGGGGCAGCGAATGATGATGGGCAGGAACTGAGTTGGTAAGGCCGCACGAAGCCGATGACGAGCGCGATGATGCCGCGCCGATCGACATGCTGGAAAGCTATTTCGCCGCGCATGGCTGGACGCATGAGCGCCAGGATGACGAGGTGGTGGCCCATGTGAAGGGCAGCTGGACCGAATATGAGCTGCGCGCGCTGTGGCGTGAGGAAGACAGCGTTCTCCAGTTTTTGGCGTTCCCCGATATCCGCGTGACCGATGAACGCCGCGTGGCGATTTATGAAGCTATCGGGCTGGTCAACGAACAGCTGTGGGTGGGCCATTTCGAACTTTGGTCGTCGAGCGGCATCCTGCTCTATCGCCATGCCGCGATGGTTGATGCAAGCGATGGCGGCACATTATCGCTGGCGGCGGCTGAATTGCTGATCGAATCCGCGATTGATGAATGCGAGCGGTTTTACCCGGTATTCCAGTTCGTGATGTGGGGCGGCAAAAGCCCCAAGGATGCGCTCGCCGCCGCGCTAACCGAGACCCAGGGCGAAGCGTGACGCTTCAGCGGATATGGTTGATCGGCTGCGGCAATATGGGTGGGGCAATGCTGCGCCAGTGGATTGCAAGCGGTGTCGTTGCCGCTGAGCAGGTGGATGTTGTCAACCGGGTTGATCGCGCCTTGCCGCCCGGTGTGCGCCAGGCGCGGGCGCTGCCCGACGGGGCGCTTCCCGATATCGTGATGCTCGCCATGAAACCGCAGCAGATAGACGATGTGGCCGATCGCTGGGCCGCGCGAATTGCGGGCGTGCCACTGCTGGTATCGATTTTGGCCGGGGTGGAGGAAAGCGCGATCGCCCGGCGATTTACTGCAGGGGCGATTGTGCGGGCGATGCCCAACCTGCCCGTTGGCATTGGCAAGGGCGTGGTGGCGCTGCAATCGGGTTCGGCGGATGATCAGGCCAGGGACGCGGTTGCTGCGCTGATGGCCCCGCTTGGGCTGATCGAATGGGTGGATGCGGCGCTGTTCAACGCCGTAACCGCGCTGGCCGGCAGCGGGCCGGGGTTTTTATACCGGTTTATCGATGCGCTGGCGCTCGCGGGGGCTTCGCTGGGGTTGCCAGGCGATCAGGCGGCGCGGCTGGCGCTGGCAACGGTGGAGGGGGCGGGGTTGCTGGCGGGCGCCGCTGATGTTCCCCCTGCGCAGCTTGCCGATCAGGTCGCCAGTCCGGGCGGATCGACGCGAGCCGGATTGAACGTGCTGGATCAGGATGGGGCGCTGGTACGGCTGCTGACCGAAACGCTGGCGGCAGCCACCCGGCGCAACGCCGAAATGGCAGCGGCAGCACGGTAGAGCATCGCGCCATAATTCTGCATCTCAGACGTCATTGCAAGCGCAGCGAAGCAATCCAGTGTGCTGCGAGTGGCGGAGCTGGATTGCTTCGCTGCGCTCGCAAAGACGATTCAGATTTTATGCAAACCACGCTAATCGCGCAGCGCTGCAATCCGGGCCTTGTCATCGTCGGGGATTAACCCTTCCAGCACCGCCCAGAACCCGCCCACTGCATTCTGCCCCGCGCTGGCATAGGCCGCCGACAGCCGGGTGCGGACCGTGTCGAACAACGCCGCCTCCAGCACCTGGCCCGCCGGGGTGAGCCGCAGCAGCCGCTGGCGGCGATCACGCTCACCCGGGCGCATATCCACCAGCGCGCGCTCGGTCAGATCGGTCAGCACCCGGCCCAGCGATTGCTTGGTAATTGCCAGCAGGCCCAGCAGTTCGCTGACGGTAAGATCGGGCTGGCGGGCGACGAAATACAACACCCGGTGATGCGCGCGCCCCAGCCCCTGCGCCGCCAGACCCTGGTCAACGCTGCGCGTCAGGTTGCCATAGCCGAAATACAGCAATTCGATGCCGCGCCGGACTTCGGATTCCCGCAGGAACAACGGCGATGCTGATGATGGTGGGGCACCCATGTTGACCGACTTTGCCGCCTTCCATAGAGGGGTCAAGCCCTTAGAAAAAAGCTTATGCGGTGACAGTGATGCTCGACCAGACGACCAGCGGCGCAAAGGGTGGCCTTGACCTTCAGGGGGGCCTTGAATTTGCCGTTCACGCGCATCCCGCCCCCACCACCGCGGCGGCGCGCGCTGCCTTGATCGCCAACCCCGGTTTTGGCCGGGTGTTCAGCGATAATATGGCAACGATCCGCTACAGCGAAGCCAAGGGCTGGCATGACGCGCAGATTGGCCCGCGCACCCCGTTTCAAATCGATCCGGCGGCAGGCGTGCTGCATTATGCGCAGGAAATTTTTGAAGGTCTGAAGGCATATCGCCTGCCCGATGGCGGCACCGCGCTGTTCCGGCCCGATGCCAATGCCCGCCGGTTTCGTGCCTCTGCCGAACGCATGGCGATGCAGCCGCTGCCTGAGGCGCTGTTCCTTGAATCGGTGCGTCGCCTGGTCAAGTGTGACCGCGACTGGATCCCCATGATTGATGGCGGGTCGCTCTATCTGCGCCCCTTCATGATCGCGACTGAGGTGTTTTTGGGGGTAAAACCCTCCACCGAATATGTTTTTGCCGTCATCGCATCATCGGCGGGTGCCTATTTCAAGGGCGGCGCGCCTGCTGTGTCCTTGTGGGTATCGCAGGATTATTCCCGCGCGGCACCCGGCGGCACCGGGGCGGCCAAATGCGGCGGCAATTACGCCGCAGGCCTGATGGCGCAGGCAGATGCAACGCGGCGCGGGCATGATCAGGTGCTGTTCCTTGACGCGGTGGAACGCCGCTGGATTGAGGAACTGGGCGGCATGAATATCTTTTTCGTGTTCGACGATGGCACGCTGCGCACGCCCCCGCTGGGCGGCACGATTTTGGCGGGCATCACGCGCGATTCGATCATCACCCTGGCGCGTGATCGCGGGCTGGTGGTGGACGAACAACCCTATGCCATCGATGATTGCCGCGCCGATGCCGAAAGCGGTCGCCTGGTTGAAGCGTTTGCCTGTGGCACCGCCGCTGTGGTGACGCCGATCGGCAAAATGGCGCTGGGCGACGCCAACTTCACCATCGGCAGCGGGGGCCCCGGCCAGATTACCCAGAGCATCGGCCAGTCACTGGTCGAGATTCAGCGCGGTCTTGCACCCGATCCCTACGGCTGGGTGGACCGGATCGACTGAAAATCGTGACGGAACGGGCGATAAGTGGTGCATCCCCCCTTTCCACCCGCCCCATCACCCCCTAAAGCCACCCGCTCTGCTGGGGCGTCGCCAAGCGGTAAGGCAGCGGCTTTTGATGCCGCCATTCGTAGGTTCGAATCCTGCCGCCCCAGCCAAAATTCCCGAAATTCGTTATAAATCAACAATACTACCGTAGACGTTTCTGTCGCTGGACAGATCTGGGTGACGGGGGCGTAATCGTTCGCGAGTCGTACGCGGCGCGTATTGGTGGTTAGCCGTCATTCCTAAAACCGTCGCCCCGGACTTGATCCGGGGTCCCGCTGCTATGGGGCTGGATCCGCCCGTCGACTGTTTGCACCCGCTTGGCAACAAGCGGGACCCCGGGCCGAGCCCGGGGTGACGGTGTGAGGAATAGGTTTATGTGATGTCGGCAACTGGGCAAATGTTGCCGCATTCGGGTTGCAACAACGTGTCGTTGGCGTTTTTTGGATCGAACCGCGGCCGCACAAGTCGGTTAGCATCTCGCCCCGGCGTTGCGTGGGCAAAGCGCCACCCGCCGCCACCCTCCGCCTGGCGGCCAGCGGCGGGTGCCAGTGCCTATTTGCTGATCGTCAGCGCGATTGGTGCGGAGGCGGAGGGTGGGGCTGAATGCAGGGCGATCACCTGGGTCAGCAATTCAAAGGTTGATTTCGTTTCCAGATCATTATCGGCGATATAGAACCAGGCACCACGATAGCGCACCATCGTGGTGGCGTTTTGCGGTTCGCGGTCGGAGACTTGAACGCGGAACAGGCCGCCCAGCATCTCTTGCCAGTCAAATGGTGAACCGTCGGCCTTGGTTGTCCGGCGGACCAGCCCGGCATCGAGATCACGGTTTGGCACTTCCACCCCGGTCGCAAGGAAATGGAGCGCCGCCATTACGGGCCGCGTGTTGATGACCAATGAAGCCTTGTCCGAAGGATCGCCGGTCAGCACGATCCTGATCCGGTCTGCGCCTGCATCAATGCCGGTCAATGATTTAAACCGCAGCGCTTCCTCGCTTGATCCCGCCCCCCGGATAAAGCGCAGCTCGATACCCTGTTTGTCGCCAACGGTTCGCACCAGATCCAGCCGGTTGTCGCGCTGCAACGCCCGCAGCAGCCGCACGGCTTCGGCAAATTCTTGAAATTCGGGCGCACGCGACGGCGCAGGCCCGGACGCGGTTGGTGCATTTTTCAGCCCGTTCATTTCGATAACGGCGATCGAAAACGCCCGGTCAATCGACCAGCCCGAACGAACCAGCAGGAACAGGATGTCGGGGTTGATCGGCGTCATCATCTGCCGGACGAATTTTTCACCTTCCAATGGTGCGTAAAAAATCGTCGGCCGTTCATTCATCGCAATCGTGCCCGGTCCCAGGCTGAAAATCCGGCCAATCGTGTCCTTTGCAGCGGTGCTGGACGTCTGGCTGTAGCTCGACGTGCTGCCAAGCGACATGTTGAGTTCCAGCGATGCGGCGATGCGTTCAACCGTCGTGAAATAGGTGGTGTCGCGGTAGCGGAGCCGGACGAGATTGAGCAGCAGTTCCTGATCATTGGTCTGGGCGATCGCCTGATTATACAGCGGCCGCGTGGCGATGAGCGAACGCGGCCCGGCATAGGCACACCCGCTCAGCATCACAAAAACGGCGAGCAACGCGCCAAGGGCGGGGGGCTTTGCCATCAGCGCGCGGCCACTTGCGCGAGTTCGGGCTTGGGGGCCCGTCGCCCCAGAAACCGGTTCATGCCCGCCAGGATTTTGCCAGCCATTGAAGATCTTTCTTCTGCAATTTGTTCGGGGGGCTTGGATGATCGCGCGGCATCGGACGCCAATCGGCGCTCGGCAGCGGCCATGCTCAGCGCTTCGGCGGCAGCCGGGTTGGTTTCCAGCAGATGTTCAATGTCTTCCTTGTCGATTTCAAAGGCGACGGTGTCGGTTACCGCGACCACTGAAGCAGTGCGCGGTTCGCCGGTGAGCAGCGACATTTCGCCGAAAAAGTCGCCCGGTGAAAATGCCGCGACATCAAGTTCATTGTCGCCCTGCGGGATGCGGACGGAGACCAGCCCTTCGCTCATCACGAACATGGATTGGCCGGGTTCGCCAGCGGAGATCAGCTTTTCTCCGGCCGAAAAATCGCGGCGCGTGATCCGGTCGGCAAGCTGGTGCAGCGATGTTGGCGCAATGCCAACGAACAGTTCGACCTGGTTCAGCAGCCTGAACCGGCTGCCCGGTGCTTCGGCCCAGCGACCAAGATCTTGGGGTTCGACCGCCCAATTGTCGACTTTTGGATGGGCTAGCGCCAATCCGGTGGTCGACAAATGCCGCAGCAAATGCCCCAAAATCAGGTGCTTTGCCTTGCCCGGCGCCAGCTTTGCCGGATCGAGCATATATTTGATCTTATAGTTTATGCCGTTGCCGGTCGCTTCGGATATTCGGGCCTTTACGTCAAAAATCGCGTCACTATCGCGCGCAGCGGCCTGGGCCACCGCGCCAAGCACGCGCAGCGCCCGCTCGGTACTGACTTCAAAATCTAGCGAAACGACCATCTCGAATTCACCCATTCGATCCGGTTTTGAAAAATTCAGCACGATGGATTCGCTCATCACCGTGTTGGGGATGACCATCAACGAATTTTCAGGCGTCAGAATATAGGTGCTGCGCCAGTTGATTTCGGTCACCCGCCCAATCAGCCGCGTGCTGTTTGCGCGCGACACGATCTGCACAAAATCGTTGATGCCAAACCCACTGTCCAGGTTGAGCGCGATCCCTGAAAACGTATCGGATATCAGGCTTTTCACAGCGAAACCGACCACCAGGCCGATCACGCTGGACGTCGCAATCGCACCCGTCAGCGGGATTTGGAACAGCATTGCCGCCATCGTCAGGGCAACGGTGGCATAGATGAGTACATTGGTGATCTGGATCAGCAGCCGGGGGGTTCTGCGCCCCTTGGTGCGGCCAAGCTGGTTCCAAAACAGAATTTCGGTCAGCCGACACAGGATGACCGCGCCTGCCATCCAGGCAATAATCGCAAAGCTGAGATAGATGCTGCGCGTCGAAAGGCCCATCCAGGCGCCAAGCGTTTGCGCGGCAAAAAACTGCACGGCACCAAGCGCGACGATAAAGATCGCGCACGGAATCCCCAATGCCCGCGATGCAGATTGAATCATGTCTTTGAACACACAGCCGCCCCTCCACTTGTTACATCAATGTGACAATCGCTTTTGACAAGCATCTTTTTTTGCGCAGGCGGGCGGAATCGGGATTGGTGGCGGCAGATGCACCGGCGGCCAACCACCAGTGGCGGTAATCGCAGCAAAATAGTTATGCCCTTTCCCCGTTTGGCTTGACTCAAATGCATTGCGCGCGGATTTAGAACATAACAGGAACAATAATGCGCGATTCGCCCGATACGATCATGAAGTTGCGTGCGCAGATTGCGGCGGGGGAGCGATCGCGTGCTGAGGATGCGGCGCAGATGGTGTCGTTTGGCCATGCCGCAATCGATGCGGCACTGGGTGGCGGGTTGATGCGCGCGCGGCTGCATGAAGTGTTTGCCGCAACGATTGACGATACCGGCAGCGCGGCGGGCTTTGCCGCGATGCTGGCCACGCAACTGGCGCGACCGGGGGCGACGATATTCTGGTTGCGCGAACAGGCGGCGGAGGCGCGGGGCGGGTGCCTGCACGCGCCGGGGCT
>JBBSCC010000151.1:0-7412 GCA_038250735.1 Sphingomonadales bacterium | reverse complement strand
TGAGGCAAACCGCACCAGCCTGCTCGCCGACCCCAAGGAACGCGCCGAACATCTGATGCTGCTCGACTTGGGTCGAAACGACACCGGGCGCGTGGCCCAAGCTGGAAGCGTGCGCGTAACCGACAGTTATACCGTCGAATTTTATAGCCATGTGATGCACATCGTCTCCAATGTGGTCGGGCGGCTGGATGCAAAGCACGACGCGATCGACGCCCTGTTCGCCGGTTTTCCGGCTGGCACCGTATCAGGCGCGCCAAAGGTGCGTGCGTGCCAGATCATCGCCGAACTGGAACCCGAAGTGCGCGGTGCCTATGCAGGCGGCGTCGGTTATTTCTCGCCCGATGGATCAATGGATAGCTGCATCGTCCTGCGCACGGCCATCGTGAAGGACGGAACGATGCATGTGCAGGCAGGCGCAGGTATCGTCGCCGATAGCGACCCAACCTATGAACAGCGCGAATGCGAGGCCAAGGCAGGCGCTCTGCTGGCTGCCGCGCGTGAGGCAATCGGCAGAGCTGCTGCGCCCGATTTCGGGCAATAGCGCGGTAACCCCGTAAGTGTCGCTTAGCGCGGTTCGCGGCGGTCCTGCTGGGCTTCGCGGCGCTCTGCGGACCAGCGCTGGATGAGCTGCTGGGTGCATCCGGTTGAGCCGCCGGTGCCCGTGGTTGAACAACTGTTCGGCAGGCCACTTGCCTCGGTGACCGCGTCGTCAATACCGGCGACACGGCTCGCCCATGTGCGATTTGCGGCGACGGGCGCTGACTGGCGAAGCGCCTTGGGGATCCGATAAGGTTCGTCAATTGTCTGGCAAACCACGATTTCACCATTGGTCGATTGCGGACATTTATCGCCTGGCGTGAGGGTAATGCTGCGAATTTTTGCGGGCGGCGTTCCCGCAATCGGCGCATCCTGCGCGAGTGCAGCGCTGGCCGGGAGCATCAGGACGCAAAGGGCGATCAGGCGACGCATATTACTCACTCCCCCGGGGAATCGATCAGGATCAAACCAATTTCTCTTGCCTACTATAGTCGGGCTAGATGTCTACAATATTGCGAGAATCGGACTTCTGGTTGCGCTGGCGAATGCATCGGGTACAAGCGCGCCGCATGATCCTGGTCATCGACAATTATGACAGCTTTACCTGGAACCTGGTCCATTATCTGATGGAGCTGGGCAGCGAAGTGCGCGTGGTGCGCAACGATGCGCTGACGGCGGCAGAAGCAATCGCCAGCAATGCACATGCGTTTTTGATCTCGCCCGGCCCCAAAACGCCGACCGAGGCCGGGATATCGCTTGATCTGGTCGCGGCCTGCGCCAGCGCGGGCAAACCGCTGCTCGGTGTGTGCCTGGGCCATCAGGCGATTGGCCAGCATTTTGGCGGGCAAGTGGTGCGCGGCGGCTTGATGCACGGCAAGACATCGCCTGTTTCGCACGACGGCACCGGGCTGTTTGCCGGGCTGCCCTCGCCCTTCACGGCCACGCGCTATCACTCGCTGATTGTTGAGGATATTCCCGCTGATCTGATCATCAACGCCACCGCCGATGACGGTTCGGTCATGGGATTTCGCCACGCCGCGCTGCCTATCCACGGCGTGCAGTTCCACCCGGAAAGCATCGCGACCGAGCATGGTCATGCAATGCTCGCCAACTTTATGGCGCTGGCGGGGCTTCACCCAAGGGCGATGGCGTGACGGTGCTGGTAAGCCTGCCTGATCCCGCTGCGCCGTTATCGCGCGATGATGCTGCGCAGGCATTTGCTGATATCCTGGATGCCCGCACCTCTGAACAGGCAGTGGCCGATTTTCTGGTGACACTCAGCGAACGCGGTGAGACGAGTATCGAGATTGCTGAGGCCGCACGCGCGCTGCGGGCACGGCTGATCCCCATCGACGCTCCGACAGGCGCGATTGATGTTTGCGGCACCGGCGGGGATGGCCACCACACGCTGAACGTCTCCACAGCCGTGTCGCTGGTGGTGGCTGCCACGGGCGTGCCCGTCGCCAAGCATGGCAACCGGGCAGCATCAAGCAAGGCCGGTGCTGCTGATACGTTGGAGGCGCTGGGCCTCGACATGGACCGTGCCGGACGGCTGGCGGAAGCGAGCCTGCGCGATCTGGGCATCGCCTTCCTGTTCGCGGCCAATCACCATCCGGCGATGAAGCGCATCACCCCCATTCGCCGCCAGATCGGCAAGCGCACGATCTTTAACCTGATGGGGCCGCTCGCCAATCCTGCCCGCGTGTCGCGCCAGTTGATCGGGATTGCCCGGCCCGATTATGTGCCCGTCTATGCCGAAGCGCTAAGCCAGTTGCATACCGAAGCGGCGTTGGTTGTATCGGGCGAAGAAGGCCTTGATGAGCTGTCAGGCGCTGGTGCAAGCGTGGTTGAAAGCATCGGCGCGATCACCCTGCCCCCGCGTGTTTTGCCTGAAGATGCCGGCCTGCCCCGCCACCCGATTGAGGCACTTCGTGGCGGTGATCCGGCGCATAATGCCGCCGCACTTCGCCGGTTGCTGCTGGGCGAGACAGGCGCATACCGCGATGCCGTATTGCTCAACGCTGCTGCTGCGCTGATGGTAGCTGGACGTGCTGATTCGTTGGCTGACGGCGCTGAGGAGGCCCGCGAAGTGTTAGACAACGGCCTGGCCAACACGCTGCTCGATTGCTGGATCGCCTATTCATGACGACGATTCTCAACCGCATCCTTGAAACCAAACGTGCCGATGTTGCCGCGCGGAAAGCGTGCATTTCGCTCGCCGATCTGGACGCGATGATTGCGGAGCAAACGCCGCCGCGCGGATTTCGTGCCGCGCTTGATGCGCGCGCGGAACATGGCCCGGCGCTGATCGCCGAGATCAAGAAAGCCAGCCCCTCCAAAGGCTTGATCCGTGAAAATTTCGATCCGCCAGCGCATGCCATTGCCTATCAGGCAGGTGGTGCAGCATGCCTTTCGGTGTTGACCGATGAACATTGGTTCCAGGGTGCCGATGCCTATCTGGCGGACGCGCGCAATGTCGTCAGCCTGCCGGTGATCCGCAAGGATTTCATGATCGACGCCTGGCAAGTCCCCGAATCGCGCGCATTGGGGGCTGATGCCATCCTGCTGATCATGGCCGCGCTAGATGATGAAGTGCTGGCCGAGATTGAGGCCGCTGCGATTGACTGCGGCATGGATGTGCTGGTTGAGGTGCATGACGCCAAGGAACTGGAGCGGGCGATGAAGCTCAAATCCCGGCTGATCGGGGTCAACAACCGCAATTTGCATGATTTTTCGGTCGATTTTTCACACACCTATAATCTGATCGCGCGGGCCCCCGCTGGTTGCACCTTTGTCGCGGAAAGTGGCCTTTCAACCCGGGCCGATCTGGATGCGATGACCGACAAGGGCGTGCGGTGCTTTCTGGTCGGCGAGGCGCTGATGCGCGCCGACGATATCGAGGCGGCAACGCGGGGCTTGATCGGCGGATGACCGGGCTGACGCATCTCGACGCAGCTGGTGCTGCGCATATGGTTGATGTCGGCGCCAAGGCCGATACTGCGCGCGAAGCGGTCGCCAGCGGCCGCATTACCATGTCGGCGGCGGCGGCAATCGCGATCCGCCAGGGTGCGGCGAAAAAGGGCGATGTGCTGGCCGTGGCGCGTGTTGCAGGCATCATGGCCGCCAAGCGCACCAGCGATCTGATACCGCTGTGCCACCCACTGCCGCTCACCCGCGTCGCGATTGATCTGGAACCGGACGATAGCGGCGTCACTGTCACCGCCACCTGTGCCACCACCGGCAAAACGGGTGTCGAGATGGAAGCAATCACGGCCGTATCGGTCGCGCTGCTGACGATTTACGATATGGCCAAGGCGATTGATCGCGGCATGATCATTGGCGATGTGCGGTTGCTGGAAAAGCGCGGCGGCAAATCGGGCGAGTGGCTGGCCCCGGGGCTGGCCCCGGATAAGGCAATTTAGCACTGGTGCTGCACTGCAATATCGCGCACCCTTGGGTGCGGGGCGATATCAAGGGGTTTGATTGCAATGGCGGATGCCGCTGAACATCAGGACGCGACGGCAGCGGTGACATCCCCCGGCGCGCGCGCGGTGGGCAAATCAAAGAAAATCCAGATCGTTGTGGTCGGTGGCGGCGCGGGTGGGCTGGGCCTGGTGGCGCGGCTGGGCAAGAAGTTTGGCCGCAAGAAATTCGACATCATCCTGATTGATCGCAACCAGACGCATATCTGGAAGCCGTTGCTGCATGAAGTGGCGGCGGGATCGCTTGACGCCAATCTGGATGAAGTTGGCTATCGCAGCCACGCCTATCGCTGGAATTACCGGTTTTTCGATGGCGCGCTCGAAGCGATTGATCGCGATGCGCGGCAGGTGGTGATTGCACCCATCGTTGATGAAACCGGGCGGGAAATTGTGGCGCGGCACCGCATCCGCTATGATTATTTGGTGGTTTCGGTTGGGTCGGTTTCCAATGATTTCGGCACGCCGGGCGTGCGCGAGAACGCGATATACCTCGACGATCGCACACAGGCCGACCGGTTCCGCAAGCGCCTGCTCAACCAGTGTCTACGCGTATCACGCGCGATGAACGCTGATCCGGCCAGCGATGCGCGGGTGCGCGTGGCGATTGTGGGTGGCGGCGCGACCGGCGTTGAGCTCGCCGCTGAGTTGTTCAATGCGGCCAAGGGCTTGGCCTATTACGGGCTGGAGGTGTTTGACGAATCGCGGCTCGACGTGACGTTGCTGGAGGCTGGCCCGCGCATCCTGCCCGCGCTGCCCGAAGATTTGTCGCAAGCCGCCACGGAAGAGCTTGAGGCGATTGGCGTACACGTCCTCACCGGTCGGCAAGTGACCGAAATTACCGATGAAGGCATCGCCACCGCAGACGGTACATTCATCCCCGCCGATCTGCGCGTTTGGGCAGCGGGCGTGAAGGGCCCGGATTTTCTTCAAGGCATTGGCGGGCTGGAGACAACGCCTGGCAACCAACTGGTGGTCACCAGCACGATGCAAACCACGCGGGATGAACGCATCTTTGCGATTGGCGATTGCGCACGGTTCGTGCCCGAAGGGGCTGATCGCCCCATCCCGCCGCGCGCGCAGGCGGCGCACCAGATGGCGAGCACCGCCTACCACAATCTGTGCGCGCTGATTGCTGGCCGCAAGCTGCGGGGCTTTGTGTATCATGACAAGGGATCGCTGGTATCCCTGTCGCGCTATTCGACCGTCGGCAGCCTGATGGGCAATCTGGTCGGCGGGCGGATGGCGGTGGAGGGCCGGATTGCGCGGATCATCTATGTATCGCTGTACGGCATGCACCTGGTGGCGATCCACGGGTGGCTAAAGGGCGTGGCGCTGGTTGCGATGGGCCGGATCAACCAGGTGATCCGCCCGCGCCTGAAACTCCACTAGGGGCGTTGAAGCAACACATGGCCGGCTTGCTCCCCGTTGAAGAAGCCCAACAGCGGCTGTTCGCGCTGGGCACGCCAGTTGCAGCCGAAACGGTGGGACTGGCGGCGGCAGCGGGCCGCTGGGCCGCGAGTGATATTATCGCTCGCCGATCGCAGCCAGCGACCGATTTGTCGGCGATGGATGGCTATGCAATCCGCTTTGCCGATCTGCCCGGCCCCTTCATCCTGATTGGCGAGAGTGCCGCCGGGCACGGCTTTGACCAGGCCGTCGGAAAGGGCGAAACTGTCCGCATTTTCACCGGCGCTGCAATGCCCGCCGGGGCCAATACCGTGCTGGTGCAGGAAGAAGCGGGCCGGGAAGGCACGCGGGTCATCTTAACGGGTGAGGGCCCGTCTGCACCCGGCCGCAACGTGCGCCACAAGGGGCTTGATTTCAACGATGGCGACCTGCTTGTCACGCGGGGCGAGCGGCTAACGCCGGCGCGCATCGCCCTGGCGGCCATTGCCGGTTACGGCACATCGTTAGTCAGTCGGCGCGTGCGGGTGACGATCCTCACCACCGGCGATGAACTGGTGCCACCGGGTGCGCCGATTGGTGCGGGGCAAATACCCGAAGCAAATGGCGTCATGCTCGCCGCGCATCTCGCCGACCTGCCCATCGAGGTCACCCTGCCCGCCATCCTGCCCGACCAGCTCGATCTGATCAGCGCGGCGATTGCGGGCATTGATGCAGATATCATTGTCACCATTGGCGGTGCTTCGGTGGGCGATCATGATCTGATCCGACCGGCGATTGAAGCGGCGGGCGGCGCCATCGATTTCTGGCGGATTGCACTGCGCCCCGGCAAACCCATGCTTGCGGGAACGATTGGCAATACGGTGATCCTTGGCCTGCCCGGCAACCCGGTATCGGCGTTTGTAACCGCGCATTTGTTTCTTCGGCCACTGATCGCGGCGCTGGGCGGGGCAACCAATCCGCTGCCGCGAACCACCGCTGCGATCCTTGGCGAGCCGCTGCCCGCCAACGACCAGCGCCAGGATTATCTGCGCGCACGCTGGGTGGCGGGCCGTGTCGTTAGTGCCGCCAAACAGGACAGTTCCTTGCTGCAAACGCTTGCTCAGGCCGATTGCCTGATCGTGCGCGCCCCCTTTGCGCCAGCGGCCGAGCCGGGCGAGACCGTGCCGATTCTGCCGCTCGCTTGACTTGATGAATATCGTTGCCTAAACGTTCGTCGTCTGTTCTGGACGGAGGAACGAAATGCTCACGCGCAAACAGCACGAGTTGATCTGCTTCATCAATGATCGGCTTGCAGATACCGGCGTTTCGCCGTCATTTGAGGAGATGAAGGAGGCGCTAGACCTGAAATCAAAGTCAGGCGTTCACCGGCTGATCAGCGCGCTGGAGGAACGCCAGTTCATCCGACGCCTGCCGAACCGCGCCCGCGCGCTGGAAGTGTTGCGGATGCCCGACCGGCCGGAAAATGTGCGCACAGCGAAGGCGGCCGCATCCGCCACGGTGCCCGCCAACCTGCGCGCCATGCCGCAGCCAGCCAATGACGTCATCGAAATCCCGTTGCATGGCCGGATTGCCGCTGGTGTGCCGATTGAAGCGTTTGAGGGGCATTCGATGCTGTCCGTGCCCGCGGCATTGCTTGGGGGCGGCGAACATTACGCGCTTGAAGTGTCCGGCGATTCGATGGTCGATGCGGGCATTCTTGATGGCGATTACGCGCTTATTCGCCGCACAGAAGTGGCGCGCGACGGGGAAATCGTGGTCGCGCTGATCGAAGAGAGCGAGGCAACGCTGAAATATTTCCGGCGCGAAGGCGCGATGATCCGGCTTGATCCCGCCAATCGCGCTTATGATCCTCAGCGCTATGATCCACGCCAGGTGCGCGTGCAGGGCAAATTGGCGGGGCTGCTGCGCCGTTACGACTGATCGGTCAGCGCGATCGCTATGGCCGCGCTGGCCCGCCCCCGGACCGGCCAGAAAACCGGTCGGAGA
>JBBSCC010000150.1:0-7453 GCA_038250735.1 Sphingomonadales bacterium | reverse complement strand
GGCGCAAAGCGGGTGATGATATTCGCGCCCGGCAGCCATTCCGGCTCTTGACCGCGAGTCGCGCTGGATGTCATCATGCCGTCATCCTAATCGTCGAAAGGCGGTGGGGAAAAGCGTGGGAGGTAAAATGTATCATCCCGATCTTATCCGGCACCCGGATATGGTCCGTCACCCGGACAGTTGCCCCGCGTTGGTGCTGAACGCCGATTATACGCCGCTGAGCTATTATCCATTGAGCGTGTGGCCCTGGCAAACAGCGGTAAAGGCGGTGTTTCTCGACCGGGTTGATATCGTCGCCAATTATGAGCGCGAGGTGCGAAGTCCCACCGCGAGGCTGAAGCTGCCTTCAGTCATCGCCCTCAAGCAATTCGTCCGCCCCTCGCAATTCCCCGCCTTCACCCGCTTCAACCTGTTCCTGCGCGACAAATTCACCTGCCAATATTGCGGTTCAGGTCGCGACCTTACCTTTGATCACGTCACCCCCCGCGCCCAAAAGGGCCGCACCACCTGGGAAAACGTTGTCACCGCCTGCGCACCCTGCAATTTGAAAAAGGGTGGCCGCACCCCCAAACAAGCGCATATGCCGCTCCACATCGCGCCCATCCGCCCGACCAGCTGGCATCTGCAGGAACACGGCCGCCGCTTCCCGCCCAATTATCTGCACGATACCTGGCATGACTGGCTGTATTGGGATGTCGAGCTGGAGCCGTAACGCAGAATCCGGCGGCAATCCGTTCCGCCTACCCCAGCACCGCATAACACAGTGCCAGAAACGCCACGGTGCCAATGGAGGCATGGGTGGCAATTGAAATCCCCACGGCATCGGGCACCGGCTTGGCGATCAGCGGGACGGCAAAGCCCGTCAGCAACGCGCCGGCCAGCAGGCCCGCCGCCAGCAAGATGCCGTTGCGGTCCACAACCTGAACGCCATTGGGCGCGCCGCGCAAGATGACCGCCAATACTTCCAGACTGCCCAGCCCCAGCAGCAGGTGAATGGCCACCAGCATCGGCGGGTTGCGCACCCCGCGCAGAAACTGCCAGCCCATGTAGATACCGATGCAGGTCGTCAGCCCAATGATGCCGAGCAATGTTTTTTCACCCACCGATCACCCTCCCCATCTTCCGCTTTTGCCGCAGCCTAGAATGTTTAGGGGCTGCCCCGCTAGTCTGATGAAACGGTAACCGGTTTCATCACACCAGCGGCGTCACCCTGAACTTGTTTCAGGGTCCAGGGTGCAGCACGCCCGTCGCCGGTGTGGCACGTTGAATGCTGAAACAAGTTCAGCATGACGCATGATTTTGTAACGAAGCTCAGTTCCAGATAACGCCAGATAACGAGCGCAACGCATATTGCCGCTTCGCCCGATGATCACCCTGTGTTTCCCCGATTATCAATGGTCAGGGGGGGCAAGACGGCGCAGCAGAAGCGGTGGTAGTTGCCGGGATTGGTGCCGGGAATGTGAGCACCCGCCAGCGATTCTCGCGCGAACCATGGTTGACCCGACCCCCGCCGCAGCGCAGCATTGGCGCATGGCCAGCCTCCCCGCGATCACCAACAATCCCGACATCCGCTTTCTCGGCAAATTGCTGGGTGATGTGATCCGCGATTATGGCGGCGCGGCGCTGTTCGAACGGGTGGAGACGATCCGCCAGGCTTCAGTGGAACGGCACCGCGGGCTGGGGGATCATAGCGCGACCGATATGGCGCTTGACCGGTTGAGCCTGGATGAGACGCTGGATTTCACCCGCGGCTTCATGCTGTTTTCGATGCTCGCCAATCTGGCCGAGGATCGCCAGGGCATCGCTGCTGAACCCGGTGCCGATATGGCCGCCGCCCTCGCCCGGCTGCGCGCCGACGGCATTGATACGCCTGCCACACTCGCGCTGCTGGAACGCGCGCTGATCGCCCCGGTGCTCACCGCCCACCCCACCGAAGTGCGGCGCAAAAGCATGATCGATCACCGCAACCGGATCGCAGAACTAATGAAGCTGCGCGATGCGGGCGTGGCCGTTACCCCGGACGGCGATCAGGTGGAGGAGGCGATTACCCGCCAGATCGCGCTATTGTGGCAAACCCGGGTGCTGCGGCGCGAACGGCTCTATGTGGCGGATGAGGTGGAAACCGCGCTCAGCTATTTGCGCGACGTGTTCCTGCCCACGCTGCCTGCCTTGTACCAGCGATGGGATCGCGCACTGGGCCAGCGGGTGCCGAGTTTCCTGCGCCCCGGCAGTTGGATTGGCGGCGACCGTGACGGCAACCCTTTCGTCTTGGCGGAATCTATGCGCACCGCGCTCACCAAAGCATGCGAGGCGGTGCTGGGCCATTATCTCGACGGCGTTCATCTGCTGGGGGCCGAGCTGTCGATTTCCAACGAATTGGCGCGCGTTGACCCCGCCGTGGCGGTGCTGGCAGAGGCGAGCGGCGACAGCGCCGTCTCCCGCGCGGATGAGCCGTATCGCCGGGCGCTGTCGGGCATTTATGCCCGGCTTGCTGCCACGCATCTGGCGCTGACGGGCAAGCCCGCGCCGCGCCCCGGCGTGCTGACCGGCGCGCCCTATGCCAGACCGCAGGCGTTTCGCGACGATCTGGTCGCGATTGCTGGCGGTTTGGCGCATGACCCCGCCAATTCTACCGGGGCCGGGGCCGGGGCTGGGGGGGCTGCGCTGGCAACGGGCGGCGCGCTGGGTCGGTTGATCCGCGCGGTGGAAACATTCGGGTTTCACCTGGCCACGCTCGACATGCGCCAGAATAGCGCCGTGCATGAACGCGTGGTCGCCGATCTGCTCAAAGGGGCAGGTGTAGTGGATGATTATCTGGCGCTGGATGAAGATGCGCGGATCGCGCTGCTGCGCGGTGAACTCGCCAGCCCGCGCCCCCTCACCAGCCCCTATGCCGTCTATAGCGACGAAACCACGTCCGAAATCGCGATCCTGCATGCAGCGGCAGCAGCGCATGCCGCTTACGGCCCGGCCTGCATCACCAACTATGTCGTGTCGATGGCGCAATCGGTATCCGATCTGCTTGAGGTGCATTTGCTGCTGAAGGAAGCGGGCCTGTACCGCCCCGGTCAAGGCCAAAACACGCCGCCACATGCCGCAATCATGGCGGTGCCGCTGTTTGAGACGATCGGCGATCTGGAAGCAGCGCCGGGGGTGATGACCGCGTATCTGGCATTGCCCGAAATCGCGGCGATTGCGCAGGCGCGCGGCCATCAGGAAGTGATGATCGGCTATTCAGACAGCAACAAGGATGGCGGCTACCTTACCTCCACCTGGAGCCTTAGCCGGGCATCAACCGCGCTGGCCCCGGTGTTTGCAGCAGCCGGTGTGGCGATCCAGCTGTTCCACGGGCGCGGTGGCGCGGTGGGGCGCGGCGGTGGATCGTCGTTCGCGGCGATCCTCGCCCAGCCGCCCGGCACCGTGCAGGGCCGCATCCGCATTACCGAACAGGGCGAGGTGATCGCCGGCAAATATGGCACGCGCGAAAGTGCGGCGACCAATTTGGAAGCGATTGCGGCGGCCACCTTGCTCGCCAGCCTGGAACCAGAGCGGCTGTCCTCGCGGGATCATGCCCGGTTTTCAGCCGCGATGGATGAACTGTCCGATACCGCATTTCGCACCTATCGCGATCTTGTCTACGGGACCGAGGGGTTCCGCACCTTCTTCCGCCAGATGACCCCGATTGCCGAGATTTCGGGCCTGAAAATCGGCTCGCGCCCCGCCAGCCGCACCAAATCCGACCGGATCGAGGATTTGCGCGCGATCCCCTGGGTGTTCAGCTGGGCGCAGGCGCGGGTGATGCTGCCCGGCTGGTACGGCGTGGGCACCGCCATCGCCGCGTTTGAGGACAAGGCATTGCTGCGTGACATGGCGAGCGGCTGGCCGTTCTTCGCCGCGATGCTGGCCAATATGGAACAGGTGATCGCCAAATCCGATATGGGCATCGCCGCGCGCTATGCTCGGCTGGTCGAGGATCGGGTGCTGGCCGACACATTGTTTGAACGGATCAGCGCGGGCTGGCACCGCAGCCGCGACGGGCTGTTGCTGGCCACCGGCCAATCGCACCTGCTGGCGAACAACCCCGCGCTCGATGCCTCGATCCGGCTGCGCCTGCCCTATATTGAACCGCTCAACCTGCTCCAGATCGAACTCATCAAACGCAGGCGGGCCGGCGAAAAGGACGACCGGATCGGCGAGGGCATTCTGCTGTCCATCAACGCGATTGCGACGGCGCTGCGAAACTCCGGCTAACGCGCACCACCCCAACCCGAATCGCGTCCGCTCAAATGGGCATGCCAGGGCGAACCGGGCGGGGAATGGCTGGCCGGCCACATCAACCGCCTGTCTTTCACCGATAGGCGCGCAATAATGGGATAAATCCGGCCAAATCGAGCAAAAGATCGTCCAAAACCGCGCAAATCGGCACCAAAACAGGGAAAAAGCCGACAAAAACTGCGCTTTTCACGCCATATACGGCCGTTTTTGCTATCAAATCCCCAGCGCGGATAGCCCGGGGTGGTCGGTCGGGCGTGTCCCCAGCGGCCAGCGGAACAGGCGATGCTGCTCGGTAATCGCGACATCGTTCACTGAAGCCTCACGCCGGATCATCAGGCCATCGCCACCGAACGCCCATTGCTCGTTACCATGGCTGCGCCACCACTGCCCGGCCAGATCATGCCATTCATAGGCGAAGCGCACCGCAATGCGATTATCGGTGAAGGCCCATACCTCCTTGATCAGCCGATATTCACGCTCAACTGCCCATTTTTGCGTCAGAAAATCGATAATCGCGGCACGGCCAGTGAAGAAATCAGACCGGGTTCGCCACCAGCTATCCTCGCTATAGGCCAGGGCAATCCGGGCGGGATCGCGGCTATTCCACGCATCTTCGGCCATCCGCGCCTTTTGCGCGGCAGTCTCGGCAGTGAAGGGCGGCAGCGGCGGGCGGGACATGGCGGTTCTCCTGGTGCTCCGCTGGTTTGTATATGCAGTACCCGACGCATAGAATGACCGTTCAAGAAAAGAGATTATTACGCTGGGGGGAAGAAATGGACCGGCTTCATGCGATGCGGGTGTTCGTGAAGGCAGCCGATTCAGGCGGTTTTGCCATTGCGTCGCGCCATTTGAACATGAGTCCCCCCGCCGTGACGCGCGCCATTGCAATGCTGGAGGAGCACATTGGCGCCCGGCTGTTCACACGAACCACTAGGACGATCAGGCTAACCGATATCGGGCAGCGTTATCTTGATGATTGCCGCCGGATCATGGCCGACCTGGCCGAGGCAGAGGCCAGTGCAGCCGGGCGCCATTCCAGCCCAAGCGGCCCGTTGGTGGTAACCGCGCCGACGCTGTTCGGCCAATATCATGTGATGCCGATCCTGATGGACTATCTTGATCAGCATCCCGCGGTGCGCGCGCAGGCCTTGTTTGTCGACCGGGTGACCAACATCGTGGAAGAGGGGATAGACGTGGCGATCCGGATCGGCAATTTGCCCGATTCAAGTCACAGCGCAATTCGGGTAGGATCGGTGCGCCGCGTCATTTGCGGGTCGCCGGCCTATTTCGAACGGCACGGTTACCCGTCCACACCCGACGCGTTGATCCGGCATCGCATTGTCGCGGCCACATTGGGATCAGCTTCCAGCCCGGTGGCATGGCGCTTCGGCGGTGCAGGCAGGGCGAGTGTGGCGATCGATTCGCCGCTCCAATGCCACACGATTGATTCGGCCATCGCCGCAGCCAGAGCAGGATGGGGGCTGACCCGGGTGTTATCGTACCAGATTGGCCCGGCAGTCGCTGTGGGGGGTTTGGAAATCATCCTTACCGATCATGAGGAGCCACCGATGCCCGTACATGTCGTCCATCACGAAGGGCGGCGCGCATCAGCAACGGTTCGCGGCTTTGTCGATTTGGCGGTCGCCCGCTTACGCGCAAACCCCAATATCGGGTGAAACGTCGCTCGATTGTTCCGCCTGGCGTAATAACATGATGCGCTCAACATGGCTTCTGGGGTGCGCCGGTCGGGTTTAGATCGGCAATCACCAAGCGGTACCATCAAGGTGCCCGGCGGGAGCCCGATCATGGACCATGCAACCCCGACACCCAGCGATATTTTCTTCTCGCCCGCCGTAAAAGCGGTGCAGGCGGCGCGCGGATCGCGCGAAAGCTATGCCCGCATGGCGGCGCGCGGTGCCTTTCGTACCGAAATCAATGAAGACCTGATGGAGCGGCTTGCAGCAGCGGACAGCTTCTATTTGGCGACTGCAAGTGCTGATGGCCAACCGTATATCCAGCACCGCGGCGGCCCGCCGGGGTTTATCCGGGTGCTCGACGACCACCGGATCGCCTTCGCCGATTACCGGGGCAACAAACAATATATCTCAACTGGCAATCTGTCAGAAAACCATCGCGCGCAGATGTTTGTGATGGATTATGTAAACCAACGTCGGGTCAAAATCTGGGGTCAGGCGATCACGACTCAGGACCCCGCGATCATTAGCGCGTTGATGCCCGATGGCTATCGCGCACAGCCCGAGCAGGCGATCATCTTCACCGTCGATGTCTGGGATTTGAACTGCCCCCAGCATATTCCGATCAAACTGCCGATCGGCGATGTTGCGCCGCTGATCGCCGATCTACGGGCGCAGGTGGCAACGCTGGAGGCGGAACTGGCGGCGGCGCGGCGCTAACGCAGCTTGGTGATGGCCAATCCGTCGGCCTTGGCGCGATCCTTGATCGATTCCTCGCTGCGGGTCATTGCCTTGGCGATTGCTTTCAGCGGCATGCCCTTTTTTGCAAGCAGATGCAGCTTTTGAATCTCATCCTGCGTCCAGGGCTGCCGGTGCCGTTCGAATCGTTCTGCCACCGGCGCCGTCTCCCTCCTGATGCGCCGCATATGGCGCAGTGCAAAACAATGCGGCCCAAAGGCCAGTCGCGCGTTATGATCGGATTGCGTGTATAGGCCATAGCAATTGTGCCTGCCTGTCACTGATTGAAGGTTTTTCTTGGTCGCCACCGCATATCTCAACGCCATCGGAACCGCCGTCCCTGGGCATGACATCCATCAAGCCTTTATTGGATGGGCGCGAGCGCAGATCGGCGATGATCGCCAGCGCGCGCTGTTTGATCGCATGGCAAAGCGGGCTGCGATCGGCCACCGCTGGTCTGTCTTGCCGCCGACCGCTTCAGGGGGATCGCCCGTTGACTCGGGCGGCTTTTATGATGTGCCCGGCGCGCTCGGCGTGCCGGGCACTGGGGCACGCATGGCGCGCTATGCCCAGGAAGCACCCCGGTTGGGGATCGCGGCGATTGAGCAACTCGCCAGCCGCACTGACATCGGCGGCATTACCCATTTCGTCGTCGCCAGTTGCACTGGCTTTGTTGCACCCGGCATTGACCAGATTATCGCCCGCCAGCTTGGCTTTGCTCCGTCGGTTGAGCGGTTGCTGATCGG
>JBBSCC010000149.1:0-7458 GCA_038250735.1 Sphingomonadales bacterium | reverse complement strand
CCCGTCTTTGCGCGCGCCGCTACCCAATCCTGGGGGCCGCGGTTGTTGTGGCTGCTTGTCTGCGCCCCCCTCCCAATGACGGGTCGATACCCGATCAAGATGGGCAAGCCCGCACGGAATCGGTGGTGCCCGCCGCCATCGCTCGCTATCGGACAACAGTGACAAATGATCTCCTCATCATCGGCGGCGGCATTAACGGCGCGGCGATTGCGCGCGAGGCGGCGCTGAATGGCCTGAAGGTGGTGCTTGTCGAAAAGGGCGATCTGGCTGGTGCAACATCGTCGGCATCGACCAAACTGATCCATGGTGGCCTGCGCTATCTGGAATATTATGAGTTCAAGCTGGTGGCAGAGGCGCTGCGCGAGCGCGAACGGCTGATCAAGGCCGCCCCCCACATCATCTATCCGCTGCAATTTGTGCTGCCGCATGAAAACGCCGTGCGGCCGTGGCTGTTGGTGCGGCTGGGGCTGCTGCTGTATGATTTTCTGGGCGGGCGCATGTCGCTGCCGCGTTCGCGCGGGCTGCGGGCGAGCGATACGGGGTTTACCGATCCGCTGAAGGGGGGCCGCAAGGGCTTTGTCTATTCAGACGCCTGGGTGGATGATGCCCGGCTGACGGTGCTGAACGCGGTGGATGCCGCCGCCAATGGCGCGGAAGTGATCGTCCAGACCGCTTTGGTATCTGCCCGGCGCGAGGGGGATTTGTGGCACGCCACCCTGTCCGACGGGCGCGAGATTGCGGCGCGCGGCATGGTGAATGCGGCGGGGCCATGGGTGCACCAGATGCTCGGCAAGCTGGGCGTCAACGCGGCCAGCTGCGTGCGGCTGATCAAGGGCAGCCATATCGTGGTGCCCAGCCTGTTCGACGGCGATCAAGCCTATATCCTGCAACAGCCCGACCGGCGGATCGTGTTTGCCATTCCGTATGAAAACGGATCGACCGAAATCGGCACCACCGACGTGCCCGTCGATGCGCCCGAGGATGCGGTGATCGATGCGGACGAAATCGCCTATCTGTGCGAAGCAGTGAACCGGCATTTTGTGAAGCAGGTGGAGCCTGCTGACGTAACCTCCAGCTGGTCAGGCGTGCGGCCTTTGTATGATGACGGGGCGAGCGAGGCCAAGGCGGTGACGCGCGATTATGTGCTGGAACTCGACACCAACGGCCCGGCATTGCTGTCAATCTTTGGCGGCAAGATCACCACCGCGCGGCATCTGGCGCAGGAAGCGGTGGCGAGACTGGCGCGCCCCATGGGCTGGCGCGTTCGGCCCGTTACCGGCAGCCGCCCCTTTCCCGGCGGCGATATCGGCAATTTCGAAGCGTTCCTTGCCAAAGTACGCGCGACCTGGCCGTTTCTGGGTGAGGCGCGTTCGCACCGCATGGCGCGCGCTTATGGATCGATGCTGCACCAGTTGCTCGACGGGATCAGCGATACAGCGGCGATGGGCCGCGATCTGGGCGGCGGGCTGACCGAGGTTGAGGCCCGCTGGATGCACGACTGCGAATGGGCCCGCACCCCCGATGATGCCCTGCTGCGGCGATCCAAGATCGGGCTGCATCTGACGGCGGCTGAACGCGCGGCGTTTGATGCCTGGTGGGCGGTGACCTTTCCCCAATGATCACCGTTGCCGCCCTGTACCGCTTTGCCCGGTTCGACGATCCAGCCGCCCTGCGCGCGCCCTTGCTCGGCATTTGTGATGCGCAGGGCATCAAGGGCACCATCCTGGTCGCGCGCGAAGGGATTAACGGCACGATTGCGGGCACGGGCGCAGCCATCGCGGCGGTGCTGGCGCACATCCGCACGCTGCCCGGCTGTGCCGATATCGAGGTGAAATATTCTGCGGCGGCGACCATGCCCTTTCACCGGATGAAGGTGCGGCTGAAGCGAGAGATCGTCACGATGGGCCAGCCCGATATTGATCCGCTCGCCGATGTCGGGCAATATGTCGCGCCCGCCGACTGGAACGCGCTGATCGATGCGCCCGACACGATCGTGATCGATACCCGCAACGATTATGAAGTGAAAATTGGCAGCTTTTCCGGCGCAATTGATCCCAAAACGCGCAGTTTTAGTGAATTTCCCGACTGGTTTCGTGCAAATCGCGCCGAAATCGGGTCAAAAAGGGTCGCAATGTTCTGCACCGGGGGCATCCGCTGCGAAAAAGCGACGGCGTTTCTGCGGGCGGAAGGGGTTGATCAGGTCTATCATCTGAAGGGCGGCATCCTGAAATATCTGGAGCATGTGCCGCCTGCCGAAAGCCGCTGGCAGGGCGAATGTTTCGTGTTCGATGAACGGGTTGCGGTGGGCCACGGCCTGGCACCGGGCACCCACGATCTGTGTCGGGCGTGCCGCATGCCGATCAGCGCCGAAGACCGCCAATCGCCGGCCTATATCGAAGGGGTAAGCTGCCCCGCCTGCGCCGCCACCCGCGATGCTGATCAGCGGGCAGGCTATGCCGAACGCCACCGGCAAGTGAAGCTCGCCAAAGATCGCGGTGAAGCGCATGTTGGTGCCTTGCAACCCGGCGTGGAGGCTGAATAATGACCGGCATAGAACGCGCCCGCACCGTGCTGCGCTGGCTGCTCGCCGCCGCCTATCTGTTCGTGGGTATCGTCCATTTGCGCTCGCCCGGCGGTTTTCTGCCGATTGTGCCCGACTGGGTGCCCTATCCGCGCGAAGTGATTTTGCTGACCGGCGTGTGCGAGATTGCAGGCGCTGTCGGCCTGATGACCGGCCGATTCCGCCGCGCCGCCGCCTGGGGGCTGGCCGCCTATGCGGTGTGCGTGTTCCCCGCAAACATCAAGCATGCCATTGAAGGTATTGTAATCGGCGGGGTAAAGCTCAGCTGGGCCTATCATGCGCCGCGGCTGGCGTTTCAGCCGGTGATCTTTTGGTGGGCGCTGTTTGCAGGCGGCATCATCACCTGGCCCTTTCGCCAAAGGGAGCCCGCGCCATGAGCGATTCACTCGACGATCAGATGATCGACACCCCCGATGGCCCGATGACATGGGCGGCGTGGAAGAAAAAGAACCCGGTTCAGGTGCCCTCACGCCGGACCAAGGGCAAGGATTTGCCCGTCAAGGTAAAACGCTTCACTGACAAGGGTTGAGCGCGGTGTTGGGGGCGGGCTTCCACCCCACAAGATTCCTAGCGCACGACTGGTCGTGACCCGCCGACAATGTCTCGCATTTTGCGCGCCAGTGGCTGCTCTAATTTCGCAATTGTGTAAGACAAGAATAATATAACAAACACTCCGAAGGCGACGCCGGGAAAGCCAAGAGGATAAAGCTGTTCGATAAATATAGAGCCAGTTGTACCGTGCACTAAGTATAGAGGGTATGATATTGCGCCAATCGTGATGATTAAGTGATTGAACCTTGGGCTGATAGAAAATTTGGTAAGCATCAACATTATAATCGATGATATTATAATAATGATACTAGTCAATATTGGATTAATAAGTGGGAGCGAATTTTTGGTAGCGTAGAAATGTGCATGCACAGATGACAGAGCAACTGAATACAAAATCCCAACAGAGTAGATGCGGCGGGTATCTGTGCAATTCAGATACATGAAAATACCGATAGAAAAATATGGAGCCCAATTTGCAGAATGTATTGAGGCTATTGGAATTTTATAGAAGAAATTTACCAACGTCAAAAATGTCCAAAATAGACTGAACCACATAATTCTACTTCTGAAGCGATCACCCATTACAAACAAAAACACGGCGCTGTAAAAAAGGATTTCGACTGTTAAGGACCAGTAAGAACCGTCGATATACTTAGATCCAAAAAACACCGCGCCAACAAATAAGTTGGCGGCGATCTGCGCGGTTGGGGGCAACCTTCCCACGCACGCCATTACAAATATCGTAATACCAAGGCAAATCCAAAACGTTGGTAATATTCTTGCTAACCGGCTCGCTAAGAACTGTCGGCGAGTTTTTCCTTCCGCTGACATTGAGATCACAAACCCAGATATCATAAAGAAAACTTCAACGCCTAAGTACCCGTACTGAGTTATGTGCGGTGCAGTCATACCCCATGGGACAGCGCCGCTGTAAGGAAACAAAAAAAGCAGGTGGAACATCATAACAGCTGCTGCGCATAATCCGCGTAGCAAATCGATACCTACCATCCTGACATCTTTACGATCTTCGCGAAACGCTTTGGCGATGGACATAGGCAATTTCTAAAAGAGTTATGCTTTGTGAAATCTTGGTGCACCCGATTGCGAGCACTGAATATCACTTTGTTAAAAAACTAACAGTGCGCTCTCCGGTTGTCGATGGAGATTTTTGGCGATTTTGACCGAACTCGAAACACGGGCAATGCGCGGCGAAGGCCGTGGCCCAGTGGCGATCGTGGGCGTGATGGGAGAAGGCGCGCTGTTGCTGGTCACACCGCGACTGGGTCCCGGCTTTCGCCGGGGGAGCGCCGAGGGGTGGGGTATTTAACTATCGCGTGATGGGCTCAGGTTGCACCGTTCCCCCGCGAAAGCGGGGATCCAGAGTAGCGGGCGGCAGCGATTGTGGCTCTGGACCCCCGCGTGCGCGGGGGAGCAGCGCGTACAAAGTCGTCCCGGAGCGATCAGCCCCAGTCACCCCACTCTACCGCCCCCGCCCCACGCGCAGCGCCACACCCGGCACCGGCCCACAGCGCGCCATCACCATATCAATCATGTTCACCAATCGGTCGCGAGCCAGCGCGATGCCGGTGTCGGTTGATCCGCGCTCCTCCGTCTCAATGTTGACATAGGCCAGGCCGTGCTGGGCGGCATAGTTGGACAGCGATCCATCGCTAACCGCGACCCGTTCAAACACCAGGTTCGCATCCGCCTGCGCCAGCAGCGCGCTGCATGGGGCCGATCGGCGAGCGCGCCCATTGAGGAAGGGCAGCAGCATCAGGCTGTCAGCATCATCAAACGGCCATACCCGCACCCGCGCAGCGCGCGGCTGATACCTGTCATTGCAAAGCTCGACTGAAATCGCGCCCCGGCCCGGTCGTCCAGCGGGACAATCAGACAGGTTCGGATCAAAATCGGGCGAATTGGTGTGGAGCGCGACGATCAACCGGGGCGGATCGCCCAAATCCGCCAGCATTCGCGCGACATAGCCTGGGTTGGCATCAAAGAAATGCCGGTTGGGGTCGATCGGCGTTCCCGCCACATCGGCGTTAAATCGCGCCCCGTACCGCGTGTCGGCTGGGCCGGTGTCAACCACCATCGCCACCCCGCCCCAGCTTTTGACGGCATTCAGCGCGGCGGCAAAAGTGGCGTTCTCGTTATCGTGCGACACCACCCATAATGGGCCATCGGGCTGGGCGGTATTGCTGATCCGCCACAGCCGCCAAGTCGCTGACCCTTCAGTGAAAACGATGCGCTCCACCGCCAGATCGCGCCAGATTGCGGGATCACGGTGGCGAGCAAAGTCATCATCGGCGATGCTGAGCGGATCGACTGTCGCGATACTCGACTGCGCGTCGCTGATGCCTGCACTGGCCAACAACGCCAGGCACGCAAGCCACCGCCTGGCGTGGCGGCGCACGGTAGCCCTGATCGAATCACCCCGCGCCGACATGCAACTTGGTTAACGCAAACCAGCCACCGCACAACAGCGGCCCGTGGCGGCGTTCGCGCACGGGTGACCGAATTCAGGACTCAGCGGCAGCATCCCCTTTGATGGCAGGCAACTCGCCCTCGCCCGGCACCAGATCATAGGGGGCAACCAGCGCCCAGATATGCGCCGGGATCATCGATTTCATCCGCCGGGGCCGCTCGCGCCGCAAATGCACCACGGTTTCGGCGGCCTTCATCTCCACCCGAGTCCGCGCAAATTCCAGCCCACGCGGGCCAAAGCGCGGCATCAGCCAGCCGACGATTGGCCGTACCCATTCGGGCATCCGGCGCAGCGGCAAGCCGCCTGCGGCGCGCTCCACATTCATGATAAAGCCCTTCACCGCGCTGGCGCGCTTGCCCGCGTTGCCGGGCGGGGCAAGCTGCACCTCATCGCCCAGCAGCGACACCAGTTCTTCACCGCGATCATTGCGCACGACCAGCCACTGCTCGCCTTCCCCCGCCATATACCCTACCGTCAGATCGGCGAGCACATTGGTGTAATCAACACACGTGCGGCAGGTGAGCGGGAAGAAATCAGGCGGCAGCTTCGATATCGGCAATTGCAGGAAGGGAATCGCCTTTACCCGGCCATCGGTAAAGCGCAGTTCGACATGGTAATCGGCGCGAAATTCAAGATAGGTAATGCTGTCGGGATCATCCGCCAGCAGCGCCAGAAATTCATGGAACCGCTCGGTCGTGGTATTGTCCGAACAGGGCGTGCCGATGACGTAGACCCGCTCAAACCCCAGACTTGCCTCAATCTTGCGCAGCGCATGGACCTGGCACGGGATGCCGATCACGGCGATCCGCTTATACCCGGCATCGCGCGCTGGCTGGAGCAGCGCGAGCAGCGGCGCATAGCCCATCCGCATGCCCCGCACCTGTGCCATCCCGGCCGCCTTGGTGACGAGCACCGGCACCGGCTTCCAGCGATCATCGGGGTCCGGCGCCATTGTCAGCACCGCATCCACCGCGCCGGTTTCCAGCAATTTTTCGCCCAGCCGCGTGGTGATGCCCGTCCACTGCGCGCCCGCCAGCGCCTTGCCCAGCCGGGCACGGTGCATCCGGCGATAGGGGCCGAAAAACAGCTCATCACCCTTGGCAGCGTCACGTGGGCGGCCATGCACTTGCGTTTCCATCGCCGGATAATCGGGCTTGATAAACTGGCAAGCGGTGCCGCACCGCTTATGCTCGGGCGTGCGCGAAATGCCGCAATCGGTGCACAGATCGCGCGGCACCGCCGGGGCCATTGGTGGTGCCCATAGCAAGGCAGAATTGGCTGGGCTGCTGGGTAATTCGGGCAAGGTAACGCCTTTGGTAATCAGCGGGCCACGGCGCCCGCAACCGCCCCTTGTTCATCGAAGATGGCGGCAAAGTCCACTGGGCCCACCGCGCATTTCCATCGGCGGGATAGTGCCGCTAGGGTAACTACGATGAACACCGTCCTGAACATCACCCAATCGATCCTTGGCCAGCCCTGGCGCTGGCGCGCGCTGAGTGCCGATGCCCGCGACCCGGATTACTCGCCCGACGATCTGGTGACCCAATTGCTGATGGCACGCGGCTGCCCGCGTGACGCGCTGGAGGCGCACCGGCTGCCCAGCATTCGTGGCTTCATGCCCGATCCGTCGATCTTCCGCGATATGGACCGCGCCGCCGAACGCCTCGCCGCCGCCGTGCTCGCGCAGGAACAGGTGACGATTTTTGGTGATTATGATGTCGACGGAGCCACCTCTGCTGCGCTGAAGATCCTGTTGCTGCGGCAATTGGGGCTGGCGGCCAGCGCCTATATCCCCGATCGGCTGATGGAAGGGTATGGCCCCTCGGGCGAGGCATTG
>JBBSCC010000148.1:0-7524 GCA_038250735.1 Sphingomonadales bacterium | reverse complement strand
TCAGCAATGGCGCGCAATTCGCTGATATCGCTGATCATCGTATTGGCTGTGCGATAGCCCGCTGGGCGCGCGCCGTAGCTTTCATCCTCTGCGCCATTGGGCAATGGACTATTGTCGCTGTCGATCCAGTCGGCGGTTGCTGCTGCAACCATCGCGCTTGATTGGCGGGGGATGCCCACCAGCGTCATCAGCCGGGTAAATTGGGCAATCGCCGCCGGGCGCGCGACCAGCACGCCGGGGCCACCGCTTACCACCAGGCCGTTCAAGTTGAAGCAGTTTCCGCCATCAATCACAGTCGCGGTGGCCAACCCGCCGGGAACGGGCAATTGGAATGGCCGTCCGCTCCAGCCACCGGCCAGCGTGATGACGCCCTGATTGCCCGACAACAGCGAATCGATCCGCGTCGTCGCCAGCGTTTCTGCGGCCATTGCATAGCCGCGCGCCTGTTCAACCGCGATCATGTTCGACGCGAGCCGGGTCGACAGCCGCAGTTTCTCCAGCGCGGTTGCCGCCAGCACCGCAATCACCGCGACCAGCAACAGCACCGTCAGTAAAGCTGCGCCCCGCTCGCGCTCTGGCAGGGTGATGCGATCAGCCTTCATTGCCCGGCGCTCCCTCAGCGGGCAGGGCATAGCCCGTGCCGACGACATACACGCTGCGAAACCGCGTGCCATCGCTGCGCGTGACGATCATCTCCATCGCATCGGGCAGCGCGATGCCAGGTTTCGCCTCCCAGCGGTCGCTCCACGCCCCGGCAATGCGGTAGCGCAAATCGATCCCACGCACCGAACGGAGCAATATGGCAGGCGCAAGCGGATTGGCCCCGTCGAGCATTGGATAGGCGATGCGTTCGAGATTGCCGCCGTCCAGCCGGTACTCAACCTTTTGCTGGCCCGATCGCGGGGCATCATCCAAATTGGTCCAGCCGCTGCGCACCAGTTGCAGCATCGGCGCGCCGATTGACCCGCTCGCCCCGATAAAGCCGGGCATGGCAGTGCCATCCTGATCACGGACGGGCCTATCAGACGCCTGCGCAAGATCAGCCGACAACGCCGATGACAGCCGCCCGAACGCAGCAATATCATCCAGCCGCGCCGCCGTGACCGATTGCGCGCGGACGCTGAACGTCAGTAACGCTACGCCGGCGGCGGCGAGCAACCCGAAGATCAGCAGCGCGATCATCATTTCAATGAGGGTAAACCCGCGCTCAGCGGCACCGCGTTTCATGGCTGCTGCCCGCCGGGCAAGGCGGCCGTGCGTACCGCGACCGGGCGGTTGGGTGGGCGCACCACCGTCAACCGGCCCAGCGCCGTCCCGGTCGTGTCGCTGACGGTCACGTCGACGCGAACGGCGCCCTGATCACCCAGCGGCGCGGCGATCCGCTGCCAACTCCACGAACGCCCGCCATTATCCTCCACGCCGTTGCTGATGCCCGTCACCGGCGGTTGCGCATCGGTCAGCGTTTCCACCGCCACATTGCGCGCAACGATCTGCGCCATCATCGTGCGATCAAGGCTGGATGCGCTGCGGATGATCGCGCCCTCCAGCCGGATCAGCGCCATCGCCGCCAGCGCAAACACCGCCAGCGCGACCATCATTTCAATCAGCGAAAAGCCCGCCTGTGGCTGCCGGTTGCTAGCCATCTATTTTCACATCGCCGTCAGCACCGATATGCACCGTCGCGCTGGCATCCCCGCCGCGTCGCAACTGCACATCGAAGGGCGCATTGGCGAGGCCGGTCGAGTCGAAAATCACCCGGTCTCGGCCCTCAGCGCTCAGGATCACCGGGCGGATATCATCGCCCCAGCGCGACACCCGCAGCGGCTTTTCGCTGATTGGCTGCCACGCGCCCGCTGATCGTTTGTCAAAGCCGTACCCTTCGCGCGACACCCAGATGCTCACTGATCGCCCCTCAACAATCGCGCTGTCATGCGCGGCGCGGGCGCGGGCGGCAAAGCGTTCGGCGTCATCGATCAACCGGCCACGCGGATCGGGGATGGCCAGCACCACCGCAGCCGACGCCAGCCCGATAATCGTCACCACGATCATCAGCTCGATCAGCGTAAAGCCGCGCTCTGCCGAGCGCGCCCGGTTACTGCCAGTTGCCGATATCGGCATCGATCCCCTCGCCGCCTTCCTTGCCGTCTGCGCCCAACGTCCAGATATCAATCGCGCCGTGGGTGCCGGGCGATGCGTAAAGATACTCCCGGCCCCACGGATCCTTGGGCAGTTTTTTGATGTATCCGCCCGCCTGATAGCGCGACGCATCGGTCAGCGAGGCGGGCGCGCTGACCAGCGCGGTCAGGCCGTCGGCGGTGCTGGGATAGCTGATATTCTGCAGCTTATAGAGTTCCAGCCCATCCTCGATAATCGCGATATCGGCCTTGGCCTTTTGCTCGCGCGCGCGGTCACCACTGGGCAGCACGTTCAGCGCCACAATCGTCGCCAGCAGCCCTAGAATGACGATGACGACCATCAGCTCAACGAGCGTAAAGCCGCTCTCACGCTGACGCGGTTTCTTCCGGATGTTCTTACGCATATTACTCCTCATTGCCCGGCAAGCGTGTTGAGTTGCAGGATCGGCAGCAAAATCGACAGCACGATCGTGGCGACAATGCCGCCCATCACCACGATGATCAGCGGTTCCAGCAGCGACAATGCGGTTGCGGTAAAGCGATCAAATTCGCGTTCCAGATAATCCGCCGCGCGTTCCAGCATCTCGTCCAGTTGCCCCGCCGCCTCGCCGCTTGCCGCCAGATAGGTGAGCAAGGGCGGGAACACGCCTGATCGCCGCATCGCCGCAGACAGGCTGCCGCCGCCACGGATCGATTCGACAATTTCATCCGATGCCTGGCGCAGGCGACGATTATGGATCGTGCCCGCCGTTAGCGCCAAGCCGTCCAGCAAGGGCAATCGGCTTGCGATCATCGTCGATAGCGTGCGCGCCATTCGCGCGGCGTGCAGGTCGCGCAGCAACCGCCCGATCAGCGGCACGCGCAGCAGCCAGCCGTCAAACGCCAACCGGATCGGTGGTTCGCGCAACGCCTGAAAAAACCCGCCCGCCAACAGCACCGCGCCCAAAATAAGCGCCCACCACCAATTGACGAGGAAGGCCGAAATCCAGATCACGATCCGCGTCAGCAGCGGCAATTGCTGCCCCACCGTGTCGAATTGCTCAACGACTTGCGGTACCACAAAGATCATCAGCGCCGTCACCACGGCCATCGCCACCACCGCGAGCACCGCAGGATAGGCCATCGTCGTGATCATCTTGCCGCGAATTTCAGCCTGGCGTTCCAACAGCACCGCGAGCCGATCAAGGATTGTCGGCAGCGATCCTGAATTTTCACCAGCGGACACCATAGCGCAATACAGCGCTGGAAAGCTTTTCGGTTCGCGCGCCATCGATTCGGCCAGCCGCCGGCCCTCCACGACGCCCGAATGTACCGCGCTAACGATGTCGCGCACCTGTTGCTGCTCGGTCTGGCGCACGATGGTGCGCAGTGATTCCTCTAACGGGCTGACGCGGTTCAGCGTGGCAAGCTGGCGCGTGAACAAGGTCAGGTGCTTTCCCGACATGCGCCGTCCGCGAAGCTGCTCCAGCAGCGGCTTGGCCTTGGGGGGCTTGGTGGCGGCTGAACCGGGATCAATCCGCACGACATACAGCTTGCGCGCGTCCAGCGCCGATCGCGCATGATCAATCGATTCAGCCGCTATCGCGCCGCGCTTTTCGCGGCCCGCTGTATCGATGACGAGATAGTCGAAATCAGGCATCGACCATTTCGCTGCGGGAAATACGCACTGCTTCTTCCGGCGTGGTCAGCCCGTCGCGCACCAATTGGCGTGCCGCTGCACCCAGATTGGGGGCGTGCAGGAAAGCATGGCGCGCGATGATCGATTCGTCGCCGCCATCGTTGATCAGGCGGCGGATCGTGTCGTCGATGCGGATTGCCTCAAACACGCCAATCCGGCCCTTGAACCCGCTGCCCGAACAGTCATCGCAGCCCACCGCCTCATACACGATGGCACCGGCGTCAAACCCCAGCAGCGACGAGACAGAGCCCTGCGCCTGCACCGGCTTGCGGCAACTGGGGCACAGCCGCCGCACCAGCCGCTGGGCGATGACAGCGCGCAGGGTGGAGGCGAGCAGGAACGGCTCGATTTTCATGTCGCGCATCCGCGTAATCGCCCCAACCGCGTCGTTGGTGTGGACGGTGGAAAGCACCAGATGCCCGGTCAGCGATGCCTGCACCGCAATCTCGGCGGTTTCGCGGTCGCGAATTTCGCCGACCATCACCACATCCGGGTCTTGCCGCAAAATCGCACGCAGGCCTGCGGCAAAGGTAAGCCCCACCTTGGGGTTCACCTGCGTCTGCCCCACGCCGTCCATCGCATATTCAATCGGGTCTTCGACCGTGAGAATGTTGCTGCTGCCATCGTTGAGCAGGCGCAATGCGGCGTAGAGCGTGGTCGTTTTGCCCGAGCCCGTCGGCCCGGTGACGAGCACAATGCCGTTCGGCTCGCTGATTGCGGCGCGCAGCACGGTGTTAACCGCCGGAGCCATGCCCAGCACGTCCAGATCAATCCCGGCATTATCCTTATCAAGGATACGCAGCACCACCCGCTCGCCCGCCCGGCTGGGCAGCGTGGAGACGCGCACGTCGAGCAGTTTTCCGCCCAGCGACAGCCCCATCCGGCCATCCTGCGGCACCCGGCGTTCGGCGATATCCAGCCGCGCCATCACCTTCACGCGGCTGACCACCACAGGGGCGACATGCGGCGGCATGCGCAATGTTTCACGCAGCACGCCGTCAATCCGCATCCGCACCACCAGCCCAGTTTCATAGGGTTCGATGTGAATATCAGACACGCCGTTGCGTGCGGCATCGGCGATAATGCCGTTGATCAGGCGAATCGCGGGCGCATCATCGGCCGTGTCGAGCAAATCCTCCGCCGTCGGCAGATTGCCCGCCAGCATGTCGAGCTCATCGCCCAGCCCCAGCGACCCGGCGGCGACAGCGGCGGCCTGCCCGTCCATCGCATACCGATCAGACAGCAGCCGGTCGAAATCCTCGGCACTGGTGAAGCTGATGTCAAACGGGCGGGCAAGGTATCGGCGCAGTTCAAGCAGTACCTTAGGGTCGCTGCCCTCGCGCATGGCCACCGCGAAATGCCCCGGTTCAACCGAATCGAGCACCACGCCGAATTTACGAGCAAAGCCGTAAGGAATGCCGATCATCGCACCCGGCAACGCCGTTGCATCGGGCAACGAAATAATTGGGGCGATAAGGGAGTTTTCTACCAAGGCGTCACCGGGCGCATTTCGGTCGGTCATTTGGGCGCTCCATCCAGCCGAACACTGGTGCTCGATTGGCGCATCACCGGCACGCCAATCCGCGGATCTTCAATGCTGCCCGGACCCGGTGCCGGCGGCAGCGGGGGTTCGGCGCCCAGATAGTCGCGCACGAGTTGGTCAATTGTCGGCTCGCGGCTGGGATCCTGCAGCCCCTGTTGAACGCGCAAATAGCCATAACGCTGTTCGGCAACCTTGCGGCTATCCTCGGGCGTGCGCAAAATCGTTGGGCGGATGAAGACGATCAGGTTCGTTTTGGTCCGGCTCTTCGCCTTTGATCGGAACAGCGCCCCCAGCCCGGGGATATCCCCCAACAGCGGGACTTTCTGGATGGTCCGCCGCTCATTATCGTCCAGCAAACCGCCGATCACCGCGATCTGGCCGTCATCCACCGTCAGCGTCGTTTCAATCTCGCGCTTGTTCAGGATCAGGTCGCTATTATCCTGCGAGACCGGTCCGGCGATTGAGCTGACCTGCTGGCGCAGGAACAGCTTGATCGCACCGCTGCTATTCACTTGCGGGCGAACCTCCAGCTCAATCCCCACATTTTCGCGCTGCACGGTGCGAAAAGCATTGTCGAAATTCTGGCTGAGCGCTTGGCCCGTGGTGATCGGAATTTCTTGCCCCACCAGGATCCGCGCCGGCGTGTTATCCAGCACCACGATATGCGGTGATTGCAGCAGGTTGGACGTGGTGTCTGATTTTACCGCGTTGATAATCGCGCCAAAAATGCCGTCGCGGCCAACATTGGCGGCAAACCCGCCAAAGCCGCCCGACGCCCCCAGGATTGAACCAATCGCCGATTGCGCCAGCGAATCACTGATCGCGCTGTTGGTACCCGTTACGGTTGACTGGCCGGTCACCGTCGTGGTGGTCGTGTTCAACCGGCGCGCACCGATGGCACCGGCCAGCGTCAGCAAATTCGGCGCGGTATTGGAAAAGGTGGTTGTGCCAAACGGAATATTGCTGCCGCCCAGACTACCCAGCAGCAACTGCACGCCCAGCTGATTTGCCGTGGCATCGGATACCTCGGCCACAATCGCCTCGACCAGCACCTGTTCACGCCGCGTATCAAGCTGGCGAACCACTTCGGCAAGCTGGCGCTGCACCTCTGACGGGGCGGCGATGACGATGGCATTGGCCCCGGCAAAACGCGTGACGACAGCCGCCGTGCGCCCGCCATCAGCGACAATGGCAGCCTGCTGGTTGGGGCCACCCCCGCCTTGCGATTGCTGCTGTTGCTGTTGTGGCTGCACGTTGCGCTGGTTGCCGCCGCCGTTGCCGTTGGTGCTCAGGCTGGATTGCGAAAGCTGGGTTTGTTGCGGCAATTCGCTGGGTTGCTGGCCCACGAGCTGCTGCAGCACCGGCAGCAATTGCGCGGCATCGGCATTTTGTAGGAACAGCACCTTTATTTCGGTGCCCAGCGAAGCGCGGCGATCAAGTTCGGCGGCCACTTCGGCTAGGCGGGCGACGGTTGGGCCATCGCCGCGAATCGCGACCGAATTGGCGCTGGCGACGGGAACGACCGACACGGCCGGGCCACCTTGCGTCGCTGCGGGCACCAGCGCCTGCAACGCCGTCGCAATTTCGCGCGCACTGGCATTTTTCAGCGCAATAACGCGCGTTGACGATCCATCTGCGTCAATTCGGCGCACAATTTCGCGAATTCGTCGCACATTGTCGCCAAAATCGACCAAAACGAGCGAATTACCGGCCCGATTTGCGGTAACAGAGCCCTGCGCGCTCACCAGCGGACGCACCGTTTCAACCGCCGATGCCGCGTCAATCGCACGCAGCCGGATGATTTCCGTCACAAAGCTGTTGCGCGACGAAGTGGCTGATCCGCCCACCCTGCTGGGCTGCGACGACGCGTTGTCGACCGGCTGCACCCGGAATGCGCCGCCCGATGTTGGCACCGCAATCAGCCCGTTGCTGCGCAGGGTGGACAGGAAAATTTCGAAATATTCCGAACGACTTAGCGCGCGATCAGTGACCACGGTCACCTTGCCCTGCACCCGGCTGTCGATAATGAAGGTGCGGCCAGTCACCTTGGCGGCATCGGCAATGAACGCCCGGATATCGGCGTCGCGCACATTCAGCGTGGTTTGCGCGGCCAGCGGTGCCGCAATCACCAGCGCAATCGCGGCTGAGGGCAGGAACCGCTTCATTGG
>JBBSCC010000147.1:0-7580 GCA_038250735.1 Sphingomonadales bacterium | reverse complement strand
TGTGCCTGAACAGCGCGTCATAGATTGGCAGCACGGCGCCGCCGGGATAGCCGAACACGACCTCCACGCCGAGATCGCACAGCGCCTCGATCAGGATATCGGCTCCGGATTTCTCGTTCATGACGTGTCCTTGCGTTTCACATGCGCCGACGGGCGCCATATAGACTATAATCAGTTTGTGCGAGCCGGGCTGCTAGGGATGTAAAATTTGCCTGTCAACCCTTATAGCGTAATTTAGTTACTAAACTTCCACCTTGAAAGTTATATTAGTGCGCGCGTGTCGTGCGCTGTTTCCATAGCAGCGCCTTTGCATGCTGCCGGAGGGATCGGCAACACCAAGAACAGCCCGATCAGAAACCGGTGGCGTGCTTGGCCGTCGCGCTGCCATGGCTATAGTAAGGGCGCTGCGCCTGACGGATTCGGCGAAATCGCCTTGACCGCCCATGTCGGACGTTCTCTCCTGCACCCCAACAAAAGCCAGCCATTGTTGAGCGTGGCGAGTCAGGTGGAGCAGGGGTGGGTAGATGACCGAATGGAATTATGGCGACATTCTTGATGGGGTCGCGACCGTCATCCCGCCGCAAACGCCGGCCTATATCCACGGCGACCAGCTGATATCGTGGGGGGAGGCATCGGCGCGATCAAACCGGTTGGCACGCGCATTAGCCGCGCGCGGGGCGGTGCCGGGCGACAAGATTGCCTTTTATATGACCAACCGGTCCGAATATTGCGAGTTGCTCGCCGCCTGCTTCAAGGGCCGATTTGTCCATGCCAATGTCAATTATCGCTACACAGCGGATGAGGTTTATTATATTTTCGACAATGCCGACGCGCAAACAGTGGTGTTTGGCCAGGAATTTCGCGCGCAAGTCGACGCCATTCGTCCGCGGCTGACCAAGGTAAAGACCTTCATCGAAATCGGCGAGGGGACGGACTGGGCAGAGAGTTTTGAAGCGCTGTGCGCGCACGGCGATGGTACGCCGCTGGGGATCAAGCGCAGCGGCAGCGACATGATGTTCATCTATACCGGCGGCACCACCGGCATGCCCAAGGGCGTGATGTGGACGCAGCATGACCTGAAGATGATGTCGATCATGGCCGCATCGGTGCTTGGCCCCACGCCATTAACAATGGAGGAAATGCTGGTATCCATGCGGCAGACCGGGCCCGGGCCAGCCTCGCTGATCGCCCCGCCGTTGATGCATGCGACCGGGCTTATTTCTGCAATTGCGGCGATGCTGGCTGGGGGCACCGTGATCACGCTTGAAAAGCCACAATATGATGCTGTTGAACTGCTCGACACGGTTGACCGGTGGCGGCCGCAATCGCTGGCGATTGTGGGTGATCCCTTTGCCCGCCCGATCGCAGAAGCGCTGGATCGTGAGTCAGGGCGTTGGAATGTGGGCAGTATCGCGCGCATCCTTTCATCAGGGGTCATGTGGAGCGTGGAGGTAAAGCGCGCCCTGCTGCGCCATATGCCGCAGGCTGTCCTGGCCGATGCGTTTTCCTCATCCGAGGCAATGGGGCTGGGCACATCGCTGATGACCGCGGCGGGGGAAACACCCACCGCCAAATTCATGGTCACCGAACGGACGCGTGTGTTTGATGAACATGATCAGCCCGTCGTGCCGGGATCGGGTGTAAAGGGCTTGGTTGCGGTCGGGCCGCCGGTGCCGGTGGGTTATTACAATGATGCCGAAAAAACCGCGCGCACCTTTCGAACAATTGCGGGCGTGCGTTATTCGATCCCCGGCGACTGGTGCATCGTTGAGGCGGACGGATCGATGACATTGCTTGGCCGGGGCAGTGCCTGCATCAACACCGCCGGTGAAAAGGTTTTCCCCGAAGAAGTGGAGGAAGCGCTGAAAACGCATCCCGGCGTGATGGATGCGCTGGTGATTGGGCTGCCCGATCCGAAATGGGGCCAATCCGTCAACGCGGTTGTTGCCCTGCATCCCGGCGCGGCGTTCGACGAAGCGGGCATGATCGCCCATGTCCGCCAACACCTCGCCGCCTATAAGGCGCCCAAACGGATCGTGGCTGGCGATGTCAATCTGCGCGCGCCCAATGGCAAGGCCGATTACAAATCGGCCACTGATTTTGCCCAGCGAATGCTGACAAGGTGATCGCGGGGACTGTGCGCCAGCGTGTTGGGCGGCGATGGGCGTTGTGCAGCCTTGGTCCGATGATCTGTCTTAGCCCTGTCATCTGTAAAATCTTTGTTGGCGTCCGCTGCCATGTTGCTGTCTATCAAAACATATTCCAATCGCTGGAGCCTGCACCATGAAGCCCAAATTTCTGTTGATCGCCTCCGCTGCGCTCCTTGCCTCGCCCATCGCGGCGCAACAGGCTACATTCCCGCCCAGCGACATTCCCGCAGACTTTGCCGTCCCAATCGACGCGCGCGATTATGTGAAGCGCGAGGTGATGATGCCGATGCGTGACGGCACCAAGCTGTACACCGTCATCGTGTTCCCCAAGGGGCTGACCAACGCACCGATCGTGCTGACGCGCACGCCCTATAATGCCAAGGCGCGGGCAAAGCGGATGGACAGCCCGTCGATCCTGTCGACGTTGCCTTTGGCCGACGAAGCATTTGTGAAGGCGGGTTACATCCGCGTCTATCAGGATGTGCGCGGCAAATACGGGTCGGAGGGTGATTACATCGTTACCCGCCCGGTGCGCGGGCCGCTGAACCCCACCGCCACTGACCATGTTACCGATGCCTATGACACGATCGACTGGCTGGTAAACAAGGCCAATCTGCCCGAATCAAACGGTCGCGTCGGGATGATCGGATCATCCTATGAAGGCTTTACGGTGGTGATGGCGCTGCTCGCCCCACACCCCGCGCTAAAGGTTGCCGCGCCCGAAAGCCCGATGATCGACGGCTGGATGGGCGATGATTGGTTCCATTACGGCGCGTTCCGGCTTGCCAATATCGGCTGGGTAGGATCGCAGACCGGTTACAAAGGCGACGGCAAGGAACCCGCAACGGGCATTTACGATAATTATGAGGAGTTTCGTCGACTCGGCGGCGCCAATGAATGGGCCAAACGATCGGGTTTTGATCAGCTGCCGGCATGGCAAAAGATGGTGGCGCACACCGCCTATGACAGCTTTTGGCAGGGCCAGGCGCTCGACAAGCTGCTTGCGGCCAACCCCTCCAACGTGCCGACCTTATGGGAGCAGGGGCTGTGGGACCAGGAGGATATTTACGGCGCCATCACCGCTTGGGAGGCGCTGAAGGCCAAGGGCAAGCTGGGCAACAATTTTCTCGTCATGGGGCCCTGGCGGCACAGCCAGGTCAATCGCGAGGGGCGCGAGTTGGGGCCGCTGAAATGGAGTGGCGATACCGCGGCCCAATTCCGCGACGACATGGTGCTGCCGCTGTTCGACCAATATCTGAAAGACGGCCCGCCCGCCAAGCTGGCGGCGGCCACGATCTATAACACCGGCGACAATAAGTGGGAGCATTTCGCCAACTGGCCGCTTGCCTGTGAACAGGGATGTGCCGCGCCGTTAACACCGATCTACCTTCAGGCCGGCGGGCAGCTGGGCTTTATTAAGGGTGCACCGGGCGGTGACAGCTATGTTGCCGATCCCGATAAGCCCGTGCCGCATCTGCCGCGCCCGGTGAATTTTGGGGACGGACGCTGGAATGACTGGCTGGTCAGCGATCAACGCCATGCCGATGGTCGTCCCGACGTTGAAACCTATATCACCGACGCGCTGACAGCGCCGATGCGCCTGTCAGGTGCGCCGATTGCCGATATTTATGCCAAAACGACCGGCACTGACGGTGATTTTGTGGTCAAGCTGATCGATGTTTACCCCGATGAAGTGCCGGGCGACGCAAAAATGGGCGGTTATCAGCTCGCCGTCAGCCTCGACATTTTCCGGGGCAGATATCGCGACAGCTTCGAAAAGCCGAGCGCAATTCCGGCAGGCAAAACGCAGCGTTATCGCTTTCGCCTGCCGGCCGTGAACCATGTGTTTCAGCCGGGGCACCGGGTGATGGTGCAGGTTCAGTCGAGCCTGTTTCCGCTCTATGATCGCAATCCGCAGAAGTTTGTCCCGAACATCTTCCTCGCCACTAAGGCGGATTTTCAGAAGGCCACGGTCACGCTGGAACGCGGGGGGACGGCTGCCAGCGCGGTGTGGTTGCCGCTGGTTCCGGCAAGCAAGTGAGCTAGCGCAGCCCGGGCGTCGACGATTATCAAGCAGTCCATTCGGCGAGGCTTGGCTCATCGCCGATCAACGCCAGCCCATGCGCGATTGACGTGAGTTCGCCGCCGGTCGCGATCCGGTCAGCACCAAAGCGCTTGTCGAACATCGCCCGGATCACCGGGATCAGCGATGATCCACCGGTCAGGAACACGCGGTCCACCTGATCGGCGGTGATGTCCGCACGCGCCAGCGCGACGTCCATTGCCGCCTCGATCAACGCCAGATCGTCAGCGATCCAGCCCTCAAAATCCTCACGGGTGACGCGGGCCGAAATCTCGACGCCGCCACCGGCAAAGTTGAGCTCAGCGTGATCAGCCGCCGAAAGCGCGCGTTTCAGCTTGCCCACCGCGTCGTACAGCGGAAACCCCTGTTCATGCTCGATCAGCGCGATCATCCGGCCGATTGGCGCAGGATCTAGCGCATTACGGTGCAGCTTGCGCAGTTCATCCAGCGTGCGCCGGTTGCGCATCAGCGCCAGCCGCGACCAATCGGCAAAATCCGCAAAATACCCGCCTGGTATCTCCAGCTCCTTACCGAACGACCGGTAACTGCTGCCCTTGCCTAGCAACGGCAACACCAGCCGATCGATAATACGCCGATCAAAGCGGTCGCCAGCAATCCCCACCCCCGACGAAGAAAGCGGAACACAGCGCCGCTCCGCACCCGGTGCTGCAACACGGACGACGGAGAAATCGGTGGTGCCCCCGCCAAAATCGGCAACCAGCAACGTCGCTGGTTCTGCAAGCCGCGATGCATAGCTGAACGCCGCACCCAATGGCTCGTACACATAGTGAAGGTCGACCCCGAAACCCTCGAGCATCAGATTATACCGCTGCCGCGCCAAGGCGGGATCGGGACGGGCGCCAACATATTCAACAGGTCGTCCAACCACCACCCGGCGCGGGCGGGAATCGAGCGCGCCGCCCGCATGCGCGACCAGTTTTTGTAGGAATAACCGGCCAAAATCCTCAAACCGGAAATTGCGGCCAAAAATCTGCGCGCGCTCAAACAGCGTGCTGGCAGCCACGCTTTTGAACGATTGAACAAACCGGCTGTCGAGCGGCGATTGAAGATATTCCGCAATGGCCCAGGGTCCGGCTTCATGCGCCACCCCGTTCCAGCCGCGCTCTTCCTCCCAGAAGCACAGGGCTGATCGAAACACCGCTCCAGTCGATTCTTCCCCGGCAAACTCGATTAAGCGTGAACCACCGCTGCCATCGCTCAGCGCGACAACGGTGTTGGTCGTGCCAAAATCGAGTCCAAGCGCGGTCGCCGGCGTCACGTGAAATCCCTTTTGGCTTAGCGCCGGAAAGGCGGGGAGCGCGTATTGCATGGCGCATGGCAGGTCGCAAGTTGGGGGTGCGATCACCAAATTGTCATGCGTTGCTCCGTCGATGCCGCTGCTTGCTACAACCAGGCCCGCATTGCGGTATTGACGGCATCAGGTGCTTCCCAGGGCACAAAATGCCCCGCATCCACCTTCACCAAGGTCATTTGCGGCACCAGCTCCGCCAGCCCCACCAACTGGCTGGGCTTCAAAGCGGTGTCGGCCATGCCCCAGATGATCAACGCCGGCATGCCCAGCGGGGCAAAGGGCTTGTCGAGAAAGGCGGGGCGGGGTGGTTCTTCGTCCATCGCGGGGACGATGATGGGGCTGGCGCGGTACCAGTTGTACATGCCGGTCAACGCGCCCGGCTGTGCCCATTGATCAAGGTAGAAGGGGCGTTCCACCGCCAGTTTGGCCTGATCGGCATGGCCGACAAAGGTTTTGGCGAAATAGGCCTCCACGCCAATTTCAGCGATATGCGTTTCCAGATCGGGGTTGCGGAACGCGCGGATATATTGGCTCGCGGCCCGCTGATCGGGATCGTCAAACATCGTGCGCTGAAAGATCAACGGGTGCGGCGCGTTGATGATGATCAGCCGTTCAACCCGGTCGGGCCGGTTTAGCGCGGCCATCCATGCCACCGCCCCGCCCCAATCATGCCCCACCAGCGTGAAACGATCGATGCCGAAATGATCTGCCAGCGCGAGCAGATCAGCAAGCAACATGGCGGGCGCATAATCACTGACTGCCGCCGGTTTGGATGATCGGGCAAAGCCGCGCTGATCAGGGGCAATCACGAAATGCGTTTTGGCGAGTTCGGGTATCTGGTGCCGCCAAGTGCGATGCGATTCGGGGAAACCGTGCAGCAGAATGATGGGCGGATTAGCTGGATCACCGGCCACCGCCACGTCGAGTTCAACACCGGTTGACAGGGTGATACGCTGCTGCGGAAAAGCGGTTGTCATTATGTGTCCTTCGGTGCCGTCACGATGCGGCCTGGAGCAATGAATCCAGCAGCGCTACAACATCTTCGGGAAAGATCGTTTCGGGCCAATCGGCCAGTTCGGCGCGGGTGAACCAGCGCCAGCCCGCCATCACGCGCCGTTCCAGCTCGGTATGGCCGTGGGTTGCAATCTCGGTGGTGGTGGTACGGATCAGGAAATAGCGTTCATCGGCAAACACCGCATCACCCTCCAGCGTGATGAACTCCACCTCGCGCCGCGCGACTTGCGGGCCGGGATCCAGATCAAAACCGGTTTCCTCCATCAACTCGCGCCGGGCCGCTGCTTCATAACTTTCGCCCGGATCACACCCACCACCCGCCGTGGCCCAAAAGGGCGGTCGATCATCAGCGGCAAAGCGGAACATCAGCAGCCGATCATCGGGATCGAGCAGCAGCAGCCGCGCCGCTGGCCGGGGCAGGCGTGCGGTCATGCGTCTTGCGGGGCGCGTGCCTTGATCGCGAGCGCGTGCACGGTGCCATCCATCAAATCGCCCAGCGCCTGGTTCACCAGTCGCTGCTGCCCGACGCGGGATTGGCCGACAAAGGCGGCGCTTTCGATAATAACAGTGAAGTGCGATTCGCCCGATCCGTCATCGCCCATATGGCCGGAATGCTGGGCGCTATCGTTGATCACCTCCAGCAGGGTGGGTTCAAGCGCGCCGGCAAGACGGCGGGCGATTTCGCTGGCGACGGAGCCGGTGGCAGAGTGTCTCATGCGCCCTATATAGACGGTTTTCGGGTTGTGGGGAGCCGTGTGACGCAAGAAGGTGAAAAGAAGGATCGCCCCAAGCCGCGCTTTCATGGCCGCGTTGAGGGAAGCGGAACAGCGTGTATGGAGCCCGGCTGCGACGCGCCGGGTGAATTCCGTGCGCCGCATCCCGAAGGTGCCAGCTTTCGCGATCAGCCCGCCCCGTACCGTTGGTTCTGCCTGGAACATGTCCGCGCCTTCAACGCGCGGTATAACTATTTTGCGGGGATGAGCGTTGATGAGATCAACGCGGCGCAGCGCCCCTATGCCGG
>JBBSCC010000146.1:0-7598 GCA_038250735.1 Sphingomonadales bacterium | reverse complement strand
TTGGGCGCGACCAAGTCATAGATATTGCCCCATTCCTGTGCCCACATATTGCCGAGCAGATCTGAACGGATCGGGCCGGTTTTGGGCTGCACCGCATCGCCATATTTCTCGTTCAGTTTGGCGCGGGTATAGGCGTGCAGCGCGCGGTAGAGCGGTTCCACTTCGCGCCACAGCTTGTCCGTCAGTGCGGCGAATTCGGTTGGGCTCATGTCATAGCCCGAGCGCCACATTGCGCCGACATCGGCATAGCCCAGCTCAACCGCGCCCTTGTTCGCGATGTCGACGCCGCGGGAATAATCATCATGCATTTGCGCACCGACATTGTCGTGCCAGCTGACCCACATTTCCTTCAGCTTGGCCGGATCGCGCTCACTGCCCATCGCCGCTTCGATATCGCTGCCGTTGATCGGCTTGTCGTCCAGCGTGCCCTTGCCCTTGCCATATTGCGACGACATTCGCGTCACGATGGTCGCCAGTTCGGTTGCCGCACCCGGCGTGGTGGGGGCAGGCAGCGAGATGCCGCCGCGCAGCAGGTCAAGCTTGCGCACCGTATCGGGGGATAGCCCGGCGATCTTTTGATATTTCGCCGCATCAAGCGCGAGCTTGACAGCGAGCTCGGTGCCCTGCGCGCTGCTTTTTGCGGCCAGAGCGTCGGTATCATCGGTGATATAGGTGGAGTTCACCCATTGCGTGCGATTCGCATCAAGCGAAAATTCGGCGAGTTGCGCCTCGGCATCGGCGATGAACTTGTCAGCGTCTGCCGAGGTAGGCGCGGCAGGATCAGCGGGGTTGGCGAAAACGGGCGTAGCAAACAGCGCGGCGGCAAGCGCCAGCGCAGAAATTCCGGTGCGGATCATGGGCTTTCCTTGATCAAGAGCAGTGATGGCACGCAAGTGCGCAGGCCGCAGCGGTGCCGTCAAGCCGCCAGAAATTCGGCGATCGCCGCGCCAAGCTCTGGCTTCACCACTGCGCTCATGTGATTGCCTGGCACGGTGACATGGGTCGCACCGGGCAGCGCCTGCGCCAACGTCGCTGCCGATCCATTATCGAAATCATCCGCGCCGCACAGCACCAGCACCGGCTGGCTGATCCGGGCGAGATCGGCGTCGGTCATGTTGACGAACGTATCGAGAATATGGACCAGCGCCTTCGCATCCCCACCGCTGGTTTTCAAGAAAGCCTCGGCCAGCCATTCGGGGGTGCCGCGTTCGAAACTGCCGGGATTGGTCAGGATGTTGCGGAAAAAATCGCCGCGTTTGCCCGTTGATGTCAGCCCTTCATAGCCCATGCCGGATATCACCACCCGGCGCGGCATTGCGCCCAGCGCCAGCATCCGCGCGGTCGTGCGCCCGCCCAGTGAATAGCCACCAAGATCATAATCGGTCAGCCCCAGATGCGCGATCAGCGCCAGCGCGTCATACGCCAGCACATCGGGTGGATAAGCGGCTGCATCGTGCGGCTTGGCGCTGTCCCCATGCGCGCGCAGATCGGGCATGATGACGCGAAAGCCCTTGTCGGCGATGGCAGCGGCATGGCCGTATTTTATCCAGTTGGTCTGGGCATCCGAGAAAAAGCCGTGGAGCAGGACGACCGCCCGTCCCCCGCCCATTTCGCGCCACACAAGCGCCGCACCATCTGGGGCGTGGAATTGCTGGATTGGCCAATCGCTCATCGTTTGGTTAATCCTGTGCGCCATGCCACCACATCGGCGGGCTGTGTTGCAAATGCGGGGACATCAGCGGCAATCGAGATGCCGGGCTGCATTTTAGACACCCATAAATGCCCCATCGGCTCAATGCCCGCCGGATCATCAAGCGTGCCGACCTTCAACGTCGCGCCCGCGCTGTCTTCACTCCCCCGGTGCCACAGCCGCGTGCCGCACGACGCGCAGAAATAGCACAGCTTGCGTGCGCCGCTGAACGCGGTGGCTTCGAACATGGCCGGATCGCCCGTCCAGCGCAGGTTGGCGGTGTCTATCGGAACGGACAATGAAAATGCGCTTGCGGTCTGCTTCTTGCACTCGCCGCAATGGCAGGCATAGGCCGCCGGAAGCGCGCCCTTATGGGTGTAGCGCACCGCGCCGCACTGGCAGCCGCCGGATAGCGCGTCGCGATCCTCGCGGATAAGGGTTGTGTTGTCGACGGCGATTGCCTCGGCGGGCGTCATCGCATGAAGGCGCGAGACAAGCGCCTGAAGCGCTTCGACGGACAACCGCTGCTTTGGCCGCGCGCGCTCTATCGTATCCCGAAGCTCGGCTTCCAGCGACCGTCCGTGGTCACGCGCTGCTTGTTTGTAAGCAGCGACAGTTTCGTCAGCCAGATTGCGGATGAGAACCAGTTTCATCACGAAAATGATAGCATCATGCTATCACCCGCTCAGGCCGCCTTCTTCAGATGCCGCCGCCCGAGCAGTTCTGCGATCTGCACCGCGTTCAGCGCCGCGCCTTTGCGCAGATTGTCGCTGACGCACCACAGTACCAGCCCGTTATCAACTGTGGGGTCTTCCCGCACCCGGCTGACAAAGGTTGCGTAGTCGCCCACGCACTCGACCGGCGTGACATAGCCGCCATCCTCGCGCTTATCGACCAGCATCACGCCGGGGGCCTCGCGCAGGATCGATTGAGCTTTTTTCGCTGAAATCTCTTTTTCGAACTCGATCGTGATCGCTTCGCTATGGCCCACGAACACCGGCACGCGCACGCACGTCGCCACCACCTTGATCTTGGGATCAAGGATCTTCTTGGTTTCTACCACCATCTTCCATTCTTCCTTGGTGAAGCCATCATCCAGGAAGCTGTCGATATGGGGGATCACGTTGAAAGCGATCTGCTTGGTGAATTTATGCGCCTCGGCGCTGTCGCCGACAAAGATGTTGCGGCTCTGCTCAAACAGCTCGTCCATCCCCGCCTTGCCCGCGCCCGACACCGATTGATAGGTGGAGACGACGACGCGCTTGATCGTCGCGTAATCATGCAGCGGCTTCAGCGCGACGACCATCTGCGCGGTGGAGCAATTGGGATTGGCGATGATGTTCTTGCGCCGGTACCCGTCGATATCCTGCGGGTTCACCTCTGGCACGATCAGCGGCACATCGGGGTCCATCCGGAATTCCGACGCGTTGTCGATCACGGTGCATCCAGCGGCGGCAAAGCGCGGCGCGTGCAGGCGTGATCCTGCCGAGCCAATCGCGAACAGCGCCATATCCCAGCCGGTTGGGTCGAAATGCTCCAGGCTCTGCACCTTCAGCGTGCGGCCGCTATCGCCGAAATCAATCTCCAGGCCCTGGCTGCGCGAAGATGCGACCGCGGCGACATCTGCGAGCGGGAATTCACGTTCGGCCAGAATATTGAGCATCTCGCGCCCGACATTGCCTGTCGCACCGACAACGACGATCCGATAACCCATTGGACGCTCCACTTATCAATCAAGCCGGTCGCATACGCCTAACGCCGCGATTGTCCAGCCTGTCAGGCGATTGCAGCACCGCCCTCGTCAGCATCGGCACCGCTGGCGGTACGACGCAGCAACGGTTGCCACCGCACATACGCCAGGCTGCGCCACAGCCATTCGAGCGGCCCCGCGACGAACACGCGCATGTACAGGTTAGCGAACACCAACTGAGCGACCACCACCGCAGCCGCAATCGCCGCGAGCTCTGCCCAGCCGAACTTGCCGTACAGACCAAGACCGAACGGCGCGAACAGGATGTAAAGCCCGATGATCTGCTGCATGAAATACAGCGAAAACGCCATCCGCCCCGCCGCCTTGAACGGCGCAAGCAGCACGGAACCAAATGCCGTTTTGACCAAGACGTTGACGAGCGCCAAATGCCCCAACGTCATCGCCAGCCGGCCGATCTCCTCGGTAATCCAGATCGTCTTGGGTATTGGCGCAAACGTCATAATCTCACCCACGCCAATGGTGCGGATGGTGATGCCGATGCCGTAGCTGACGACCATCATGGCGAGATAGAACCCGGCGCTTCGCCCGCCCTGCGTGATCCGCCATTTCCACAATGCAACGCCGATCAGCATCGCAAAAAACGCCTCAATCACCGCGAAAAGCGTGAAACCCTTGCCCTGTAACGTGAGCCAAGTTGAAATCATGGCGCTGGCGTAGCTAGCGTAACTCGCGCCGGGCTTCCGGGCAGCATCCTCCTTGGCAGCGGCTTTTGTTTCGGTGTCGTCCAACTTGAACCGGTCGATCTTGGCCTGCCACTCCTTTAACGCCGCCCGGTCAGAAACGGTCAGCGGTGAGGCAGCCTGCTGCTTTACCTGTGCCTGTTCAACCTTGGCAGCGAGTTCGGTACGACTGACATATTCACCAGCCCCCATCGCGGCAGTGACAAGCGCAAAACTCATGCCGATCAACACCAGCCAACCGGGTGCCAGCTTGCGGAAAGGGAACAGGAAAAGCGCGGCGATGGCATAGATGTGCAGGATATCGCCTACCCACAACAGCACGAATACATCGAACAGACCAAAGCCCAGCAGCCACAAGTTGCGGCGATAATAAAGGTCCGCCACCGCAATCGGGCCATCGGGCTGCATCGCCTTGGCAGTGATGACCATCATTCCGGCCGCAAACAGCATTTCCAGCAGCCCGCGCTGCGTGCCCTCAGCAATAATCTCAACCGCTGCCCATGTCGTGCGGTCCGCAAAGGTCCATCCGATTGAACGAATGTCATTTTCGAGCAGCCAGCCGTTTTGCGCCATGTACGGGATGTTCATGAAGAAGATGCCGAGGATAGCGACGCCGCGCAGTATATCGAGAACGTCGATCCGCGCCTTGCCCGTTACGGGTGCTAAAATTGCCATGGTCATTCAGCTCCCCCGAGCACTTCAGCCGACGCGAGAGGCTAATGAGCACGTCGATGCCGGTCAATCACGCCCATAGCAACTGGTCCTATGCGGATCATTTCTTCGCTGGCATGTGCCGATCAAGAAACCCCAGAATTGTTCCCCACAGATGTTCGCTGATGCCCGGCCCGCCCACACGGTGCGTTTGCCCGGGATAAAACATCATCTCAAACGGTCGCGCACCGCGCTGCATGGCCGCGGCAAAAGCCGTTGAGTTGTCAAACACGACATTGTCGTCGGACATCCCGTGAATCAGCAGCAATGGATCGCTGATTTTCGCCGCGTCGGCCAGCGCGTTGGAACTGGCATAGCTTTGCGGATCGGTGCGCGGATCGCCCAGATAGCGTTCGGTATAATGCGTGTCGTACAGCTCCCACTTGGTCACCGGCGCGCCCGAAATACCGGCTGCAAACACGCCCGGTGCCGCCTCCAGCATCTTGATCGTCATGTACCCGCCATAGGACCAGCCATAGGTGGCGATGCGGCCTGCATCGACATATGGCTGCCCCTTCAAGAATTTTGCGCCAACAAGCTGGTCTGCTACCTCAACGGTGCCCATCGCGTGATAGATATGGTCTTCAAAGGCCTTGCCGCGATTATACGATCCGCGATTGTCGATCTGAAAATAGATATAGCCCTGATCGACCAGAAACTGCGCCAGCGCACCATTCCACCCGCGTGTCACCTGCTGGCCTGTGCCCGGCCCGCCATAATGCTGGAAGAACACCGGATATTTCTTGCCCGGCTCCATTTTGGGCGTGATCATTTCCCAATAGAGAGTCGTGCCGTCGTCAGCCTTCAGCGTGCCGAATTTGCGCGGCTCATGGCTGGCGAGATAGGGGTAATAGGGATGGCCCTCCTTGATCGCATTTTCGTTGATCCACGCGATCCGCGTGCCCGTCGTGTCAGCGAGATAGGTTTGCGCCGGCTGGTTCGGATTTGAGCGACTGATGATGAAGCGGGTGGCGGCACCGTCCATGCTCGCGCCATTGGTCCAGCCGCGTTCGGTAAGCAAAGTGACGGTCTTTGGCTTGGCGATATCGACGGCGTAAAGATGTTGTTCGAGCACATCATCCTTGTTGCCGCTGAAATAGACCCGCCCCTTCTTCTCATCCACGCCCACCAGTCGCGTCACGACCCAGTCACCGCTGGTCAGCTGCGTCCATTTGCCGCCACGATAATGATATAAATGGCCAAAGCCGCTGCGTTCCGAACGCCAAATCATGCTGCCATCGGCCATCAGGTGATAATCGTCGCTCAGGTTTATCCAGCTGCGCGCGCCAGCCTTTTCGGTGAACAGCGCCGTCGATTTGCCGGTGGACGGATCAACCTTGAGCATATCGAGCGTTTTCTGGTCACGGCTTTCGCGCTGCACCAGCAACGTCTTGCCATCTGGCGTCCAGTCCACGCGAGCGAGATAGATGTCGGGATCACTGCCCAGATCGACCTTCACCTGCGCCGACCCATCGGGCCGCATCACGTATAGTTCAACCAATGAATTGGGGGTGCCGGCGGCAGGATAGCGTTGATCGAACACTTTCGTGCCTTCCGCCCCAATCGCCGTGCGCGTCACGACGCCAACGGGTGCATCATCGAAGCGTTCGACCGCGATCAGCTTGTCGCCGGGGGACCACCAATAGCCGGTGCGACGGTCCATTTCTTCCTGCGCGACGAATTCCGCTTCGCCCCAATGCACCGTGCCTACGCCGGTGGTGGTGAGCGCGCGGGAGGTGCCGCCGCTGATCGGTTGCACAAACAGATTCTGATCGCGCACAAAGCTGACGAAACCGCCGGCCGGGCTGATCACCGGGTTCAGCTCACCGTCCTTGGTGTCGGTCAGCCGTGATACCTTGCCGTCCAGCGTGGCGAGGAACAGGTCGCCATCCAGCGGCACCAGAATTGATTTGCTGTCCGGTGCCCAATCATAGGCGACAATCCCGCGCGATCCGCCAATGCGCGCCCGCTCTCGCTGCATCTTTTCGGCTTCGGAGAGTTCGGCACCCGATCCGATTTTTTTGGAATCGACCAGCATGCGCTCCTGGCCGGTTTTGGTATCCAGCGCCCATAGATCGAACCGATCCTTTTCATCAGCGCGCGCGCGCAGCGATGTCAGCAGCGTGCCGTCCGGCGACAGCCGCAGCGCGCGGGGTTGCGGGCCTGACAGGTCGGGGCTAGCAAAGACGCGCTTCAGCGTCAGCGGGGTGGCGGTTGCGGGCTCAGCGGCCATTGCCGTGCCCATTGTCATCGGCACCACGCCCATCATCGGCACGACCGCCGCCGATAACCACAACCCAACCGCCAAGCATTTTACCACCGTGCATCCCCAATCCCAATTACTGCAGCCCGACACACGCGAGCGAATATGTGGCCTTATTGCGGGCAGAATGGGTGGGGTAAAGGGTGGTTCGTCGGATCAATGCCCCACCGGCCTAGACGGCGACGGGAAACACGGGCTGGGCGATTGGCCGGGCCCCCATTCGCCATGGCAGCGCCTGCCGCTCGATGATTGACCGCCATGCCCATTCCACAGGGCCGATGTTCAGATACCGCATATAGATGTTCGCCAACACTAGCAGCGCTAGGTTGATCGCCAGCGCCGTCAACATCAACGGTCCCCAGGTCAGCTTGCCGTAAAGATGAAAGCCGAAGGGCGGAAACAGCACCCACAACGTGATCAGCGTTTGGGCGATATACACCGACAGCGCCGTTTTCCCCGCCGCCTCAAATGGCCGGAGCGCAC
>JBBSCC010000145.1:0-7658 GCA_038250735.1 Sphingomonadales bacterium | reverse complement strand
AGGCGAGCCGCATCCCCTTGCCGCCACCGCCCGCCGACGCCTTCATCATCACCGGATAGCCGATGTCGCTGGCGATCCGCACGGCCTCATCGGTATCGGCGATCTCCCCCAGAAAACCATGGACGACATTGACGCCTGCCGCCTTGGCGAGCTTCTTCGATTCGATCTTGTCGCCCATCGCGGCGATGGCGCCGGGCGGTGGGCCAACAAAGGCGATCCCGGCGTCGGCGCACGCCCGCGCGAAACTCTCGCGTTCGGACAGGAAGCCATAGCCGGGATGGATGCAATCCGCGCCCGTCGCCTTGGCAGCGGCGAGGATGAGTTCGGCCTTGAGGTAAGACTCGGCGGCGGGCGCGGGCCCGATCCGCACAGCTTCATCCGCCATCAGGACATGAGGGGAGCGGGCGTCAGCATCGGAGTAAACCGCGACGGTTTGGAGGCCCATCCGCTTGGCAGTCCGGAACACGCGGCAGGCGATCTCACCACGATTGGCGACGAGGATTTTTTTGAGCATCATTTGATACCTTGGGCCAAAGATTGCCGGATTACTCGGCGTGTAAGCCAATGGCAGAAAAACACGCAAGCGACCGCGTAAATTGCCATCGGCATGCTGCCCACAATGCCGCTAACAATTAAGGGGGGGTGGATGCGATAGGCTTCGCAATAGGCATTTGACAGCCCCATCCAGAAGGCTTGAATACCAGCCCAATAGCACGCGGAAAATATCGCAAACATGATCGCGGCAACGCGAATGCGAACCTTCATCCGAAAGCTACCTGTCCGTCATGCCGGACTTGATCCGGCATCCCGCTGCCTTCGCGGCGGACGAAGAAGAAGCGGGACCCCGGATCAAGTCCGGGGTGACAGTCGGGGTTTGAGACAGTCCCGCCACCCCTCACGCCCGCTTCGCCTCTTCCTCGACAAACCGGCGCAGCGCCGCGTTGATCTTCGTCTGATAGCCCCGCGAGCCTTCGGCATGCGTCTTGAACCAGTGCAGCACATCGGCGTCCAGCCGCAGCGTTACCTGCTGCTTGATCGGGCGATAAAATTTGCCACGCACGGCGTTCGACCAGTCGGTGATCTCTGGCATGTCGGACAGATCGATATCTTCGTCGGGCATGGCAGCCAGGCGATCGAGTTGCGCGAGCATCTCAGCGGTCAACTCCGACTTAACGTAGCGCCTGTCCATACCGTCTCCGTTCTGCCTTGGTTGCCTTACGCGCGCTGATAATACGTCCCGTGCCATCGACCTCCATGATCGTATGGACCACGAACAACGTCGCGGCATTCACCATGCCGATCGTCTGCCAGCGATCACCATCCGGATGCGGATCAGGTTCGGTGAGCTGCTGCGGATCATCGAAAACCCTAACGGCCACTTCAAAAAACACGTCGTGCTTCGCCAGATTGGTCGCCGCTTTGTGCTCGTCCCAAATCCACTCCATAAATGTAACTACAAATCCGTCGTGGCGCAAGCCTTGGCCCGCATCGGCTCTTCGCCCACCATAGGTCGCAGGCCCAGCCGCTCGAACATCGCCCCATCCGCGCTGTCGCCGCGGTTGCCGGTCGTCAGCAGCTTGTCGCCGGTGAAGATGCTGTTCGCGCCCGCCATGAAGCATAGCGCCTGCGTGGCCTCGCTCATGCTCTCGCGGCCCGCGCTCAACCGCACCATGCTCAGCGGCATCGTAATCCGCGCGACGGCAACGGTGCGGACGAATTCGATATCGTCGATCTTTGCCAGCGGCGTATCCGCCAGCATGTCGCCCAGCACCGTGCCCTTCACTGGCACCAGCGCATTCACCGGTACGCTTTCGGGATGCTTCGGCAGCGTGGCGAGTGCATGGACGAAGCCCACCCGGTCGCTGCGTGTCTCGCCCATCCCGACGATACCGCCGCAGCATACGTTGATGCCCGCCGCGCGGACATTTTCCAGCGTATCGAGCCGATCCGCAAAGGTGCGCGTGGTGATGACGTTGCCGTAATTTTCCGGCGAGGTATCGATATTATGGTTGTAGTAATCGAGCCCCGCATGCGCCAATTGCCGCGCCTGATGCGGTTCCAGCATACCCAGGGTCATGCAGGTCTCCAGCCCCATCGCCTTCACGCCTTCGACCATCGCGATCACCGCGCCCATGTCGCGGTCCTTGGGGTTGCGCCAGGCCGCCCCCATGCAGAAACGCTGCGACCCGCTCGCCTTTGCCTCAGCCGCAGCGGTTAGCACCGCCTCCACCTCCATCAGCTTGTCGGCCTTCAACCCGCTTTCGGCAGATGTGGACTGCGAGCAATAGCCGCAATCCTCGGGACACCCACCGGTCTTGATCGAAAGCAAGGTGCAAAGCTGCACCTCGCCCGCCGCATGGTTTGCGCGGTGTACCGTCTGCGCGCGGAACATCAGTTCGTCGAACGGCAGGTCAAACAGCGCGGCGATTTCGGTGCGGGTCCAGTCGGTGCGGATCAATTGAAGGCCTTTCCGATTTCACTCATAAAAATACCCAGGCCGGCGGCAAAGGTGCCAGAAGCAAGACCACGTTCGTACTTATAGAAAAAGCGCAGTGGTTTGCCATTTTTGCGGTGCGTGATGATATGGTTCATCGCCCCAAAACCCAGAACCGCCGACATGGCGACCAGCGTAAGGGCGACCAACGTGACGATACTGCCACCGCGTGCGGCAGACTGGACTGACGATACCACAACGCCCAGCGTCACCAGCGCAATCGTGCTGAGATGCTTGAAATAATCATATTCAAGCAACAGCGGATCGTCCTTGGTCGTACCCGGTTCGGCTGGCGGCTCACTCATTCTGTAGCCTCCTCGATCGGGGGCAGATTATGCCCCAGCAGTTTCAGCACTTCGGCCGCCGCATTGACCAGATTAGTGCCCGGCCCGAAAATCGCCTGCACGCCCGCACTGCGCAGAAAATCATAATCCTGCGCCGGAATCACGCCGCCTGCGACCACTTTGATATCAGGTCGCCCTGCATCCCGCAGCAACTGGATCAGCTCGGGGATCAGCGTCTTGTGCCCCGCCGCCAGCGACGACGCGCCAACAACATCAACATCCTTGGCAATCGCCAGTTCGACCGCCTCGGCTGGCGTTTGAAATAACGGGCTGGAGATCACCTCAAACCCCAGATCGGCAAAGGCGCTGGCGACCACGTTCGCGCCGCGATCATGCCCGTCCTGCCCCATTTTCACCACCAGCATCCGGGGTTTGCGCCCCATCCGCGCGCTGACCGAGCCAACGCCTTCAATCGCGCGCGCCCAGCCGACATCAAATTCATGCGCGGGGCCGTACACCCCGGTGATCGGGGTCACTTCCACGCCGTAGCGGCCAAACACCGCCTCCATCGCCGCAGACATTTCGCCCAACGTCGCGCGCTGCCGGGCGCATTCAACCGCCAGCGCCAGCAGGTTCCCACCCCCCGCCGCGCCCGCCGTCAACGCCGCCAGCGCTGCCTGGCATTTCGCCCCATCGCGCGCCACCTTCACCCGCTCGATCCGCGCAATCTGCCCGGCGCGCACGGCGACATTATCGACATCCAGAATGTCGATCGGGTCTTCTTCAGCTAGCCGATATTTGTTGACGCCGACGATCACGTCCTCGCCCTTGTCAACGCGGGCCTGGCGCGCGGCGGCGGCTTCCTCAATCATTGATTTGGGCCAGCCCGCCGCGACCGCGCTCGCCATGCCGCCTTCGGCATCAACGCGCTGGATAATTTCCCACGCCTTGTCGACCAGTTCGCTCGTCAACGCCTCAACATAATAGCTGCCGCCGAGCGGATCGACGACCTTGGTAATGCCAGTTTCTTCCTGCAGCACGATTTGCGTATTCCGGGCGATCCGCGCCGAGAAATCGGTGGGCAGCGCAATCGCCTCGTCCAGCGCATTGGTGTGGAGCGATTGCGTGCCGCCCAATGCCGCCGCCAGCGCCTCAACGGTTGTGCGGACGACGTTGTTATACGGATCCTGCTCGGTCAGCGAGACGCCGCTGGTTTGGCAATGCGTGCGCAGCATCTTTGAGCGTTCGTCTTTCGCGCCCAGCTCCGTCATCACGCGGTACCAGAGCGTGCGCGCGGCGCGCAGCTTGGCGACTTCCATGAAGAAGTTCATGCCAATTGCGAAGAAAAAGCTCAAACGCCCCGCAAACGCATCGATATCCATGCCCGCCGCCATCGCCGCCTTGGCATATTCGCGACCATCGGCAATCGTGAACGCCAGTTCCTGCAACTGCGTCGCCCCGGCTTCCTGCATGTGGTAGCCGCTGATCGAAATGCTGTTGAATTTCGGCATGTTGGCCGATGTATAGGCGATGATGTCCGAGATGATCCGCATCGATGGCTCAGGCGGGTAAATATAGGTGTTGCGGACCATGAACTCCTTCAGAATATCATTCTGGATGGTTCCGTCGAGCTGCGCCTGCGGCACGCCCTGTTCCTCGCCCGCGACGATGAAAAAGGCGAGGATGGGGATCACCGCGCCGTTCATCGTCATGCTGACCGACATTTTGTCGAGCGGGATGCCGTCAAACAGGATTTTCATGTCGTCGATCGTGTCGATGGCGACGCCTGCCTTGCCGACATCGCCCGTCACGCGCGGATGATCGCTGTCATAGCCCCGATGGGTCGCCAGATCGAAGGCGACGCTTAAGCCCTTTTGCCCGGCAGCCAGATTGCGGCGGTAAAAGGCGTTGGATGCCTCTGCAGTGGAGAAACCGGCATACTGCCGGATCGTCCAGGCGCGGCCCGCATACATGCTGGCCCGCACCCCGCGCGTGAAAGGCGCAAAACCGGGCAGGCCAGGATCATCCCGCACATCGTCTGCGGTGTAGAGCGGCTTGACGGCGATACCTTCTGGCGTGTGCCAGGTCAGGTCAGCGCCCTTTACTTCCTTGGCGGCAAGCGCCTGCCAATCGGCGAGGGTCGGTCCGGATGGGGAAGCGGCTGCGGGTTTGTCGGTCATGGCAAACGCCCTAGAATGAAATTGTGCTGAGTGGAATTATCTAACCATCCGTTCGGCCTGAGCGAAGTCGAGGACCATGCGCCTCGCGGGGTGCTTCGACTTCGCTCAGCACGAACGGTGCCTGGGTTACTTCCCCGTGAACACCGCCTTGCGCTTTTGCAGGAAGCTCACCGCTCCCTCCACCGCATCGGCAGTCTGCCCGGCAATCGATTGGCGATCCGCCTCGCCTGCCATGGCGGTCGCGTAATCGCTTTCAAGTGCCGCTGCGAGGCCCTGCCGCATTAGCCCCAGCGCCAGCGTTGGCCCAGCCGCCAGCCGCGTCGCCAGCGTCATCGCCTCTTCGCGCAGCACGGCATCGGGCACGCATTTATAGATCAGGCCCCAATCCGCCGCCTTTGGCCCATGGATGCGTTCGCCGAGCAACATCATCTCGGTCGCGCGCGCCTTGCCCACCAACCGGGCGAGCATCCATGACGCCCCGCCATCGGGCACCAGCCCAATGTTGACGAAGGCTTGCAGAAAATAGCCGCTTTCCCCTGCGATGCAGAAATCAGCGGCGAGCGCCAGGCTGCACCCGATGCCCGCTGCGGGCCCGTTCACCGCGCTGACGATGGGCACGCTGGCATTCGCGATTTTCAGCATCGTGGGGTTATAGCTGTTGGTCAGCGATTGCTTGGCGCGATCAGCGGGCGATGCCTGCGACGAATCACGCCCGGCAAGGTCGGCCCCCGAACAAAAGGCGCGGCCCTCGCCTGTGATCAGCACGGCGCGCGCGCCATCCAGATTGTCGAGCGAATGGGCGATTTCCACAAACATCGCCGGTGGCGCAGCGTTCAGCCGTTCGGGCCGGTTGAGGGTGAGGACAAGCACATCGCCTTCGCGCTCAGCGCGGATCATTTCATAGGTCATTGCAACTCTCCCACCCCGTCATGCTGAACTGGTTTCAGCATCCACCGCGCGACATAACCCGTCGCCCGAATGGAGACATAGACCCTGAAACAAGTTCAGGAAGACGGCAAGAGGCTTACGCTAACGTCAATGATCGCCCGTCGGCGTTTCCATAATCTCGGTCAGCACGCCGCCCATGTCCTTTGGGTGAACGAAGAATATCAGCGTGCCGTGCGCGCCGATTCGCGGTTCACCCAGCACCTTTGCACCCTTGCCTTCAAACCACGCCTTGGCCGCGTGGATATCGGGCACCTCGTAACAAATATGGTGCTGCCCACCTGCCGGGTTCTTGGCGAGGAAGCCGTGAATGGGCGATGCCTCGCCCAGCGGTTCGATCAGTTCAATCTGCGGACCGTTCGGCGTATCGACAAAGCACACCTTCACGCCTTGCGCGGGCAAATCAAACGGCGTGTGGATTTTGGTCGCGCCGAGGATGTCGCGGTAGAGCGCGATGCTGTCAGCGATCGAGGGTGTAGCCACGCCGATATGGTTGAGGCGACCGAGTTTCATCCAATCACTCCTTTGGGAGGCGGGCCTGCTGGCCGGCCGCTGCGGTCGCTCCTTCGATGAAACCCTCCAGCCGGGTGACGCGACGATCGATGCTTTCGGCATAGTCGCGAGTCCTGCGGATATCGCCGGTCAGCACATCGAAATTCTTTTCGATCCGCGATACCGACTCCTCCAGCAGCAGGACTTTCTTGATGCCCGAAAGGACGTCGCCCAGCGCGCCCATTAACGAATGCCCTTTTCAAGAAAGAACGCATCCATTTCATCATGCAGGGCAGACATTTTCGCCTGGGTGCGCTCAAGCGAAGCCTGGATGCGCGGCACGGCTTCATTCAACTCCTGCGCGAGCAGCCGGAGCGCTTCCTCGTCACCGGCATTCTCGCGCGGCTCGGCAATGTAGCGAACCGTCGCCTCCCGGACGAGATTTCCCACCGACTGCCCGGTCTTGCTCGCATAGGCGTCAAGCGCAGCCTTGTGGTCGGGGCTGGTGAGGAAGGTCACACGTTCGGTCTGCATCGCGGCACTCCTTATCATGTGATTGTAAGGCCCGGCACGCATTTGCGCAATATTGATTGCGCGGATGCGAACCCAATGAAACAACCATTCGATTGCCCGCTCTAGGGAGCGATTTGGCCCGCATTGGCAAAAACATCATCGCCGCAGATATTGACGAGCATCACGATTGGGAAAATTTCGCCCACACTCGTCCAATTGAATGATTGGCACATCGTGCCTTTTTCCCGGAATTGCGTCTCGCGGAAACCTGCATGCAAGAAATCAGAACGGAGTTGGGCACGATTTCTCAAGCGATCCTCCGCGAAGCTTTTCAATTCGGCAGCACGGTCAGCAAAATTGCTTATACGGGCAATCCTCCCAAGTTCGGTGTTCACTTTCGGAAGATTGGTGACGCCGGACTGGCAGCCCGACAAAATCACTGCAAACGCAGCTGCCCTAAAGCGGAATATTGTCATGCTTCTTCCACGGGTTCTCCAGCACCTTGCCCCGCAGCTTTCGCAAGCCCAGCGCCACGCGTCGCCGCGTTGAGTGCGGCTGGATCACCTCGTCGATGAACCCCTTCGATGCTGCCACGAACGGGTTGGCGAACCTCGCCTCATATTCCGCCGTCCGCTCGGCGATTTCCTCAGGCGTCTTCCCTCGAAAGATGATCTCCACCGCGCCCTTCGCGCCCATCACCGCGATTTCGGCGGTCGGCCAGGCGTAGTTCAGGTCGCCACGCAAATGCTT
>JBBSCC010000144.1:0-7686 GCA_038250735.1 Sphingomonadales bacterium | reverse complement strand
TGGCGCTTCGCGCTTGCGCGTGATGTTGGGCCATTCAGCAGAGAATTTCGTGTTGATTTCCAACCACTTCTCAAGCCCGCTTTCGGTATCGGGCAGGATTGCTTCTGCAGGGCATTCAGGCTCGCATACACCGCAATCGATGCATTCGCTGGGATTGATCACCAGCATATTTTCGCCTTCGTAGAAGCAGTCGACCGGGCAGACCTCGACACAGTCCATATATTTGCAACGGATGCAGGCGTCGGTAACGACGTAGGTCATGCTCGAATAACTCCGATAGGATAATTCGCATCTGCTATGCGTGCGCCCTTTGCCCGTCAACTCTGGTGAGCAAGATCGGTATAAACTAGCGCCGCCTCCGCTGCGGGACCGCGCCGTTCAGGCAGCACATTAATCCGCAGCACGCGCACCACGCCGCCATGCACCAACGCGATAACGCACCCCGCGCGCACCAGCGTATGCGCGCGATCAATTCGCCGTCCGTCGAGCCGGATCGTGCCTGTTTCGGCCAGCGCCTGCGCCGCGCTGCGCGACGGGGCCAGCCGGGCGAACCACAAAAACTTGTCGATGCGCATTGCAGCATCGTGCTGCACACCCCCGCCAACCGTGCTGCCAGCCTTCATTGGCGCCGTGTCAGCACGGCAAGCGCGGCAAAGGCATTGTCGCGCGGCACGGTAACCGCCTTGGCGCGCGGCGGCCGACCGTGCCAAACCCACCGGGCAAGTGCCGGTTCGGGGCCAGATTTGGGGCCAGAATTAGGGGTAGTATTAGGAACCGGCTGAAAGCCGAGCTGGGTCATCAGCCGCTCGATCGTGGCAGGCACAATGCCGATGGACGTTGCCAGCGCTGCATCCGGCGCAAACGGCGCCTTGCCCGCCCGTGCATCATGCGCGGCGCGCGCGATCCGCTCGATCAGGTCGATGCGCACGGCCTGGCCAGCGATTTCGCGAAAGCCAAAACTTGCCCCGCTGCCCGCCATCCCGCGCGCCAGCACGGTTGCCCCAGGTGGCGGCAGTGCCGGCATGGTCCCGCCTGCCCGGGCAGCCAGCAATGCCTGCCGCCAGCGACCCGGCTGGAGTTTCAGCAGGCGCGGATCGAACAGATCAAGCGCGCCGATCACCACCCCTGCCTTGCGCAACCGCTGCCGGTCTGCACCCGCCAGCGCCGCCAATGCCTCCCCCAGCGGCAGCCTGGCGGTAAGCCCTGCACCTTGCGCCAAGGCGGCTGCCACCACGCGCAGTGCAGGGGCGGCCTGCGGATCGCGCGTTATCGCCTCAATCATCACCAGCGCGGGCACATGGCGCTTCAGTTGCGCGGCGAGCCATGCGTCCAGCCGGGCCCGAACGCGATCGCGCAATGCCGCATCAAGGCAATCAAGCGCCCGATCCAGCTCGATCCGGGGGCGGGCAATGGTGGGTCCGGGTTTGAGCTGCGCCACAATATGCCCGGCCCAGGCGATGGCAGGCAGGCTGCCCTCAGCAAGCGAGAGCGCGCCGTCCGCCGCTTCGGCGAGCGCCGCGCCACGCCGCGCGCGTTCTGCCCCCAGCCGCTTTTCGGCAGCGGCCAGTAGCAGGCGTTTATCGCTTGCCCGCGCATCGGCCACCACGACAAACCGAAACCCGTCAAGCCGACCGATCAGCTGGTCCTCCACCAGCACGGCACCGTCAGCCGCCACCGTTACCGCCAGCGCGCTGGCATCGGCCCCCAATTGCCGCATCAGCACGGTCGTGCGCCGATCGACAAAGCGCTGCGTCAGCCGGTCGTGCAGCGCATCGGACAATCGCTGTTCCAGCGCGCGGGTGCGCTCCGCCCAATGCGCTGGATCGGCCATCCAGTCGGCACGATTGGCGATATAGGCCCAGCTGCGCGCCGCGGCGATCCGCCCGGCAATCGTCTCAACATCACCGGCAACATTGTCGAGCCGGGCAATTTCGGCGGCGAACCATTCATGCGGGATATGCCCGGTCCCTTCAGACAAATGGCCATAAACGCGCGCCACAAAGCGGGTGTGCGGATCCACACCCAGCTTGCGAAAATCGGGCAGGCCGCACGCCGCCCAGAAACGATTGACCATAAAGCTGCCCCGCGTCCGCGCGCGCACCCCCTCTTCCTCCGCCAGCCGTTTCAGCACGGCCAGATCAATCGATTCAGGCGCGGCGCGCAGCACAGGCGACAGCGGCTTTTGCTCCAGATCGGCAATCAGATCATCGATGCTGGCGGTGTTCGGCTGGCCGTTACGCCAATAGAGATGCTCCAGCCGGGGAAAGCGGTGCTCCTCAATCGCCAGCACTTCTTCGGGGGTGAACGCCCCTGGCCCCTCCTCGCTCAATGCGCCAAAAGTCCCGTCGCGCTGGTGTCGCCCCGCGCGCCCCGCAATCTGCGCCATTTCCGCCACGGTCAGGCGGCGCTGGCGGTGGCCATCAAATTTGCGCAGCGACGCAAAGGCAACATGCGCGACATCCATGTTCAGCCCCATGCCGATGGCATCGGTGGCGACCAGATAATCAACCTCGCCTGCCTGAAACATCGCCACCTGCGCATTGCGCGTGCGCGGCGACAGCGCACCCATCACCACCGCCGCACCACCGCGCAGCCGCCGGAGCATTTCGGCGACGGCATAAACCTCCTCCGCCGAAAACGCGACGATCACGGATCGTTTGGGCAGACGCGAAATCTTGCGCGCGCCCGAATAGCTGAGCGTCGAAAAACGCGGGCGCGACAGAATCTCAGCATCGGGCACCAGCGCCTTGATCATCGGGCGTAAAGCCTCTGATCCCAGCACCATCGTTTCTTCGCGCCCGCGCGCGCGCAGCAGACGATCGGTGAACACATGGCCGCGCTCGGCATCGGCGCCCAATTGCGCCTCATCAATGCCCACAAACGCCAGATCCTTATCGACCGGCATGCTTTCAGCGGTGCACAATAACCAGCGCGCATCGCGCGGGACGATTTTTTCCTCGCCCGTGATCAGCGCGACCTGGCCCGCGCCCTTTAGCTTGACGACCCGGTCGTACACTTCGCGCGCCAACAGCCGCAACGGAAAGCCGATCATGCCGCTCGAATGGCCGCACATCCGCTCTATCGCGAGGTGGGTCTTACCGGTGTTGGTCGGCCCCAGAACGGCGGTGACCGGGCGGGTGATATGTCCAGTCATGATGGACTCAAGATTGCGTGGCGCAGGCCATAGCGCAACGGGTATCGCCCGGAAAAATCTTCATTAACGAAATTCGTTCGTCATGCCGGAAAATCCGCTGTTCCTTCAAAGACCTCTATTCGTCGGTGGAGTCGCACGACTCGTCGGAATCGGGACAGGTGGGACGCCGGGTTAATTTGACTTTAGGGGTCTGGCGTCACAGTCGACTCTCCAGCGCGCACCTGGTGGGTGGTGCACGCGATTTTTCGGGAGCGGCTGTGTTTTTACGCAGCGATCATGATCTTGATCAGGGGGGCGGTGCAGCAGCGCTGACCTTTGGTCGTGCGATCGCCCCGCAACCATCGCCAACTGCGCAAGATCGCTTCGAAGCCGTCCGGTCGCGCATGGCGCAAATCGATTGGGCACCCGATCTGGGCGCGCAAATCGGCTCTGCGACATGGTGGCGGGGGGCCGCCACCTGCACCGCGCTGATTGCCGCAACATGCTTCATGTCCCCCGGCTTCAATAACCCGTTAATTGGTGCCGTGCCCGCCCCGCTCGAAGGATCGGCGTGGGAAGATGCGCGGGCGCAGGCGATTACGCCGCTTGGCCTGGGGGCGAATACCGGTCGGCGGATGGCGTCGAATGATCTTGTCGCCCCGCTTGCCGAAACCCCCGAACGCCCGATTATCGAATTGGCCGCGACGCTGGGCAGCGGTGATAATTTCTCGCGCGTGCTCGCCCGCGCTGGTGTGGCCCGGGACGAGGCCGAATCGGTTGCCAATATGGTGGCGCGCGCGGTGGCGCTCAGCACCATCAAGCCCGGCACCCAATTGGCGATGACGCTGGGGCGGCGGCCAAGTCGTGATGTACCCCGTCCGCTCGACAAGCTGCGGTTTCGCGCCCGATTTGACCTGAACGTGGCCGTTGCCCGCACCGGCGGTGCGCTGGTGATGACGCCCGAACCGATCGCCATCGACAACACGCCGCTGCGCATTCGCGGCGTGGTCGGCCAAAGCCTGTACCGGTCGGCGCGCGCCGCCGGGGCGCCCGCCAAAGCGGTTGAGGCGTATATCCGCGCACTCGCCAGCCGGGTGTCGATTGGCCGCGATGTTCAGGCCAGTAATGTGTTCGATCTGGTTATCCGTCAGGCGCGCGCCGCCACCGGCGAAGTGCAGATTGGCGAGCTGTTATATGCCGGGCTGGAACGCGACGCCAAAAAGGTCCAGCTCGTCCGCTGGGGTGAAGGCAAAAGCGGCCAATGGTTTGAGGCATCGGGCACCGGCGAGCGGCGCGGCGTGATGCAAATGCCCGTGGCGGGCCGCTTAACCTCCTCCTACGGCATGCGATTCCACCCGATCGCGCGCATGATGCGCATGCATAAGGGCATTGATATCGGCGCATCCTATGGCACGCCGATCCGCGCGGCGATGGGCGGCATTGTGGCGATTGCCGGCCGCAGCCAGGGCTATGGCAACTTCGTCAAACTCGCGCATAGCGGCGGGCTGGCGACCGGCTATGGCCATATGAGCCGCATTGCCGTGCGTTCGGGTACGCGCGTCACGCAGGGCCAGATCATCGGCTATGTCGGGTCAACCGGCATGTCGACCGGGCCGCACCTTCATTATGAAGTGTGGCGCAATGGCGCATCGATTAACCCGCGCGCATTGTCGTTTACCGAGGTGGCGCAGCTTTCGGGCAAGACGCTGCAGGCGTTCAAGGCACGCGTTGCATCCCTGCTGGCGGTAAAGCCCGGCGCGCGCTAAATTTTGCTGGCGGCAAGCCCAATACGGGTGCCGCCTGATCAATCGCCTTTACCTCAACCCGCTCGTCACCCCGGACCTGATCCGGGGTCCCGCTTGCGTTGCCGCCCGCAAGAAGCGGGTCCCCCGGGTCAAGCCCGGGGAGACAGTGCTTGGTGGCTGGGGATTCTTATGAAACGGCGGCAATTCAAGACCGTGTGCATGCCGCATGCCGCTCCCGCTCCGCCGTCAATGCCCCTGCGCGCGCCAGCGTTTGATGGTGCGGGCGATGATCTGATCTTCCTGCCCCACTTCGCGCCATAATTGCGAAAACAGCGGGTCATCGGATGCCGGGCGGCGATCTTCGGCCAGCGAATCGAATGATACGCGGATGGGCACCGCCACGCCTTCACCACAGACAATGCACTCGCGGTTGCGCAGCGCCGGGATGACATCCAGAAAGCCGCGCGCACCCTCTGGCATTGCCGCACGGACAAAGGCCTGGTCGCGATCATTATTCAGCCGCATCGCGATGATCGTGCCGCACTGCGAGAGCACGCCCTCGGCAAGATCGGATGGGCGCTGGGTGATCAGCCCCAGCGACACGCCGTATTTGCGGCCTTCCTTGGCGATCCGGCTCAGGATGCGGCCAACCGAGGTCTGGCTGTCGGTCGCCGGAATATAACGGTGTGCCTCTTCACAGACGAGCAAAATGGGCCGCTGCGGTTCGTTGCGCGACCAGATCGCAAAATCGAACACCATGCGCGCCAGCACGGCCACCACAACCGACGTGATTTCTGATGGCACGCCCGACACATCGATGATCGAAATCGGCTTGCCATCACCCGGCAGGCGGAACACGCGTTCGATAAAGCCCGCCATCGTATCGGCAACCAGCATCCCCGAAAACATGAAGCCGTAGCGCGGATCGGCCTTTACCTCGTCGATCTTGGTCTTGACGCGCAGATAGGGCGCGGTGTCGCCCGCCCGGTCCATCTTGCCCATTTCCAGGCTGATCAGATTGGTCAAATCGCTCAACAGATAGGGGATCGGCGCGTCGACCGTCAGCTTCGATATTTCCTGCCCCAACCGCCCCTTGGCGCGCGCCATCAACAGACATTTGGCGAGGATATCCATATCCATCTGCCGTTCAGAGCCCTGGGTGGTGATGAACACTTCACAATGTTCTTCAAAATTCATCAGCCAATAGGGCATTTGCAGGTTCGACACGTCATAGATTGCGCCGTTGGTTTTGAACGCGGCGGCATATTCGCCGTGCGGATCGACCATCACGATATGGCCCTGGGGGGCCATGTCGCAAATCCGGTGCAGGATCAGCGCGGCGGATGTGGATTTACCGGTGCCGGTTGATCCGAGCAGCGCGAAATGCTTGCCCAGCAGCGCATCAACATACAGCGCAGCGCGGATATCCCGGGTAGGGTACACCGTGCCAATTTCAATATTCGCGCGATCATCAGCGGCGTAGATTTGCTTCAGATCAGCGGTGGAGACGGGATAGACGGCGCAGCCGGGCATGGGATAGCGCGTTACGCCGCGCCGGAATTTGTACAATTTGCCGGTCAGCTTTTCCTCATCGCCCTCGCCCAGAAAATCGATCGCGGCGATGATATGGTCGCCGGTACCTTCGGCCAGTTTTAACGAGCGGATGTTGGCGATCAGCCAGGCGCTGCCGACGCGCATCTTTACCTGGCTGCCAACCTGTCCAGCGGCGGCCACCACCGGATCAGCGCTTTGGGCCAGCCGATCAAGGGCGAGATGATCGAGCATAATCTGGCTGCTCGATCCTGCAATTTCGAAAACCACGCCAATGCCGGTCCCCGACGCGCCCAGCATTGGCGCGCTTGAATCGTCCCGGGTGTCCCGGCGATCGGGGTCAAAGGCGCTGAATTCGGCGCTGTCAGTCATAACGGTGATGATCCCCAGACATGGCGAACCTTAACTTTGGGGAAAACAGGTAAAGATAGCGTATCTACTTGACCGCCTGATTAAAAACGGCGGGCAATCCAGCCCGCGCTCCACCCGAACAGCACCGATAGCGCCACCGCCACCAAGCCATAGGCAAAGGAATCACGATCGGCGGCGCGCGCGACAAAGCGTTCAAAGCCCGATTTGCGAATGTCGATATCGCGCACCGCCGCTGCCAGCACGCGCCCGTCGCGGATCAGGAAGGTTTCGGCGGTGAACCGCCCCACCGGCACGCGCGCCGGAATGCGCAGCCGCGCCCGGTAGAGAACGCCGTCGGTAATTTCCACCGCGCGTGGCGCCTCATAATACAGGCCCGTGCGGCGTTTCAGCGCCACCAGCCCTTGCGAAAATCGCGATTGCGCCCGGCTGGGGGTGTTGGTGTCGGGCGATAGCTGCAGGCTGCCAAGGCCAAGCTCGTAAATCGCCCGGGTGCGATCATCGACCAGCGTATCGATGGGCTTGGACGACGCGATGGCATAAAAAGAAGGTGCCGACAGATAGCGCGTCTGCGCGGCGTTGACCCAGATACCAGCGATTTTTTGCTTTTCGCGCACCAGGATCGATTGGGCCGGCCCCTTTACCACCACCACGATATCCGCATCCCGCTCAGTCGGCACCCGCCCGCCGGGATAGAGGATTGCGCCGAACAGCAGCAATTCTGCGCCGGTAAAACTATAGGCAATCTCAATATCGCGCTGTGACACATCGGGGACGAGCACCGGCTTTGCCTGGCCCATCAACAAGGGCGACAGCAGCACCACGGCGCGGCGCATGCCCTTCATGACAGCTCAACCGAATATAGCTCATCCGGGCGGAAGCCCAGCC
>JBBSCC010000143.1:0-7695 GCA_038250735.1 Sphingomonadales bacterium | reverse complement strand
TGGTGCAGGCGTACGTGCGGCAAATTGCCTGGCTGATTTGGGCCCAACGCTCTTGGCAGGCCTGAACAACGTGACGCAGTCGCTCCCGATCGTCAGCGGCTCCAACCCCAACTTGAATGCCGAAACGTCGGATTCCTTTACCTACGGCATCGTCTACACGCCATCCTATGTCCCCGGGTTGGCAGTCACGGTCGATTATTACAACATTACCGTAAACGGTATTATTGCTAGCATTGCGCCAAATACCTTGGTCAATCAGTGTTATGATTCGCCGAACTTGAACAACATTTTCTGCGGTCAGTTTACTCGCTTCCGCGGTCCAGGTGTCGGTCCAAATGGTGAAACGCCAGGTCGTATTCTTGGTAACTCGCTGATCAGCGCGCCACTCAATTTCGCTCGGCGCGTTCGTAAGGGTCTCGATGTCAACGTCGTCTATCGTCACGATTTCGGTGCGTTGAACTTCAACACCAACTTGATCTACACGCACAATTTCGCGATCAGCAATTTCCAAGATCCGACCAATCCGAACTTTGAATCACGGGTGCTTGGTCAGCTTGGTGATCCTTCCGACGAATTCCGTTGGGACTTTGACTTTACCATCAAGCCAGTAACGCTGGGTTATCGTCTGCGGTACATCGGGCCACAATTTTTCAATGGCTTTAACGCAACCTTCCCGCTGAATGGCTTGCCACCGTCAAATATCGATGGGTTCCCGTCGCTTTCGTATGCAGAAGTGTTTTACAGCGATCTCCGGCTCGAGTTTAACGTTGCCAAGGATTCAAACGGCAATCAGCTCCGCTTCTACACGGGCATTGACAACGTTCTTGATCAGGGTGTTCCGTTGGGCGCCACGACGGCAACAGGTGCGGGTAGCGCGATCTACTCGTTCCGTGGTCGGAACTTCTACGCGGGCTTCCGCGCTAACTTCTAAGTCGGTATTTAGTATCGGTATTAGGGGGACGGGGCATCGCTTCCGTCCCCCTTTTTGTTGAAGGCTCATTGCGACATGCGGGGATCGAGCTGGTGCAATGGCAGCGGGCTAGCCCTGAATAATTGTGTTTTGCCCGATCGCGATAAGCAGAGCCGGCAGGGACGGATGAGCCTTTTACGATAAGCGAAGGTTTTCTCCGGCAAGTCGGTGTGATGGCTTTCATGTTTGGCGTGTGCTGCAATCTGGCCGCGTCGACAGACGTGCTTGAAAAAACGGCCAAAGCGCGAACTTAGCCGACTATGTAAAACAACGCTCCACGCCGACGATGTAGCCAACCGGCCTTGTTATCATGGACGGGCTTTCCATCCACTAAGTAGAGCTTTTGGGAAGGCTATGCGTACGCTCTGCGCCAGATTAAGGTTCCTGATGATATGCAGTTTAAACCGGAAACCCATCGTCCGGGCCTTCGCCAAACTCACGAATTTCATATGAAAAGTCGCAGAACCATCAATTGAATCATTAACGCTACGCGCCTGCGTCCATAGCGCCATCCCCATTGCCTCAAGCTGCTCGCAGCATATCTTCAGCCCTGCATTTGGCGCAGGCTAGTATCTTTAAGCTTCAAATTTCATTCGATCATCGCGCGCTTAATCTGCATCACCGATATGCTTGCGAACGCAGCGAATCGATTCGGCCTACCGCGATTGGCGAGGCTGGATTGCTCCCCTTGGCTCAAAGCCGGGATCGCAATGGCGATTCATAATTCACGCTGCCCGCACTGAAGTAACTGCTGGGTCTTAGCCATTCCAGCACCGCTCATACCGAGCACCCAATCCGGTTAGCAATTCATATTGGCTCATGCCCGATTGCACAGCAGACTGTGGCAACGCGAATTCTGGGGCAACCCAATCGCCCTCGCCCAGATCAGGGGCTGCGCCAGCGTCGATCGCTACCAAATCCATCGATACCCGCCCCAGCACGGGCAGCACCGCATCGCCGACCCGCGCGCAGCCGACACCCGAAAAGCCACGCCAATAGCCATCAGCATAGCCGATGTTGATAATCGCCACTTCCATCGCGGCGGGTGCAGTGAACGTGGCATTATAGCCAATGGTAGCCCCGGCGAGCACGCGGCGGCGTTGCAGCACCTGCGCCTGGAGCGTCACGACCTGGCGGATGCCGGCTAGCTCTGCGCGCGGCACGCCGCCGTACAGCGCCAGTCCTGGCCGGGTTAGATCAAAGGCATAATCGCGCCCCAGCGCAATGCCCGCCGAATTGGCAAGGCTGAACCGCAACGCGCCAACCCGCCCCTTTAGCGGCGCAAAGGCGGCCAGCTGCGCGGCGTTCATCGCCACATCCTCATCAGCGCAGGCCAAATGGCTCATCAATATGTCGATTTCCAGCCCGTCCAGCGCACCCGACAGGGCTTCATCAACAGACAGGCCAAGCCGGTTCATGCCGGTATCGACCATCACATCGCACAGCCCCCCGCCCATCGCCCGCCACCGCGCCACCTGCGCCAGGCTGCTCAGCACGGGGCGGGCAATGCCGGATTGCGCCGCTGCCTGATCCTCTGCGCGCAACCCGTGCAGCACCGACAGCGAAAGTCCAAGCGGCGCGAGGGCCGTCGCCTCTGCCCAAGTGGCCACAAAAAAGTCGCGACACCCTGCCCCCGCCAGCCGCGTTGCCACCGCAGTGGCCCCCAGCCCATAGCCATCGGCCTTGATTGCCGCCCCGCAGGCGGCATGCCAGCTCAGCTTGGCAAGCAGCCGCCAGTTATCGGTCAGGGCAACGCCATCAAGGCGCAGGCGGAGCGGAGCAGCGGTCATCACCAGCGGCGTTACAAGTGGCAGGCGCACAGCACCAGTCCCGTTGGTGGCATCACCGCCGGGGAGGTGCCGCCAGATCAGCCTTTTCATCGCGCAACCAGATGAGCGTGACGATCAACGCCATCGCCACCACTGCCATCGTGTACCACAATCCGCCATAAGGATTGCCCGATCGCGCAACGATATATTGGCTGATAAACGGCAGAAATCCGCCGAAATACCCCGTGCCGATATGATAGGGGATCGACATTGAGCTATAGCGGATGCGCGGGGGAAACATCTCCGCCAGCAACGCCGCGACGGGGCCATAGGTGACGCCGGATAGCGCGCTGAGCAGGATGATCGCGGCCAGAATGATCATGATATTGCCAGCCGACGGGACGACCTTGCCCAGATTATAGCCATTGGCGATCAGCGCGGCGTCGATCCGTTCGGGACTGTCATCGGCCACGGTGGCACCGCCAACGGTGATAACCGTCACCGGGGCGGCGACGGTGGTATAGGTGACGCCCTTTTTCGACAGATAATCAAGCACGCGGCCGCATTCATCGGCCTGTTCCTTGGCAAAGGGGCTGTATTTGCATTCGGGGCCAGACACGACGACCGGCGCGCGCCGCGCCGCTTCTGCCAGCCCAGGGTTGGCTGCACCGCCTATCACCCAAAAAATCGGGAACAGCATCACCAGTGTCAGCGCGTAACCGATCACGATCGGCATTTTCCGCCCGACCCGGTCCGACAGCCAACCGAACAGCACAAACCAGAACAGCCCAGCCGCTGCCCCCACGCCGACAATCAGCTGCGCCGCCGTTTCTTCCACCCGCATCGTCGTCTGCAAGAACGACAGGACAGTAAACATCGCGGTGTACCAAATCACCGTCAGCCCGGCGGCGATGCCAAACAGCGCGACGAACAATCGCCGCAAATTGCCGGGATAGGTGAAGCTTTCGATAAACGGGTTCGCGGCGGTTTCGCCCGCTGCCTTCATCTGCTTGAAAACAGGGCTTTCTGACAATTTCAGCCGCATCCAGAGCGACACGGCCAGCAACACCAGCGAGAACAGGAACGGCAGCCGCCACGCCCAGCTATCCCATGCTTGCGGCGTCACTGCGGACTTGGCGGCGAGCACGACGGCAATCGACAAGATGAACCCGCCCGCAACGCTTGCCTGAATAAAACTGGTGTAATAACCGCTGCGCCCCGCAGGCGCGTGTTCGGCCACATAGATCGCCGCGCCGCCATATTCGCCGCCCAGCGCCAACCCTTGCAGGATGCGCAGGAAGATGATGATTGCGGGCGCTGCCAGCCCGATTGCCTCTGTCGACGGCACCAACCCTACCCCAGCCGTCGCCACGCCCATGAGGGTTATGATGACCAGAAACGTATATTTGCGCCCGAGCCGATCCCCCAGAAACCCGAACAGCACCGCCCCCAGCGGCCGAAATCCAAAGCCGATCGCAAAACCTGCCCAGGCGAGCAGCGTCTGCACAGTTTCATTGCCCGCGGGAAAGAAGGTGCGGCCAATGATGCCGCTGGCTGCAAGCGTGCCGTAGATGAAAAAATCATACCATTCGAAGATGGTACCCAGCGACGATGCAGTGATGACGAGCTGGATATCTTTGCGGCTGGGTGCAGGTGCCCCAATTGCCGCTTCCGCTGCCCCATTCATCGCCATTATCTCTCCCCCGAGCATTGCCTGTTGGCGTTATGCGTAAACGGTTTGCGCAGGGGGGCAATAGTTTGGCGGCAGATCGCAGCAATGGGGCATCAACTTGCCCGAGTATTTCCTGCTTCCAGCATCTTGATAATGCCCGAAAAATCAAGACCACCCTGGCCCTGATCGGCAAAAAGCTGATAGAGTTCCGCTGCACGCTCGCCCATGGGCGTCGCTGCATCGGCACCCTGCGCCGCCTGCCGGGCCAGCTTCAGGTCCTTGAGCATCAACGCGACGGCAAAGCCGCCCTGATAGTCATGATCAGCCGGGCTTTGTGGGCCAACGCCGGGGACCGGGCAATAGCTGGTCATCGACCAATTCTGGCCGGATGAAACACTGGAAATATCAAAGAATTTCTGCGCGCTCAGCCCCAGTTTATCGGCCAGCAAAAACGCCTCGCACGTTGCGATCATCGATGCGCCCAGCAGCATGTTGTTGCAGATTTTGGCGGCCTGCCCCGCACCATTGTCACCCGCATGGATCACCGCCTTGCCCATAGCCGCCAGCACCACCTCGGCGCGCTCAAACCCCGCTTCGCTGCCGCCAACCATGAACGTCAGGCTGCCCGCATTGGCGGCTGCAATCCCGCCTGATACCGGCGCGTCGACCGCGACCAAACCCTTGGCATGCGCCGCTTCGGCAACCCGCTTGGCGGTGGCGACGTCAATCGTCGAGCAATCGATTAGTAGCGTGTTTGGCGATGCAGCGGGAAACACTTCGTCCAGGCACACCATTTCCACATGGCTACCGGCGGGCAGCATGGTCACGACCACTTCGGCACCTTCCACCGCTGCAGCAGCGCTCGCAACCGGCAGGCAGCCCGCTGCCCGGGCGCGATCCAGCGCATCAGGCGACAAATCAAACGCGCGCACGTCATGCCCCGCCTTTGCCAGGTTCGCCGCCATGCCGCCGCCCATGTTGCCCAGGCCGATAAACGCGATGCTCGTCATGTTATTTCCCCGTCCAAACGCCCGCGCGCTTTTCCACAAAGGCTGCCATACCCTCTTTCTGGTCCGCTGTACCAAACAGGCCGTGGAACAACCGGCGTTCGAAAAGGATGCCCTGTGTCAGCCCGGTTTCAAACGCGGTATTGACCATTTCCTTGTTCGCCTTCACCGCCAGCGGCGCCATCGCGGCAATCGTCGCGGCGGTTTTCACGGCTTCGTCGATCAGGTCCGGAGCGGGGATCACGCGGCTGACAAGGCCGGCGCGCTCAGCCTCGGCGGCGTCCATCATCCGGCCGGTGAGGCACATTTCCATTGCCTTGGCCTTGCCGACGGCGCGGGCCAGCCGCTGCGATCCGCCCATGCCGGGGGAGACGGCGAGCTTGATTTCGGGCTGGCCAAATTTGGCAGTGTCAGCGGCCAGGATGAAATCGCACATCATTGCGACTTCACACCCGCCGCCCAGCGCATAGCCGGCCACGGCGGCGATGATCGGCTTGCGGGTGGCGGTGACGCGGTCATAGCCTGCGAAGTGATTGCTGCCGAACATTTCGGCAAAGCCCATCGCCTGCATTTCCTTGATGTCCGCGCCTGCAGCGAACGCCTTTTCGCTGCCGGTCAGTACCGCGCAACCCTGCGACGCATCGGCATCGAATGCCGCCAGCGCGGCGATTAATTCTGCGAGCACCTGGCTGTTCAGCGCGTTTAGCGCCTGCGGACGGTTCAGCGTGATCAGCGTAACTGCACCGCGCTGTTCGACGATAAGAGTTTCATAGTCCACGGTTTTATTTCCTTATTCGTCGTCCCGGGACTTGTGCCGGGGTCCACCGTGCCTCGCCTTGGAATTGCCGGTGGGAAGGTGGGCCCCGGCACAAGGCCGGGGTGACGGCTTACACTATGCGGGCGTCCAAGCCTCATCTTCTGGCAGGGGCGCGAAAATCTGGTCGATCAGGTGATCGCTCACCTCTTCGGGCGTGGCGGGGTTCCAGCGCGGCGCATTATCCTTGTCGATAATCACCGCGCGAACGCCCTCAATAAAGTCATGTCGCTGCACAACGCGGCAACCAACGGCATATTCTTGGCGCATTTCGGCAGCAAAATCGCGCATTTGTGCCCCTTTTTGCAGCAAATGGAGCGAAACTTTCAGTGTTTGCGGCGATTTCGTCAAAAGAATCGCGCTTTGCGCACGCGCCCAATCAGACGGATCGGCCGCAAGCGCCGCAAACACGCTTTCGAGCGCATCGGCAGCGAACAGCCGATCAATTGCGGGCTGATGGTCCAGAATTTTTGCCGCTGGCGGCGCGACGGAAAGATCGGCGAGAATAGCCTCGATCGCTGCCGGATCCGCAACGATCCGCGTCTTCGCCGCATCAAGCGCGGCGGCGGGCAGATAATGGGTGGCGAGCCCCAGCGCCAAACATTCTGCCCCATCAAGCCGGTGCCCGGTCAGCGCCAGAAACTGCCCCATCCGCCCCGGCAGGCGTGAGAGATACCAACCACCGCCGACATCGGGGAACAGGCCGATCCCGGTTTCGGGCATCGCCAGCCGGGTGTTCTCTGTCGCCACGCGGTAACGGCAGGGCAGCGATATGCCCACGCCGCCGCCCATCGTGATCCCGTCCATAAAGGCAACCACCGGCTTCACATACGTGAACAGCTTGTGGTTCATCTGATATTCGGTGTGGAAAAACTGCCGCGCCTCAACCCCGTCCGCCGCGCCGCTGGTCGCGAGCATGCGGATATCGCCGCCCGCACAAAAGCCGCGCGACTTTTTGGGGTCGCCGTCAGGCGATGGCGCATGATCGATCAGCACCGCCTCAACCCGCGGATCGACCCGCCAGCTTTCCAGCGCCGCCAGCATCGCCGCGCACATCGGTGTGTTCAGCGCATGGATCGCGCCTGGGCGATTCAGTCGGATGCGGCCAGTACGGCCTTCCACCGTCGTCAGCACTTCGTCGGTCACGCCGATTCCCCCCCGCGCATCACCGCTGCGTCCTCTCATCAGCCTCAATCACATCCCAGCGATTGCCATACAGGTCAGCGAGCACCACGATCCGTCCATAGGGCTCCTGCCGCTCTGGTTCCAGCAAGGTGATGCCGCGCGCCAGCCAGGTTGACACATCGGTGTCGAAATCACGGGTCTTGAGGAAAAACGACACCAATCCGCCGGTCTGCCGCCCGATTACCGCTGTCTGTTCAGGGCAATTTGCCGCCGCCAGTCGCAGGCGCGCGCCGCCAGCTGGTGCAATTTCAATCCAGCGTTTGCCCGATGTGTGATGC
>JBBSCC010000142.1:0-7758 GCA_038250735.1 Sphingomonadales bacterium | reverse complement strand
TGCGCGCTCACCAGCGGACGCACCGTTTCAACCGCCGATGCCGCGTCAATCGCACGCAGCCGGATGATTTCCGTCACAAAGCTGTTGCGCGACGAAGTGGCTGATCCGCCCACCCTGCTAGGCTGCGACGACGCGTTGTCGACCGGCTGCACCCGAAAGGCACCGCCCGATGTTGGCACCGCAATCAGCCCGTTACTGCGCAGGGTGGACAGGAAAATTTCAAAATATTCCGACCGGCTTAGCGCGCGGTCAGTGACCACGGTCACCTTGCCCTGCACCCGGCTGTCGATAATGAAGGTGCGGCCAGTCACCTTGGCAGCATCGGCGATGAACGCCCGGATATCGGCGTCGCGCACATTCAGCGTGGTTTGCGCGGCCAGCGGTGCCGCAATCACCAGCGCAATCGCGGCTGAGGGCAGGAACCGCTTCATTGGCCGGCCAGCGTAATCGTCAGCGGCAGCACTTCCGTGCCGCGCTCCACCGTTACCGATAACGCCCCGCCCTTGGCAAATTGCCCTGCCAGCAGCTCGATATCGCTTGCCCCACTCACCGGACGGCCACCTAATTGAGTCACGACATCCCCCTCTTTAAGCCCAACTTGCCGGAATACATTGCCAGAGCCTTGCGGCCGGACCGTCATCCCGGTGATTTTCCCGTTATCAATCCGCGGGATAAACCCAATCTCTGATCGCATGCGTGCCAGCGTCACAGGCGCAGCACCAGTCCCGGAAGGCGCAGCCGCGCTCAGCACGCCACTCGAATCAATCGTCGCCGTCGGTGATGGCGGCGCACCGCCCGATTGATCGATAAACAAATCCTCATCCACCCCGCCGCGCGTCAGCGTGATGTGATCAAACGCCACCGATTTCAGCGTCACGCCGGGCATAATCTCTGCACCCACCGAAAAGCTGCCCTGTACACCGTCCGGGGTCGCGATGATCGCCGACCCCCTGCCCGTTGCACCGTCCAGCCGGGTGCCGAATAAGGCCAGCGACAACGGCGTTACGGTGGCGCTGGGTGCCGCGCCTGGCGCGGTGGCATCTAGGCGAAAGAACGGATCAAAGCCGCGCAGCATCTCCGCTGCCGATCCCGCCGGGCTGGCGGCGCTGGCGCGCCAATTGCCGAGCGGCCCAACCGGAGTCACCACCGCCCAGATCAGCCGTGCGCCCTGCACCGCCAATAGCGCAAGCAGCGCCAGTTCAACCGCGCTATACAGAGTCTTATGCGGGAGCAGCGCGATCAGCCTGCGCGCTCGAGCATCAATTTCCAGCCGCATCAGCAAGTTTCTCCCCGCGCGCCCCTGCTAGGCGGGCTATGTTACAGTTCAACGTCGTATTGATGTACTAAAATAGACAATTGAGGGTTCACCAGTGCATTAGGCCCATTCTTATACGGCCCGGGCTGGAAACGCCTTCGAAGCTTTGGCACCATAGGTGGATGCCAACGCCCGCTTCCCCGCCCTCACCCCCTCCCGTTGCCATCGCCCCGCTGCAGCGGGGATCGGGCTATCCAGCCGCCCCGGTCCTTGCCAGCATTGCCCAACATGCCGGCGTGCAAAAAGTGCCCAGCCCCAAGCTCACCTTGTTTGTAAAGCGCGCCTTCCTGCCGCCCGATCTTTGCGCGCGGCTGATGGAGCAGATTGATGCCCAGCGCCGCCCATCCACGCTGTCGGACCCCAATGGTGACACCAGCTTTCGCACCAGCGAGACCTGCGACATCACGCCGGACGATCCGCTCGGCGTGGTCGTTGATGCAGCGCTGTGCAGCCTGATGGCAATCGACCCAATCTATGGCGAACCATTGCAGGGCCAGCGTTATGCCGTGGGGCAGGAATTCAAGGCGCATACCGATTATTTCGAACCGTTAGGCATTGATTTTGATCGGTTTTGCAGCGTCGCCGGGCAGCGGACCTGGACGGCGATGATTTACCTGAACGAACCCGGCGCGGGCGGCGCCACGCGGTTCAAGGCCATCGACAAAACTGTCCAGCCTGAAACCGGCAAGCTGCTGATGTGGAATAATCTGCAGGATGATGGCCAGCCCAATCCGCTGACCATCCACCACGGCATGAAGGTGCGATCCGGCACCAAATACATCCTGACCAAATGGTTCCGCGAACGCCCCTGGGGCTGAACGTCCCTGGGGCTGAACGTCCTTCAGATCGCACGCAGCCCATGAAAAACCCCGGCAGCGCGAGCCACCGGGGTAATTCAGTCGTCAGCCTATGATCAAAGCTTGGCGGTGATGCCGAGCTGAACGATCCGGCCAACGCGGTAACGATTGATGAAAACCTGATTGCCGTTCGGGAAGCTCTGGAATTCGGAATAGCCCGTGCCCGAAAGGTTGCGGCCTTCCAGCTTGATCTCAAATTCCGCCGGGCCGATTTTCACCCCCTGGCGGGCGACCACATCAAACCGGAAGCCGGGGCGTTCGATAATATCCGGCAGAAAGCCGACGCCGCTCAAATTGCCCGGGCCGCGATTGGTAATGCGATCGCTGGCATAGTTGAACAGGAAGGTGAGCTGCGACAGCGAAGATTTATCCTCAATGCCGATCTGGCCGTTGACGATATGATCGGACTGCCCGGTCAACGGCGCGCCGTTGCGGTACAGGAGTGATGCCGGGCGCAGGGCGGTATTGCCGATGCCAGCCGCAATGTCAGGCACCAGTTCGTTGTTCGCGTTGATCGACGATTGGGTGAACGTGTAGTTTGCGCTCAGGACCAGTCGGCGGGTTGCAAAGAAATCGGACCCGATGAAATCGAGGCCAACATATTTTATTGCTTCTGCTTCAACGCCGTACAGCCGGGCGCTTGGTACATAGGAAAAGCCGGTCTGCAAGCGCGCATCAGGCGTCGGGCGGAAACCAACCTGTTCGATGGGACGGGTCAGATCCTTGTAGAAGCCTGAAACGGTAATCCGCTGTTCACGCGCATAAAAATATTCATACCGCAGCTCGTAATTGGTCAGCTCTGTATCGCGCAGGTTCGGGTTACCGAAAAACAGGCGATCGCTCTCAAAATCCTGGAACTGCTGCGCCGCCAGTTCGCGAAATTGCGGACGGGCAATCGTTTTGGAGAAGTTGCCTCGCAGCTGCATGTCCTGCGCAAAATTCCATGTCAGCGTGACCGCCGGCAGGAAATAATCATTGTTCAGCCGCGTCGGGACAATGCCGTCACTCGGGGTGACACGCTCTTCAGCGGTTTCATATCGCACGCCGGCAATGGCACGAACACCGTCAAAAAACTCGGCTTCGCCCTGCACATAGCCGGCATGGACCGTAAGCTGCGCATTATACGCAGCCGAACCAGCCGTACCGCCGGTGAAGCGCAAACGGACACAGCCAGGCCCCACGCCGTCGTTGATCGTTGGGCAGGCGTTAAACAACACGTCGTTGGCCAACAGCAAATCGGGGCGAAAGAAACTGAATGGCGACGGCAGCGACGTGCCGCTGCCCCGATTGGTTTCATACACGAACGGCAGACGCGACGAATCACGCTGTGCATCGCTATAATAATAGCCCGCTGAAATCGTCGCCGGACGAGCAAATGGCAGCTTATACGCAAAATCGGCCTGGCCGCTGTAGAGGTTCTCGTTCAGTTCGCTAAAGTTGATTGTAGCAAATGGACCGAATGAGTTGGTCGTCTGAAACGCACCAATCACGTTGCCGTTCAAATCACGCCCGGCATTGGGGTTGAACAGATAATCAAACTGCCGCTCATAGGGTGAAACACGCTTTGAGTTGGCATAGGCGCCGCGCAGATCGACCGAGAAATCGCCGAACTTGAATTCGCCGACACCCTGGGTCTCAAACAGCTGACGTTCAAACCAGCTCGTGTTCTGGATGAAGCGCGGCTGACCGCTGCTGTTGTTATAGATCGTCGCGGTGGACGCACGCGCCTGCTTGTCAGTGTCGTGAATATAAACATTGGTCAGGCGCACTTTGTGATCGCCAAACTCTGCACCCAGCCCGATCAAGGCATTCACCACGACCCGGTTGTCGGTGATTACGGTGTTAAAATCCTGGCGGATTGAACCCGTCAGGTCGATGGCATCCTGCTGCCTGGTCTGGCGCGTCCGAAAGTTGTTCGACACGCTGGCGGACCCAACGATACCAAGCCGAGTAGAACCAACGTCAACCGAATGGCCAAAGCTTGCTTCACCCGACCAGTTCACTGGAATCTGGTTGTTCTGCTGGAGCAGGGATGTTTCGGCCCCCGAAAGCTGGGCGACCTGCGCGGTTGGAATCAGACCGCCAGATTGGGAGATGTTGCGGATGAAGGTCGGTATGCGGCGCGTACCATCATCAAAACCAAACACGTCGCGGCTGCCGCCATCGTAAACATAACCAAGCTGCGCGGTGGTTGCCGAATCATAGCCGACCGATCCGCCCACGGAGACGAAACTCTCCTTTGGCACGGCCTTGGTCGTCAGGTTGATTACGCCACCGCCAAACTCACCAGGATAGTTCGCCGAGTAGCTCTTTTGGATAAGCGCTGATCCGACGATCGACGTTGGGAAGATATCCAGTGGTACCGAACGACGCAGCGGCTCTGGCGACGGCAATGGCGAACCGTTGAGCAGCGACGAGGAATAGCGATCACCCAAACCGCGAACATAGACAAAGCCAGCACCGACCACGCTTAGGCCAGCTACGCGCGACAGGGCACCGGCTATGTCGCCTTCACCCGTGCGTGCGATATCGGCTTCGGACAGAACCGAAAGAACCTGCGGCGTAGCGCGAACGGTGTTCGGGATATTACGACCGACAACAACAATGTCTTCTGCATTGGCTTCATTGAAACCAGGCGAGGAAACCTCAACCTCCTCTGCCGGTGCTTCAGCCTGCGCCGGGTCGGCGGGGGTCTGTGCAGGCGGCACAGTGGTTGGCGGTGTCTGCGCGGGGGCAGATTGTGCCAGCGCTGCTGGCGCAACCAGCTGTGTGGTTAACAAAAGCAGCGTACCAAGGGCGAAGCGCTCTCTCATGGCCGAATATCCCAATCAGTTTTCGGTAAGGCAAAAAAGCCGGGGTGGGCGATTACGACCACCCCGGCATCTCAGGCGACCAAGGTCGCCAGTACAGGCCTTAGCGGCCCTGGCAGGCGAAATAGACCGAGTTGAACACCGGCGGGCCCTGATCCTGCAGCGCTGGATTGGCGGCGCGAACCGTGGTCCGGTCAGATGCATCGACCTGGGTCGCATTGATGTTCACGCAAGCAACACCGGCAGGCGACGACACAATGCCATTGACGAAGGTTGCATCCGCACCACCGCGCAAGCGGATGGCTGCAGGTGGGTTCTGGCTAGCCGAGCGCTGGATGAACGTGAAGTTTGCATAGCGTGCCCACGTGCGTGGCAGCAAATCCTCTGCACCATTGGAGTCGATTTCGGTTGCAAACGAGTCAGCGGTTGCGCCGCTGCTCTTTTGTGCCGCGATCAGGAATTGCGCCAGGCCGCGATAGCCATTGTCGATGTCAAAACCGTCATCGTCCCACCCGGTCATGGCCAGGAAGCGAACATTGGTGGTGCCGCCGAAGATCTCGATGCCGTCATCTGCCGAGTTATGGCTCTGGACGTTGCTGATCGTCGTACCGCTGCCGGTTGCACCCAGGGTCAGGCCCTGCAGCTCGTTGCCATCGCTGATCGCGATGCCGGTGTAGTTGATCTGCACGAACTGAACCGTACCGCTATTATCGGTGAGCACGGGGCCACCATAGTTACGGCCCGTAACGCCTTCGATCGGGTTTTCGCAGGTGGTGCTTGAACCAGCAGCATCGTTCGGGCCGGTACCGGTGCGGCAAACGCCAGTCGGCGCACGACCGAGCAAGATCACACCACCCCACAGACCCTGCGAAGCGTCTGACACGCCGTTCGCGGCAAGGTTCTGCTGCGCAGTGAAGATGATAGGCGCAGAGGACGTGCCAACGGCCATCATCCGCGATCCGCGGTTGACGAGGATCAAATCGTTCGACGGCTCGCTCGAGTCCGCGGCAAGAACGACGCCAGCAGCGATCGTCAAAGTGGCAGAGGTACCGCCAACAGCCGCGCCAGTGGAGCCGACATCAACACCAACTTCAGTCTGGCCACGGAAACGATAAACGACACCCGTGATCCGTGGCAGCGTCAGATCAGTCGTGATCAGCGTTGGCAGGCGGCAAACGCGGAACGTGGCAACCAAGCCATCATCCGTCGTGCCGGTTGGGCAAACTGCCGTCGAACCACCGGTGCCGACTGGTGGTGGTGCCACGCACAGGCGCTGCGACGCACCGCCGAAAGTGGCCGCACCCGAGTCGCAGGTCCAGCCCTGGAACGCGGTATCGCCTGAGCCATTGACCGCGCCGACATAGTTTGCGGTCACAAAGAATGAAGAGCCGGTTGGGTTCAACGTCGTCGCATTGAAGCCCGGTGCAGTGGCTGCCGCACCATGAGGCAGAATGCCGTTCAAAGCGCCAAAGCCGCTGGGCACGTTGTTGGTGCCTGCGTTGACGATCGCGAGTTGCTCATCAACCGTGATCGGGAATGCCGTGCTGCCGCCTGCGGTCGATGCAAACTGGGCTGCCGTAATCGCAGCGAGCGTTGCGGTGGGCGACGGCGTTGGCGCAGGCGCGGGCGCTGGTGCGCTGATCACCAAAGTGCCGGGGCCAGGCGATGCGACGCTGGTCGCGCCGTCGCAGCCTGCAAGCGCCGCGCTTGCGCAGCTGGTCAAAAGGATGAGGCTAACGCGTTTGAAGCTGGCCATAAAATCTCCGATCCGGTTGAGTCCGGGTTGCTAAAATGGGCATGCGCCCGGATCGACTCGGATGTTCCCCCTGCCGATCTCAAGCGTGGCGGTAGGCGGCGTGCATGACGGGACGATGCCGCTTCAGCGACAATCGAGAGACATTTAAATTACAAAAATATGTCGTGGCATTTTAGCCAGCCAGTATTTTCAATGCGTTAGGGGTCGTTTCTCGACAGTCCCATTTTTCATGACCATCACAACGTCACGAATCGCGTCAATCTTCTGTTCAGGATTTCCCGCGACGGCGACCAAATCAGCGGGCATCCCCGGCGCGATTGTCCCTGCCCGGTCACCGATTCCCAAAATGGCGGCATTGCCGGATGTTGCGGCCATCAACACTGCCGTGGGAGACATGCCACCCGCCACCATCAGCATCATTTCGCGGCCATTTTCGCCGTGGGTGAAAACGCCGGTATCGCCGCCCACGCACATCCGCACGCCTGCCTTCAGCGCCAGGGCAAAACTCGCCTTTTTTACAGTGATCGCTTTGGGTTCGGGGTTGGCGCCGTTCCAGCCGCGATAGCGCTCAATGGCGTCGGTGGCAGCCAGAGTGGGGCAAAACGCCACCCCCTTCGCCTTCATCACCGCGAACACCTCCGCCGTGCCATCATTGCCATGCTCAATCGTGTCGACGCCTGCCATTGCCGCGCGGCGCATGCCTTCCGGCGTGCTCGCATGCGCGGCTACGCCGCGTCCCGCATCTTGCGCGGCGTCCACCACCGCGCGGATTTCTGCCGCTGAAAAAGTCACGCGACTGGGTTCGCCTGCGCCCCAGCGATAATCAGCATAAAGTTTCACGACATCAGCCCCGCGCCCCATTTGCCGCCGCGCGGCAAGCACCAACGCCTCACCATCTGCTTCTTCTGCCCCTTGCGGCACATCGATGGCAGGGTCGAACCCCTTGGGGCCATAGCTGCCCGTCGCCACCAGCGCGCGCGTGGCGATAATCAGGTGCGGACCGGGGATGATCCCCTGGTC
>JBBSCC010000141.1:0-7807 GCA_038250735.1 Sphingomonadales bacterium | reverse complement strand
GATTTGACCTATGGCAGTTTGGCGGGCGTGATGATCGCGCTGATATTCTTCTTTATGGTCGGGCTGGGTCTCGTTGTGGGCGCGCAACTCAATGCAGCACTGGCGGAATCGGACGAGGAAGGCGTAAAGGCCAGCATAGGATCGGCAATGTCGGAGGCGACGCGAAGGTGACAGGACTGATGCACGGGAAGCGCGGATTGATCATGGGCCTCGCCAATGATCGTTCGCTGGCTTGGGGAATTGCCAAGAAGCTGAGCGAGGCGGGTGCCGAACTTGCGTTCACTTTCCAGGGCGAGGCGCTGGAAAAGCGTGTGCGGCCGCTGGGTGAGCAGCTGGGTGCAAGCATCTTTATTGATTGCGATGTGGCCGACATGGCCAATCTCGATACAGCGTTTGCAACGCTGACTGCCCATTGGCCGACGATCGACTTTGTCGTCCACGCGATTGGTTTTTCTGACAAGAATGAGCTTCGCGGCGGTTATGTCGATACCAGTCTTGATAATTTTTTGATGACGATGAACATCAGCGTCTATTCCTTCGTCGCGGTCGCCAAGCGGGCAAGCGCGATGATGCCCAACGGCGGCGCGATGCTGACGCTGAGCTATTACGGCGCGGAAAAGGTCATCCCGCATTACAATGTCATGGGTGTCGCCAAGGCCGCGCTGGAGACGAGCGTACAGTATCTTGCCGTCGATCTGGGCCGCGATAATATCCGCGTGAACGCGATTTCCGCCGGGCCAATCAAGACGCTCGCGGCGAGCGGAATTGGCGATTTCCGGCTGATCCTGAAGTGGAACGAATATAACAGCCCGCTGAAACGCAACGTGACGATTGAGGATGTCGGCGGATCGGCGCTGTACCTGCTCAGCGACCTGTCCAGCGGCGTGACGGGCGAAACGCATCACGTTGACGCTGGCTATCACGTCGTCGGCATGAAGGCGGAGGACGCGCCGGATATTTCGCTGGGATGAGCAAGACAGTTCTTGAAAAACTGGGGAACAAGCCGGGCATGGCTGGGTGGGTTGTCGCTCGTCCTGGCGGCTTGGCCGACACTATCCCGCTTCCGGAACAGTGCGTCGGCCAGGCCGATTTGATCGTGGTGTTCGTTACGTCGATTGCTGATGTTGCTTCCCGGCTGCCCGATGTGATCCCGCATTACCGGCGGGGCGGTGGGCTGTGGTTTGCCTATCCAAAGAAAACCGGCACGATCAAATCCGATATCTCGCGCGATAATGGCTGGGCCGCGCTGGTTGCGCTTGATCTGTTGCCGGTTACGCAGATTGCAATTGACGACACCTGGTCAGCGCTGCGCTTTCGCTACCGCGACGAAATTGCGAAACTGACCCGGAAGACTGACCTGCACGGGCAGTTGCCCGCGTGAGCCACAACAGCGTCGGCTGTTGGGTGCGCGCCGTGCCGCCGGTAACCGACTGAGGAAATCGGCGTGCCGGTCGTTTTTCGTGAGCGAGGATTTCGCTTTCACTTCTTTTCGAACGAAGGTGATCCGCTCGAACCAGTGCATATCCACGTCACAAAGGATGACCTCGACGCCAAAGTGTGGCTTTATCCCGCCGTGGCCTTTGCCTATAATAAAGGATATGACGCTCGAACGGAGCGATGGATTTTGTCGATAGTCGAAGCGCGAAAGCTCGAGATTGAGGAAGTTTGGCATGATTACTTCTCCTAGAGCCAAGAGCGTGGATTTTGACGACGATCAGATGTGGGTCCGGCTGGAGGATGGCCGGACGTTGGGCATTCCCCTCGCCTGGTTCCCACGATTGCTGCATGGTTCTCCAGAGGCGCGCCTCGAAGTTTCAATCAGCCCCAGTGGTTTGCATTGGGAAACGCTGGATGAAGATATATCGATCGAGGGATTGATTGCCGGTCGTGGCGACATGACCCGGACGCCGCGCCGCGCAGCGTGAGCCACAACAGCTTCGGCCATCTGTTCCGCTTCACCACCTGGGGGGAGAGCCACGGCCCTGCCATCGGCGCGGTGGTGGATGGCTGCCCGCCGGGGTTGAGCCTGTCCGAAACCGATATCCAGCCCTTCCTCGACAAGCGCCGCCCGGGGACCTCGCGCTTCACCACGCAGCGGCAGGAACCCGACGCCGCGCGCATCCTTTCCGGCGTGTTTGAGGGGCGGACGACGGGCACACCGATTGCCCTGATGATCGACAATGTCGACCAAAGATCAAAGGATTATTCGGACGTCGCCAAGGCATACCGCCCCGGCCACGCCGATTACGCCTATGACGCCAAATACGGCTTTCGCGATTATCGCGGTGGCGGCAGATCGTCCGCGCGCGAAACGGCGATGCGGGTCGCGGCGGGCGCGGTCGCGCGGCTCGTGATCCCCGAGGTGCGGATCACCGCCTGGGTGGAGGCAATCGGCGGCGATGCCATTGATCCCGCCAATTTCGATGCTGCGGAAATTGATCGCAACCCGTTTTTCTGCCCCGATCCGGTAGCAGCGGCGCGCTGGGAAAAGCTGGTGGATGAGGCGCGCAAGGCCGGATCGTCGCTCGGCGCGGTAATCGCGTGTGAGGCGGTGGGCGTGCCCGCTGGTTGGGGCGCGCCGCTCTATGCCAAGTTAGACGCCGATCTGGCGAGCGCGTGCATGAGCATCAACGCGGTCAAGGGCGTGGAGATTGGCGACGGCTTTGCGGCGGCGGGCCTGCGCGGTGAGGACAATGCTGATGCGATGCGGCCAGGAGAGGGCGGCCCCGAGTTTCTGGCGAACCACGCAGGCGGCATCGCCGGCGGCATCTCGACTGGCCAGCCGGTGCTGGTGCGCGTGGCCTTCAAACCCACCAGCTCGATCCTGACGCCCGTCGAAACCATCGACCGCGACGGCGCTGCAACCGAAATCATGACCAAAGGCCGCCACGACCCCTGCGTCGGCATCCGCGGCACGCCCGTGGTGGAAGCCATGGTCGCGCTGGTGCTGGCGGACCATAAACTGCGGCACCGGGGGCAGTGCGGGTAGGAGGAGCAAGTTTTTGAAGGGCTTTTAAAGCCATCAGGCACGGCAAGTGTGTGCCCGCCTTGCATTCGGGAATAACCGTCTGTACGGCGTGTATTGACCGTGTGATACACCAAGTAATGGAGGCGACGGGTTGGCCACGCGAATGAATGCGTTTCTTGAACCTCGCTTGGGTGTCCGCCCAAAGGTCGCTGCTTTTGGTAAGGCAATCACTTATTTAGTCCTGGCCTTCATCTGTGCGCTCCTCGCTACAGCTATAGCGAAAGCCATGCTCGGCGTTTCACTCGTTGAACTCGCCCGAGGCGGTGCAGCCGCAGGGACGATGCGAGCAATCCTGTTAATGCTCGGCGTTGTTGTTCTGCCGACCGTATTGGTGCTCCAGTTTTTTAAGGAGCCGTTTGAGTTTTCAGGTTGGGCAACCGGCGGCGCGGCAATGCTTATGGGGTGGGGACTTGCATCGGGCTTTGGCTTACTTGCTGCGATTGCGAGTATGATGTGGCTGCTAGGGATCGTTACTTTCAGCATCGCCGCACCTACCTTGTCGGCGGTTTTCCCCGGCTTGATACTTTCCGCCACGCTGTGGTTCGCCCAAGCCGCTGGCGAGGAAGGGCTGAACCGTGGCTATGCCTTTGTGCAGCTTTGCCGTGCCATCTCATTCTGGCCGGCTGCCGCGCTCAGTAGTGCTTGGTTTATGTATGGCCATGTCGGCAACGAAGGCGAGACCGTGCCTGGTATTCTGGCGGCTGGGCTGTTTGGTCTAGCTTTGTCATACAGCCTTCTAAAAACCGGCTCTCTCTGGTTTGCACTTGGGTTTCACGCATCATGGAATTTCACCCAGAGCTTCATCTTCGGCTTTCACAACAGCGGCGGTCCCCCCCGGCTAGTTTGTTATCCGCCAACATTTCAGGCTCGCCGATGCTAACGGGCGGAACTACCGGTCCGGAAGCCAGCTTGCTTGTTCTTCCGGCATTGATGGTACTATTCGCGATTATCCAGCCGATATCTGTCGCCATTTCCAAAGTACAGCCGCCGCCCCGATGAGGTCTTCGGCTACCCGGTAATTAAGCTGTCAATCTGATGCAAAACTTTTGATCTTTTCATCAAATCTACCGCCCGCATCAATCCATAAAAGGATCGCGCACCAAGATCGTGTCCTCGCGCTCGGGGCTGGTCGATACCAGCGCCACCGGGCATTTGATCAGCTCCTCGATGCGCTTGATGTATTTGATCGCCGCCGCTGGCAGGTCCGCCCAGCTGCGTGCGCCCGCTGTTGATTCGTGCCAGCCGGGCAGCGTTTCGTACACCGGCTCGACGCCTGCCTGATCGGCATAATGTGCGGGGAAATAATCGAGATCGGCGCCGTTCAGCCGGTATCCGGTGCAGATTTTCACTTCGTCGAACCCGTCGAGCACGTCGATTTTGGTGAGCGCGATGCCGGTGATGCCGCCCACCGCTGCTGATTGCCGCACCAGCACCGCATCGAACCAGCCACAGCGCCGCTTGCGCCCCGTGACGGTGCCGAATTCATGCCCGCGTTCGCCCAGCCGTTCTCCCGTTGCATCCGCCAGTTCGGTGGGGAAGGGGCCGCTGCCGACCCGCGTGGTGTACGCCTTGGCAATGCCCAGCACGAAACCAACCGCGCTTGGCCCCAGCCCGGAACCGCCCGCCGCCGTGCCCGCAATCGTGTTGGACGAGGTGACAAAGGGATAGGTGCCGTGATCGACATCGAGCAGCACGCCCTGCGCGCCTTCGAACAAGATGCGCTTGCCGCGCGCGCGTGCCTCGCCCAGCATCCGCCAGACCGGCTGCACATAGGGCAGCACAAAGCCCGCAATCTCGCGCAGTTCCGCGATCAGTGCGGCCCGGTCAATCGGCGGCTGGCCGAACCCGGCGCGCTACGCATCATGATGCGCGGTCAGCCGGTCAAGCTGCGACCCCAGTTCATCCAGATGCGCCAGATCACACACCCGGATCGCCCGCCTGCCCACCTTGTCTTCATAAGCCGGGCCAATGCCGCGCCGGGTCGTGCCGATTTTGCCATCGCCGCTGGCATCCTCCCGCAGTGCATCCAGATCGCGGTGGAACGGCAGGATCAACGCGCAATTATCCGCGATCATCAGCGTATCGGGGGTGATGGTGACACCCTGGCCGCGCAGTTTCGCCACCTCATCGCGCAAATGCCACGGATCAAGCACCACGCCATTGCCGATGACGCTGGGCGTGCCGCGCACGATGCCCGATGGCAGCAGCGACAGCTTGTACACCTTGTCACCCACCACCAGCGTGTGACCCGCATTATGCCCGCCCTGAAACCGCACGACGACATCGGCGCGCTCGGCGAGCCAATCGACAATCTTGCCCTTGCCCTCATCGCCCCATTGGGCACCGATTACTGCTACGTTGGCCAACGCCGTTCCTGTATCAAATTTGTGAAGCGGGCAGCCCTAATCGCCTCGTGCGCTAGCGTCCATGTTAAAAGCGGGCACGGCGATCCGGATTCGGTGGCGATATCCCCCGCGCAGGCACTGGGCTATCATGGGGATTATCACGTACTTTAGAGGTGGATAGTGCCAAAGGCGGTCATCGCGGGAGCAGGAATTGCGGGCCTTTCGGCGGCAATCGCGCTGCGCCGCGCAGGTTGGCAGGTCGCGGTGTATGAACAGGCGGCGGCGTTCGCGCCGCTGGGTGCGGCGCTCAGCCTGTGGCCCAATGCCATGGCCGCACTGGAGCGATTGGGGATGGCCGATAGTGTCTCCGAGGCCGGTGCGCCGTTACGGGCGATGCTGCTCGCCGATTGGCGCGGCAAGCCGATCATTGCGCGGCGCGACATGACCGAGCCTGCGGTGATGATAACGCGCGCGCGGTTGCATGAAACGCTGATGGGTGCGCTTGATGATGTTGAGCTTGCGCTGAATGCCCCAATACAAGGCGTTCGGCAGGATCAGACGGGCGTTTTCGTGTCGTTCATCAATGGCGACACAGTCGCCGCCGATCTGTTGATTGACGCAGGCGGCATCCGGTCACCGATTGCGGCGGCCTATACCGCGCCCAGCGTGTTTTGTGGCTATGGCGGGGTGCTGGCGTTGTCCGATGCGGTATCAGGCCCCGGGCTTGACGGGCTGGCGGCGGAATATTGGGGCTGGGGTGAACGCGTTGGCGTGTTCGAATTGCCCGATCATCGCCGATACTGGTTCTATATGTTGGATCAGGCACCAATGGCCCCCGCGCCAACGCATGCGCATATTGCCACGCGCATGCACGGTTGGCCCGACTCCGTCACCGCCGCGATTGCTGCGACGCCTGCCGATCGGCTGATCCCGGTGAGTATTCACGCCAAATCCGCCCCGAAATCACTCGGCCAGGGGCGGGTGATCAGCGTGGGGGATGCGGCGCATGCGATGGAGCCGAACCTTGGGCAGGGGGCGTGCCAGGCGATAGAGGATGCTGCCGTGCTGGGCATGCTTGCCGCGCATCAGCGCCCAGAAGACATTCTGACCGCGCTGCAAAAGTCGCGGCTCAAGCGTGTTGGGGCGATCGTGAATCGGGCAGCAGATGGCAAGCACGGCGTCCACGGCCTGATGCTGAAACAGGCGGCGATGCGCACGCTGATGCGCAATCTGCCAGCGTCGATTACCGACCGGATTGTGCGATCGGCTCAAACCCTGCCCGACTAAACCGCCTGCGCGGCTCCCCCCGCCAGTACATGCGTGCAAAGCTGCGCCTCGGGCGTGTCGCCCGCCTCCAGCGCGGTCACCGTTGCCCAGCCGTCAGCGCGCATCGCCGCCGCCAAAGCCGGATCGGTGCCGATGGGCACGAAAAGCCGCCGCCGTTCAGCGGGCGCAAGGCCGCTGTCGACGATGGCATCGGCATAGAGCGAAAAGCCGATGGCGGGTTCTTCCGCGCCGCCTTCGTGCAGCACGGTATAGCTGCCGCCGCGCCCAATTTCGCCGCGCACGCCGCCCGCGAAGATCGAAAATCCAATCCAGCTTTGATATTCGAAACCGTGCCGCTCGGTGGGATCAAGCGTTAGCGCCACCTTGCCCTTCAGGCTCTGCGCAATCGCCCATAGCCCGTCGAGCCGTGATGTCAGCGCGCCGCCCGCATCGAATGCGCACAGCCGGTCATGCGCCATATCAAACGGCCCTGCCGCCTCAATCAGCGGCAGATAGGCCGGGGCCAGCGCGGCGACGGCGGCGGCATCCTTGGCATCCAGCCGGTCTTTTAGCGCCTCAATCTGGTCAGCAGGCGCCGGAAACGGCCCTGCCGCCAGAATGTCGACCAGATCGGGCAGGGTGAAATCGATGGAGATATCCGCCACGCCCGCGGCTGCCAGCGCCTCCACCGCCAGGCTGGCGATTTCCTGCGCCGCCGCCACACTGTCCAGCCCGATCAGTTCGCAGCCGATTTGGCGAGCCTCTCGTTCCGGATCGAGTTCGGATGCGCGCAGTTTCAGCACCGGCCCGGCATAGCTCAGCCGCACCGGGCGCGGGTGGTGGGCCATGCGCGTGGCCGCAATCCGCCCGACCTGCGCGGTGATATCCGGCCTGATCGCCAGCGTGCGCTGCGACACCGGATCAACATAGCGCACCGCATCAATGGTCCGCGATGCCTTTAGCCGCTGGGCAAGCCCTTCGAAAAACTCGACCAGCGGCGGATCAACGCGTTCATAGCCATGCGCGAACGCTGCCCCCAGCACGCGCGCTTCCAGCCGCGCAGCGACATCGGCGAACGGGGGCAGGCGATCGTGAAAGCCTTCGGGGAGGAGGGAGGTGGTGGTCATCAATAATCCTTCTCCCTCTCCCCATTGGGGAGAGGGTCGGG
>JBBSCC010000140.1:0-7838 GCA_038250735.1 Sphingomonadales bacterium | reverse complement strand
TTTGGTGATCGCACCATCGGCAATCTGGCGCGTCCCTATTTCCCTGACGGTGAAGTTGGCCGCCCCAAGGGTCCGCTGTCGCGCGATATTGCGGCGTTCAATCCGTTGTCGACCGGGCTGCAATCAGCGCTGGTCCTCACGAATTTGGGCCAGCATCTCGGGTTTGTGACGGGGGCCAGCGCTACGGATACGCCCGCGCGCTGCACCTTCATTCCCGATGCGGCGCCGGGCCAGAACCGGCTGCAAAACGGCATTCAGATTTTCCCCGGCGCGGTTCCCATTTATCGCGGTACGACCATGATCGGCGCAGTCGGCGTGTCGGGTGACGGCATCGACCAGGATAATATGGTCGCGTTTTTGGGCATCAACAATGCTGGTGTGCGGCTCGGCGGATTTGGGAATGCGCCCATGGCGATGCGTGCAGACCAGATTGTGGTGCCGGTCGGCAATCGTCAGGTTCGGCTGCGCTATGTCGGCTGCCCATTTGCGCCGTTCCTCGACACCGCCGAACAAAATGTGTGCCAGGGGCTGTAAATGGGGGGGATGCTCTTCCTTCGGCTGATCAGCGCCGCTTCGCCCCACGAAGAGGCAATGATTATCGAGTCGCCGATTCTGCCGCAGGCAGAGCAGACATCATCAAGCGCGCCAGCCGAGCCGCAGGCGCAGGCGCAGGCGCCCGCCCCGTCGCAAGCCGATCTTGAGCGCGACCCAGCTGAGACACTGGATGGCCGCAAGCGCCCCGGCTTTGAAAAGGCGCTGCCCGATCCCATTACGCAGAATAATCCGGGTGCGGTACGCGCGCCCCGACCAGAGGCTTTTCCAACCGATCAAATTCCACTGCCGGATCGCTGGCGGCTGATCGAATCGCTTGGCGTGGTGAAGGAAAACTGGCTCGATCCGTATCACCAGAATACGTTGAAGGGCGATCGCCCAATCAACCTTAAAAAGAATAAATGGCTGCCGCTCCACGGCGAAGATTGGTTCTTCATTGCCAGCGCCGTCAGCGATACGGTGCTGGAGCCGCGGTCATTTCCGATCCCGGTCGGCGTTCAGACAACCGAACGTGCGGGCGCGCTTGACGTTTTTGGTCGCGATTCAAGCTATGTCTTCTCACAAACATTCATTCTCGGCGCATCGCTCGTCAAAGGGTCGACCGCTTTCAAGCCTCCGGAGATTGAGTACCGCGTCGCTCTGGCTTTCAACCTGAACCATGTCGATGTGCCCGAACGCCGAGTGCTGTCGGTGCTGCCCAGCAAGGACAGCATCCGAACCGATGCGTTTGTTGGCGTCCAAGAACTCTTTATCGATTATCACCTGCGCAACACATCAGACCGGTATGATTTTGAATCGATCCGCATCGGCATACAGCCGTTCCAGAGCGATTTTCGCGGTTTCCTGTTCAACGATCAGCAGCTCGGCATCCGTTTTTTCGGCAATCGCGACAATAACCGGTTTCAGTTCAATCTCGCGGCGTTCTGGCGGCTCGAAAAGGACACCAATTCTGGTCTGAACAGTGTGGTAAAGCGTCCCCGCGAAGATTTTGTGTTCGTCGCCAACGTCTATCGGCAGGATTTCCTGTTCCCCAGCCTGACCAGCCAGTTGACGGTCGTATATAACCTGAACCGTGAACGCAGCCGGATTGAGGTTGATACCAATGGATTCCCTGTCCGCCCGTCGCTGCTCGGCGATCTGCGGGGGCATAATTACGACGTGGTCTATCTTGGCTATAACGTCGATGGTCGGCTTGGGCGGTTGAATGTCACCGGCTCGGTTTATGGTGCCTTGGGCAGCGATACCAATAACTTCTTCACCAGCAAGCCGGCCCAGATCCGCGCCTATTTTGGTGCCGCCGAACTGAGTTATGACCGCGACTGGATCCGCTTTCGCGCCTCCGCACTCTATGCCAGCGGCGATAACAAGCCGTTTGACAATACCGAAACCGGGTTCGACGCGGTGTTTGAAAACCCGATCTTTGCAGGCGCCGACACAAGCTACTGGATCAGGCAGACAATCCCCTTTGCCGGCGGTGGGCGTGCGGTTGCCGTCAACGGGCGCAACGGCATCCTCAACTCGCTGCGGTCGTCAAAGGAGCAGGGACAATCGAATTTCAACAACCCCGGCACCGCCCTGCTTGGCGTTGGGATTGATTTTGACCTGAAGCCAACGCTGCGTGTTTCGGCCAATGCCAATCACCTGTGGTTTGCAACCACCGAAACGCTGCAGAACCTGCGCGTTGAGGGCACGATCCCCAAATCGATCGGCTATGATCTGTCGTCGGCGATCATCTGGCGGCCCAAGGCGAACCAGAATATAGTGGGGCGCCTGTCGGGCGCTGTATTGCTGCCGGGCAGCGGCTTTCGCGATCTGTTCGCCAATAACAACCGCAACCGGGCTTATTATTCGATCCTGGCCAACATCATCGTGAGTTATTGATGCAAAAGTCGCGCGCACTGCCCGTTCGGTCCGTTGGCGGGCTGTTGTTGCTGGCCGCTTCGGTGCTGCTGCCCGCCGCAATTTTATACGCCAACGATGCCGAAAAGCCGGTTGCGCGCGTGTATCTGGCAACGCCGCCGGCCCCAATGAGCCAAACGGCGGCGCAGGTCTCTGAAAAATCAGAGGGTTGTTATTCGTGCCATACACGCACTGACGAGCCGTCGATGCATGAATCTGCGGCGGTGAAGCTGGGTTGCACCGATTGCCACGGCGGCAATGCGACAATCATTGGTGATCCGAACAAGGGTTTCACCGATGCAGCCTATGTCACTGCGCGCGATCAGGCCCATGTGCTGCCCCGCTTGCCGAACAGTTGGCATTACCCCGATTCAGCCAATCCAAAGCGCAGCTACACGCTGCTGAACAAGGAAGCGCCGGAATATATCCGCTTCGTCAACCCCGGCGACTACCGCGTTGCGCGCGACGCGTGCGGGGCCTGCCATATCGAAACGATCGAAGCGGCTGAACGCTCAATAATGGCGTCGGGAGCGATGCTATGGGGCGGTGCGGCCTATAATAACGGCGTCGTGCCGTTCAAAAATTATATTTTCGGGGAAGCCTACACTGCAGAGGGCGAGCCCGCGAAAATCCAGTCACCAGGATCACCCCCCGGCACCGTGACGCCCGCCGAGGCTGCACGCGGGGCGCTTGCGGAGCTTTATCCGCTCCCCAATTGGCAAGTGACCCCTCCAGGAGACGTGTTCCGCGTGTTTGAACGCGGCGGGCGCAATATCAGCACCCAGTTTGCCGAAGTGGGCCTGCCCAACCCGACCGGATCAATCCAGCGCCTTGAAGAACCCGGCCGCCCCGACCTGAAGCAATCCAATCGCGGCGAGGCGACTGGCCTGCGTGTCGCCATTCCCGTCCTCAACATCCACAAAACGCGCCTGAATGATCCGCTAATGTGGTTCATGGGCACCAACGAACAACCCGGCGATTATCGCGGTTCGGGCTGCACGGGCTGTCACGTCATCTATGCCAATGATCGCGAACCACGCCACAGCCTGACCTATGCCAAATTTGGTCGAGATGGGCAGAGCGCCAGCGTTGATCCGACAATTGCCGCAAAGATGAAGTCCGATGATGATGGCCATGGCAAGCCAGCAGCACATGGCGCGGCGCACAGCCCGGCACAGCCTGCACATGGCGACGATCACGGCAGCGGACATGATGCTGCCAAGACAGATGACCACGGCGCGGATGCTGCTGCTGGCCATGGCGGGCTGGTTCAGCCGGGCACAAAGGCAAGCGGCCACCCGATCCGCCATGCCTTTACGCGATCAATCCCGACATCGCAGTGCATGAGCTGCCATATGCACCAGCCAAATATCTTCCTGAATTCCTATCTTGGCTACACGATGTGGGATTATGAATCCGACGCGCCATCGATGTGGCCGAAAAAGCAGAAATACCCAACCGCGGCCGAAGTTCGCGAAATCAATGATCGCAATCCCGAAGCAGCGGCAACCCGTGGCGAATGGGGTGACCCAGATTTCCTGCGCAACGTTTATGATCTGAATCCCAAGCTGAAGGACACGCAGTTCGCCGATTATCACAGCCATGGCTGGAATTTCCGGGGTATCTTCAAGCGTGATCGTGAAGGCAATCTGCTGGATGCAGACGGCAAGATCGTGGCCAATGACGATCCCGAAAAGTGGCGCAAAAAGGGTGAACCCAAATTTGTCGAACCCGGGACCAATCCCGGCAAGGCTGTGCATTTGATGGACATCCACGCCGAAAAGGGCCTGCAATGCGCCGACTGCCATTTCGCGCAGGATAGCCATGGCAACGGGTTGATTTACGGCGAAGTGGCCAATGCCGTCGAGATCGGCTGCAAGGATTGCCACGGCACAGCCGATGCTTATCCCACGCTGCGAACGTCCGGCCCCGCCGCACGTCCGAAGGGCAATGATTTGTCGCTGTTGCGCAATCCCGATGGCCAGCGCCGGTTCGAATGGGTGCCGATCGAAGGTGGGCGACGCAAACTGATTCAGCGGTCGATTGTCGATCCCAAGCTTGAATGGGACATGCATCTGGTAAAGGACAGCGTCGATCCATCGAGCCCTTATTTCAACGCCAAGGCCGCACGCGCCAAGCTGATGAGCAAGCTGGGCGGTGAAGACGGCAAGTTCGGTTTTGGCCCCGGGGTGATGCCCAGCGAACGCGCGCATGGTGAAGACAGCGTTACGTGTTTCACCTGCCACTTGAGCTGGACGACAAGCTGCGGCGGCTGCCATTTGCCGATCGAGGCGAACTGGAAGTCGACCTCGCACCATTTTGAGGGTGAAGAGACCCGCAACTTTGCAACCTATAATCCGCAGGTTGCGCGCGATGATCTGTTCCACCTCGGCAAAGGCATGTCGAGCCGCGGCGGCATAACCACGCCCATCCGCAGCACATCGGCGCTGATCCTGTCGTCAACCAATGTGAGCCGCGAGCGAATTTATATCCAGCAGCCGCCAATCAGCGGTATCGGTTTCTCATCACAAGCGTTCGCCCCGCATTTCCCGCACACCGTCCGCACGACAGAGACGAAGACGTGCAGCGATTGTCATCTTTCTGAGAAGGATGACAATAACGCGATCATGTCTCAGGTGCTCATGCTGGGCGCAAATGCGGCGAACCTGGTTGGGTTGAACGCATGGACTGGATTGGCCGGCGGATTTGAAGCGATTCGGGTGACCGAGTGGGATGAACCACAGGCGGTGATCGGCTCGTACCTTCAGAAATATGCTTATCCTGACTATTGGAATCTTCATGTTGATCGCAACAAGCGCGAGCTGAAAAACTGGGTGCGCGGCAAGACCTTCGACAAGAAGATCTCGGGCGAAACCCGGCCGATCGAGGAGTTCCAAAACGTCACCAAGGGAACCGCTGGTGCGGTCAACTGCCTCCAGTTGCGCGGTGAGTATATGTATGTCGCTGAAGGCCGTGGTGGCTTCCGGGCGTATGATGTCGCGTCGGTTGCCAATAAGGGCTTTTCCGAACGGATCCTGACGGGCCCATTTTCGCCGCTTGGCCATGACACGCAGGTCACCTCGAAAAATGCGACTTGCATGGCGTTGCCAACCGGCCAGGCGATCAACCCGCTTCGCAACACGCCTGAATGGCAAAAAAAGAATCAGGAACAGCCGTTTCTGCCGATTTATAGCTACGCAGCAGTTACCGATTCCGAAGAAGGGCTGATCCTCGTCAATATCGATACGATGGCCGATGGCGAGTTCCGCAACAATTTCCTCAAACGGGCGGTGACCTGGAACGACAACAACATCTTGAAGGGCGCGCGGCACATCATTCTTGCTGGTGAAATTGCCTATATCACAGCCGATGTGGGCTTGGTCGTGGTTGATCTGAGTGATCCTCTCCACCCCAAACTCGCAGCTGTACGACCATTGACAGATGCCCGAGCCAGCACCATCCAGTTCCGCTACCTTTGGGTAACCGACGCGGACGGGGTGAAGCTGTTCGACGTCACCCAGTTGCGCAATCCAGTCGCTGTGCCATCAGGGACGATCCCCTTGGCCAATGCCCGCCGGGTATTTATCGCGCGAACATATGCCTATGTGGCAGCTGGCAGCGACGGCCTCGTCATCGCCAATGTGACCAACCCGACCAAGCCAGTCATCTATCAAAAGGTAACTTTTGGCGGTGTGTTGAACGATGCGCAGGATGTCACCATTGGTAACACCAATGCATCGATGTTTGCCTATGTCGCTGATGGGCGAAACGGCCTGAAGGTGTTGCAACTGACGTCCCCAGACAGCCAGCCCAACTTCTATGGCTTCTCGCCCCCGCCTAAGCCCGAACTGATAGCATGGGCCAAGACGCCGTCGCCCGCGCTCGCGCTTTCCAAAGGACTTGAACGCGATCGTGCCGTGGACGAAACCGGCGGACAGATCGCCGTGTTCGGGCGGATTGGGGCACGCCCGTTTACGCGGAACGAGATGGAGAAGCTGTTCCTCACCAGCCGGGGTACACCGTACAAGGTTAGCGACAGCGTCGATATGTCGGCATGGCGTGCGCCACTGAAAATGCCTGGCCAGTAGCGGGAGCCAGAACGGCGAGAGCGGTTTTCACCACCGCGGCTTTACAGCGGCTGGGTGGGAACCGTTTTCCCTTCGCATTGATCTGTTAAATACCGATATTTGGATATGCGATCTGGCTGTCGCTGCGGCGTCTCAGCAGCGGCGCTAGGGAAGTCTGTGGGCATGGCTTTTCGCGGAAGCCACGGGGGCACACCACGCGTGGTTTTGGCTGCAGCCCCAGGCGGTGTCGGCGGATTGTGCTGCGAGGCCAGGTGATTTGGGCCGGTCGCCGGCACAGCCAACCCTATTGGACAATAGCTATTGCAGCCGTTCCTCGGCCAGATGCATGACGAGCGGTTGTAGCCCCTGGTCAAAATGCGCGAGTGTGGTGCGGGCTTCAGCTGTGTCGAACAGCGTCACCAGGTCGGCACCGTTCCATCGGTGTAGCGCGTAACCGGGCGGATCGTTCACGATCATCGCGCGGTTGTCCGCGAGCGCCGGATCAATCGGGCGCAGGTCCAGCGCCAGTTGCGCAGCAGTTGCTGGGCAGATGGTAGCGGTAATCCCGCTCCATGATATTGCGACAGCACGGTGGAAATGGCCCGACCAGATCGCCCTGATCTGGGGTTGGGCGGTAACGGCATCACGAAAGCGCATGATCCACGGCGCGTCGCCACTTTCGGCCATCCAGGCGATGCCCGGATCGAATGGCGGGTGGTGCATCACGATAACCGTGGGCATTGCGGTATCGGCGGCCAGTTGCGCTTTGAGCCACATTGCGCGTGTTTCACAAAAGCCACCGCCATGCCGACCGGGTTCCAGGGTATCGACAAAAATCAACCTGAGCCCATCGCGTTCGACGACATAGTGCAGGAAGCCATCGCCCCCAACGTGATCGGGGAACACGGCAGCAAAGGCGGCGCGATCGTCATGATTCCCCGGGCAAGGATAAACCGGGAATGGGCAGCGCTGGAGCATGGCCGCCACTCGCGCATAGCTTTCTGCATCGCCCCGGTCTGTGATGTCGCCGCTTACAATCAGCATGTCAGGGCGGTTGGGACCACTGATGAGCAGATCAAGCACCGCATCCAGCCGCTGACGATTGGGCTCGTCGGGATCATTTGGGACAAAACCGATATGGAGATCGGTAATTTGCGCGACCAGCATCGACCGCGCCTGTTATTTCGTCCCTGACGTCAAAGCGGCAATCTCATCCGGGCGTTTGCTCGGCTGAGGTTTTAGCGGAACCCCACCACCTTGACGGGGCTTCCAAGGCGCATCTTGTTTGACATGGTAGCTGTGGCACATAGCGCAGCCCGA
>JBBSCC010000139.1:0-7914 GCA_038250735.1 Sphingomonadales bacterium | reverse complement strand
GTTGGGCGTGCTGCTGATGGTGCTCCGCAAAATGATCGCCCGGCTGGTGCTGCGCCCGCTTCACCGCGTGGAACGGCATATGCAGGTCGTCACCGCCTCGGGCGCGCTGGGACTTCTGGATGAGGAAGATCGCCGCGACGAGATTGGCTCGCTGGGCCGCAGCTTTAATTCGATGCTGCGCCAGTTGAAGGATTTGCGCGAGCAGCTGGAAGTACAAAGCTTTGCGCTGGGCCGCAGCGAAAGTGCGGTTGCGGTGATGCATAATGTGCGCAACGCGCTGAACCCGATCAGCACCATCTTGTCACGCGGCATCGCCGATGATGGCGTAACCGACCGGGCGATTGTCGACCGCGCGGTGGGCGAGCTGGCGCGGGAGGATATTCCGGCGGCGCGTCGCCAAAAACTTGCGGCATTTGTGGCAGCGGCGGTGGAGGCAGAGGCCAGCGACCGCGCCGAACGCCGCCGCCAGCTGGAGGCCGGGCGCGAGGCCATGCAGCATGTGCTGGAAATCATCGGCACGCAGCAGGCGCAAGCGCATGAACGCCCCCCGCTCGACCAGTGCGACATCACCGAAATCGTGGCCCAAAACGCCAATATCGCGCGCTATTCCAGCGACCTGTCGATCGCCTTCAGCTTTCCAGACCAGCCTTGGCCGATCATGGCCAACCGCGTCATCCTTAGCCAGGTGATCGGCAATTTGTTCGGCAACGCGGCCGAATCCATCGCCGCCCGTGGCACCGGCATCGGCAGCATCCGCGTGGCGGTGGTGCCGCTGGGGGACAAGGTTCGCGTTGAAATCCATGACGACGGCGAAGGATTCTCCCCCGAAGTGGGCGCAACATTGTTCCAACGCGGCTATTCCACCCGCGCGCATAAATCAGGCGGGCTGGGGCTGCACTGGTGCGCCAATTCCATGAACGCGATGGAAGGCGGGCTGGCGCTGGAAAGCCAGGGCAAGGGCCTGGGCGCCGTCGCGATCCTGACGCTGAAAGCCGCGACTGTGGAGCCAGCCGCAAAGGCAATTGCGGCGTAGGCTTCAGCGGGATGACTTAACTTGAACTGCCCTCCGTTCGGCCTGAGCGAAAATCGGCGGTCTCAACTTAGCCGAACCCGATTCTACGATTTCGCTGCATAGGCCGGCCGCGCGGCAATCGCGCGCTCGATCCACAGGCGGGTATCGGGGATTGCTGCCTCCACCTGCTGCAAATCATTCACGCACAGAAATTTTATCTCCGGCCGCAGCGCGGTTTTCAGATAGCGGCGCACATCGGCAAGCGGCAGATCGAGCACGGCACCGCTGCGCAGGTGCAGATGATCGGGCACGGTCTGCAAAACGCAGTCATTTGCCGCAATACACGCGTGATTATGCAACGTTTGCGGTAAAAACTGGCCAATATCGCGAAATTTGTGATCAATATTGGCCAAAAACGCGCCATTATAGCGCTGAAATAGCGTCGCCAGGACAGATCGGCGCATCGGATGCACCACATGCGCACCCGCAAATAATCGCGTCGCATCATACCCTAATAATGCCGCCGCATTGATCTGGGCAAAGCCGTTCAGCGCCACAGGATCATGCCGCCGGGCCGGATCGCGCAGCAAGTCGCTTAGATCAACCCACTTGCCGCGAAGCACCGGCGCCATGCCTGCAAACACATCCGATGGCGCAATTGGCCCGGCCAGAAAAACATCGTCGTTGAAGTAGATAAAGCGCTCGGAAAGCCCGGGAATCCGCCAGATCATGCTCTCAATCGTCATCGAATTGAACGTCGGCAGCGCCGCTTCATGCCCGGCAAACAGCACCGCATGGTCGATAATCTCGATGCGACCTTTGATGCTGTCCGGCACCCCGCACAAATCGGGGCATTGCGAATCGGTAACAATCAGGATGCGGCCAATCCACGGCGCATGATTGGCAATCGAGCTGAGGCAGTACAAAAGTTCATTGCTGCACGCCCAGCGGTGCGGATTGGTGCCGTTCTCATTCGCCGGCTTCTTGATCATATGGGCGGAACGGCGCGCGGCATGGGCCGGGTCAGCGCCGTCAACCCACGTAATAACCGCGTCAATCCGGTCAACCGCCGGAACAAATTCATGCAACATGCAGGGGGATAGGGCTTTGCAAACGGCCGGCTCGCCGTCGCGAGCGGGTTGGGGTGATAGGATCGGCAAGGATGTGCCTAAACCGACAGGGAAAATTGCGCCTAGGCTCGAATCTACAAATGTCCACAGCAAACTAACAGGCAGGGTTGGTGATAACGACACGCCAAACAACAGGCGCGTGACGATCGGTGATTGACGATAGCGATAAACCGCCAGGGGCCCGATCCCCAATACGACCCTAATACGTCATTGCGGACATAGGCCTGTTGCCATACCAAACCGCTCGCGCGCGAAATCCACGCGCCAGGGTTTATGCAAAGCGGGTAGGGTTACGGTTATGGAACGCAAAAGCGCCATTGTTATCGGCTCAGGCATTGGCGGCATCGCTTGCGCCATGCGGTTGCAAAGCCTGGGTTTTTCTACCCGCATTGTTGAGGCGCTCGATGCACCGGGTGGCCGCGCCTATGTGCGCAAGGCGGACGGGTTTACGTTCGATATGGGGCCGACGGTGCTTACCGTGCCACATTTTATCGAAGAACTGTTTTCGCTTGAGGTCGATCAGGCCAATCTGGGTCAGCCAGATTTTCCCGCCGAAATCCTTGACGAAAATCGTCGCATCCTGTCCGGCAACAGCGGTGGCCCCAACACTAGCCGCTATGTCGATATTGTGCCGATCCTACCGTTTTACCGCATCTATTTCGATGACGGCACCTATTTCGATTATGATGCTGATCCGGTGCGGATGCGCGAACAGATCGCCCGCTTGGCCCCCGAAGACCTTGAAGGATATGAGAAATTTCATGAAGCGGCCCGTGCCATCTTCAAACGCGGGTTCCTTGAACTGGGGTACACCTATTTCGGCAGCCTGGGCTCAATGCTCAGCGTGGTGCCCGATCTGTTGAAACTGGGCGCGGTTCGCCCGCTGTTTTCGTTCACCCGGAAATATTTCAAGAGTGACAAAATGCGCCAGGTGTTCAGTTTTGAACCCCTGCTTGTTGGCGGCAACCCGCTGAAAGTACCTGCGATTTACGCAATGATCCATTTCGTCGAGAAGACCTGGGGCATTCATTTTGCGATGGGCGGCACGGGCGCTTTGGTCAACGGGTTGCTCCGCAAGTTTGAAGACATGGGCGGATTGATCCGCTTCAATGCCGCAGTTGCGTCGATCGATGTCGTCAAGCAGGGCGGCAAGCGCGTCGCGACCGGCGTTACCCTGCAATCGGGGGAAAAACTGGCGGCTGATCTGGTCGTGTCCAACGCCGATTATGCGACCACCTATTTAAAGCTGGTCGACAAGGCCCACCGCAAAATCAACCGCGATGCGCTGGTCAAGTTTCGCAAGCAATCCATGTCTGTGCTGGTGATTTATTTCGGGTATAAAAAACAGGCGGGTGACCCTGATCTTCAGCATCACAACATCATCCTGGGGCCTCGGTATGAGGAGCTGCTGACGGACATTTTTGACCGCAAAATCCTCAGCCCGGATTTTTCGCAATACCTGCATATCCCGACAATTACCGACCCGAGCCTGGCACCAGAGGGCCATCACGCCGCCTATACGCTGGTGCCCGTGCCCAACAACCAAAGCGATATTGATTGGGAAACGACCGGGCCGGTGTTTGTCGACAAGGTGCTGCGTTTTCTGGACGAGCGCGGCTATATTCCGGGTCTGAAAGATCGCCTTGTCCACCAAAGCTTTGTTACGCCTGATTATTTTGAACAGGTTCTGGCGTCGCATGCTGGCAACGGCTTTGGCGTTGAACCCGTGCTGACGCAGACGGCGTTCATGCGCCCGCACAATCGCAGCGAGGATGTGTCAAACCTGTATCTGGTCGGCCAGGGCACGCAGCCTGGTGGCGGTACGCCTTCTGTCATGATGTCCGCCAAAATGACCGCGCGAGAGATTGCCAAGGATTTCGTGATCGATGCGGCGGTAGCCGAAGGGCTGCCGCCCAAGGTTGCAGCAGCGGCATAGCGCGGGTTTCACCCGGACTGAACGGGCTGCGCCCTGCTGATCAACCTTATCCCGCGCCCAGCCGCACCTCAGGCGGCGGCTCGTCCGTTGCAACGTCATCGCGCCGCCGCAGATAGGGTGCGACCAGATTGCGCGCGCGGAACCACTCCTGCCGTTCAGGGGCCAGCGTTTCGAAATTACCGATCACCCGGCGGCAATCGTCGCTGCGGCACTGGCAGATCATGTGCCAGTTGCTCTCGGCCAGCGTGGTTGAATAATCCCAGCTAATCTCGTCCCCCGGCGCAATCGGGCGGATCGCGACCAGCACGACCCCTTCTTCTGTAAAACGCAGGCCCGCATTGGGGGAGCAGCTATGGTTGATCAGGTCGTCGATACGGCCTGATGGCCCCATATAATGATCGGGCGTCACCTGCACGAACCGGTCCCCCCCGCCGCGCATAACGCTGGGCACCTGATCAGCGCGGAACCGGCGACCGGTGAATTTCACGATCCGGTCGCCCTCGGCAAAATCAATCGCGGCGAACACCGCTTTGCCCAGATGATTCTCGCCCACCGAAAACAGGTTCGATGCCGGGCGATATTTGTCGAGCACATAGAAATTGCCGTTGCGGAAACCCAGCGAACGAATGGGGTTGATGGTCGCCAGGCCAATCATGAACCACACGCTGGCATGGCACAGCAGCTCGACCAGGATATAGGCATAGCTGCCAATTTCCACATCGCCGGTACGCGTGGCGACGATCAGCGTGGCGAGATCACCGACCGTCCACAGCCCCCATGCAGGGGAACGCTCCCGTGCGCGGTCTTGCTGCACGCTTTCCCATGTCGGCCAAAAACTGATCGGCACGGCTGCCACCACCAGCATATGCGCCCAAAACGCCGAGCTGAACATCGCCCACAGCATCAGCGACCCCAGGCAAGCCGCCATGCAGATCGTCTCGCTTCGGGTGGGCGGGCTCCAAGCGGACCGTTGCCAGATGGCGATAGTGACGACGATGCAAGCGGCGGCGGAAATCAGGAACACCACGCTTTGCGCGGCACCGGGGTTTACCGCGGCATAGGTGCTGGCTTCCACCAGCACTGCCGCGCTCCAGATCAGCCAGGATGCCCGGTTCGGCTGGACAAGCTCCCGCTTGAGCCCCGTCAGATAGACGGCATACCCTGCGAAATTGGCCAGGATGGCAAGCAGGAACCAGGGCGCGATCGTCATATCCGTTACCGTTATGGTTAACGCAACTGTATCGAGTCCGGCGACTCCCGTCTATAAAAACCTAGGAGTCAGCACGAGTCGCGCCGAATCCACCGGGTTTGGTGGTGGCGCGCCGGGCGGCCTACCGCATGTTGCGGTGGATGGTTGGCGTTGCGCAGCGTGGATTGGTGCATAGGCTTGGCGATTGGCCTGCAATGATCAAACAGCCTGCCTGATCATTTTCTTTTGGGAAATGGTGGAGCCGTGGGGGGGAATATCCCTCATGGATGTTTTTCATATTTTTCAATAACTTAAGCCGTAGCAATAAGTGTATTGTTCACCAGTTTTATATCCCACTTTGCAAGACCAAAGGCAGTCTGAGGTGGCTCGACGCTCAGCCGCTGCACAAGCGCCATTCAGCGTTGTTTGCGAACGCGTAATTATGCCCAATTTTCAATCATTCGTACGGAGCTTGGCGACACCAAACGAGCCGCTTTTCATGAAGAAGCGGCAGCTCAGCCTCAATCAGTGCTCGTCCCTCGGCGACGTCCTGCGATGGCAGAAAGCATCCAACTGGGGTGGACAGCTCGTGCAGAACCGGCGCGATGTCTCATGGGGCGCAGCGCGTTAATGCCGACCCCTCAATTCGGAAAATAAGCCCATGAATTTATGTCCCAAACCAAGCATGAGCCATCGATGCGGGACGGTGAACCGCGCGAACAATTAGTATAGTTCACAGGTCGTCAGCGTCATCCGCCTGCAGATTACGTCGCGCGCAGATTGCATGGCATCCGGCTGGACAATCTTGACGCGGGCGTTGCCCGTCGCCGAGCGGTATCTCGATCAGGTGCGAAGAGTCGCCACAGATTGGAATCAGCAACATGGTTGCAGGCGCGGCGGCGATGGGGATCGCCGCCACCGCCAGCCCGAAACAGGCCATTCCCGCAAGCCAGGTGCCTGCATGGCGCCTAGACCGGGTCATCGTCATCGTTAAGAATGCGCAGCGCTGCACCATCCAGGTCCTCGAACTGGCCCGATCGTGCCGCCCAGAAGAATGCCGCCAGCCCGGCCAGCCCCAGCCCAAGCGCGACGGGCACCAGAATGGCCAGTCCCGTCATTTCGCCGCACCGCGCAGCCGCAGCGCGTTCGCCACCACCACCAGCGACGATCCTGACATGGCGAGTGCGGCGATCAGCGGGGTTACTTGCCCCATGATCGCCAGCGGCACCGCGAGCACGTTATACCCGATGGCGAGCGCGAAATTCTGGCGCACCACCGCCATCGTCCGGCGCGCCGCGACAATCGCCACGGGCACCGCGTGCAATTTATCACCAAAGAAAACCAGGTCTGCGGCCAACTGCCCCACATCGCTCGCGGTGGCAGGGGCCATGGCGACATGCGCGCGCTTCAATGCCGGACCATCGTTCAGCCCGTCCCCGATCATCAGCACGCGCTTGCCCTGTGTGCCCAGCCGATCAATGAAGGCGAACTTGTCGGCGGGGGATAGGCTGGGGATGCCCATGATGCCCAGCTTGCGCGCCAACGCCGCGACGGGCGCGGGGCGATCACCCGACAGCATTACGGGCGCAAACCCCAACGCCTTTAACTGCGCGATGGCCTGGGGCGCATCGTCGCGCAAATGGTCTTCGAAGGTGATCACATGCGCGGCCGCATCGCCCAGCCGAAATGCTGTGACGACCGCCGTTTCCGGGGCGTCGATGCCCAGCCAGTCGGGTCGGCCCAATCGCGCCTCGACACCGCCGATCTGCGCGGACACCCCCGTGCCGGGATGTTCGGCCAGGTCGGTAACCCCCGGCGCGGTTGCATCCCCCAGTGCCCCGGCAACGGCCTGCGCCAGCGGATGGCGGCTTGCGCGCGCCAGCGCCAGCAGCGCGCCACGCGCCACCGGGTCATCAGGCAGCCCCGAAACGGGCGTCAGTTTGGCCAGTGTGATGGTACCCGTTTTGTCGAGCAGCACCGAATCCGCCTCCGCCAGCCGCTCCAGTGCCGATCCGTCCTTGATCAAAACGCCCGCGCGCATCAGGGCGCCGGCAGCCACAACCTGGGCAATCGGCACCGCCAGCCCCAGCGCGCAGGGGCAGGTGATGATAAGCACGGCAACCGCAATCATCACCGATTGGTGCAGCCCGGCTCCCGCGATCATCCAGCCAACGAAGCTGAGCGCGGCAAGGCTGTGGACGGCGGGCGCATATAGCCGCGATGCGCGGTCAGCGATGCGGACATAGCGCGATTTGCCCTGCCCCGCGCTTTCCATCAGCCGGGCGATATCGGCGATGGCGGTGTTCATGCCGGTTGCCGTGACGCGGATCGTCAGCGGCGCATCGAGGTTGATCGTGCCCGCCAACACCGATCCGCCAGGCCCTATGCGTTCTGGCGCTGCTTCGCCCGTCACCAGAGCGCGGTCGATATTCGCGGTGCCTGCCTCGACGATGCCGTCCACGCCGATCCGCTCGCCCGCGGCGACGATAACGCGCATGCCGGGCGAAACCTCTGCCGCCAGCCGCCGTTCGGTGCGGCCACCTGGCATCAGCACATCGACTTCGCCCGGCACCCGGCGCAGCAGCGCGCCGACGCTGTCTTCTGCCCGTGCGCGCATGGCGCTGTCGAGGAAACGGCCCGCCAGCAG
>JBBSCC010000138.1:0-7956 GCA_038250735.1 Sphingomonadales bacterium | reverse complement strand
TCGCGGTACGGGCGCAGTCGAACGGCGGACGATCAGGCGCGTGGGCAGGGCAGCGCTTTCACTCGGTTCGCCCCGGATTTGACGCAGCAGAGTATCCACCAGCACCTCGCCCGCCAGCCGGTAATCCTGCGCCACCGTGGTGAGCGGCGGGTGGGTGAGGCTGGCCGCCGGGATATCATCAAAGCCGATCACTGATACGTCGCCGGGCACGCTGATGCCGTTGTCATCCAGCGCGCGCATTGCCCCAATCGCAATCAAATCGCTGGCGGCAAAGATGGCGTCGAAAGCCATTTTCTGGGCGATCAGCCCGGCCACCGCATCATAGCCCGCCTGTTCGGCGTTCAGTGCGTTAACCTGCAGGCGCGGATCGACCGTCATCCCCGCCGCGCGCTGTGCGGTGCAGGCCCCCTGATAGCGATCGTTGAATTCGGGATAATGGCTTGATGCCTCACCAATGAACGCGATGTGTCGCCTCCCGACATCAATCAAATGGCGCGCCGCATCAAAGCCGCCACGGGCGTTGTCGCAGCCGATGGTCGTTCCCTGCTGCCCCGGCTGCACCGATCCCCAGCGCACGAAATGCGTGCCCTGCGCCACGAGTGCTTCCAGCCGGGCGCGGTAAAGTTCAAAATCGCCATAGCCGAGCAGAATAATGCCATCGGCCTTGTGGCTATCCTCATAATCGACATGCCAGTTGCTCGACATCTGCTGAAACGAGGTGAGCAGATCATAGCCGCGCAGTGCGCAAGTTCGGGTGAGCGACCCCAGCATCGACAGAAAAAACGGGTTGATCAGCGATTCATCGGGCATCGGATCTTCAAAAAATAACAGCGCCAGCGTGTTCGATTGGCGGCGGCGCAGCCCCGATGCGTTTTTGTCGACGGTGTAATTCAGCTGACGCGCGATGGCCTGCACCCGCTTACGGGTTGCTTCGCTCACCGATTTGCCGCCGCTTAACGCCCGCGACACCGTCGGCTGTGACACCCCGGCAAGTGCTGCAATATCGAACGAGGTGGGCCGGTCCTTCATGCGTTGTGCGTGCCCCCTCCGGCGCGCCGATCAGGTCGCGGCGTCTGCTCTTCATGCCGCATTTAGTGTCGCAGGGGGAACCGTAAAAGGGGCTGCATGAATACGTATGTGCTTTGCTTGGCTTAACCCGTCCAACGGGGGCATCATCTGTCCATTGTTTAAGCACTGTCATCATGCGTGCGAAACATTTCAATCCGACCCCCGCGATGAATGGGGGCGGACTTTAGGGAGGGTAAAGATGATTACGTCATTTCAACGCCGTCAGCACCGATCATTCGCGCGCTTCGCCTTTGGTGTCAGCACCAAAGCGCTTGGCGCCGCATTGCTGATCGCCGCCAGCAGCAACGCTGCATTCGCGCAATCCGCCCCCAAAAGCGTTGAGGACGCAAGCGTCGCCGCTTCAAGCGAGGATGACATCGTCGTCTCTGGCTTTCGGGCCAGCGTGCAAAACTCCATTGCCGCCAAGCGCAACAGTTCATTCATCGTCGATGTGGTGACGGCAGACGATATTGCGGGCCTTCCCGATGTATCGATCGCGGAATCGCTTGCGCGCTTGCCCGGCGTAACCTCGCAGCGCACCGGCGGCCAGGCGAGCGCCATCAATATTCGCGGCCTTTCTCAAGACTTGGTGTCCGCCACCCTGAACGGGCGTGAACAGGTCGCGACCAGCGGCAACCGCGTGATTGAATTTGATCAATATCCGTCGGAGCTGATCAACCAGGCGGCGGTTTATAAATCGCCGCTCGCCAGCCACATCGAAGGCGGCATCGCCGGTAAGGTTGAGTTGAAAACGGTTCGCCCGCTCGACATTGCCGGTAACGTAAAGGGCGCGCTGAACATCCGCGGCCTGTACAATGATCGCGCCGGGCAAAGCACGGACGTGTCTGAATTTGGGTACCGCGTGTCCGGGTCGATTCAGGCCAAGTTTCTTGAAGGCACGCTGGGCGTCGCACTGGGATATTCACGGCTTTATCAGCCCAACGTCGCAACCCGTTTTGTCCAGTTCGATTTCCCGGTGCCCGGCACCAACGGTTCGCCATCGGTCGATTTGAACGGCAATGGCCGCCCCGAATCGTTCAACTTCGGATTTGAAGGCATTCAATTCGGTGGTCAGGAAACGCGTGACGCAGGGGTTGCTGTTGTGCAGTGGGAGCCCAGTGACCGGCTCCGCGTGCTGGTCGATGGCTATTATTCGCGCTTCAATTCCGATGTGAACCGCCGCGGCTTCCGCGTTTTCAATACCCAGAGCGGCCAGAACCAGCTCGTCAATCCGGTAATCGTCAACGATGCGATCATTGGCGGGCGGTTTATCAACGCGGTGGGATCGGGCGTTGGCACCGAGCTGGTCAATCAGGACGAAAGCCGCCGCGACGAACTCTATACGATCGGCGGCAACATCGCCTATGATTTCAGCGACAGGGTAACGCTGGCGGTTGACGTTGCCTATTCCAGCGGCACTAGCGATTTCAACAATGCCGGCGTCAACCTGCGCCCCTACAGCACGACCAGCACGGGGCTGCAGCGCACAGACAGTCTGCCGGGCCAGGTGATCGTCGATTACCGGCTGAATGGCACCAGCCTGCCAACGATTAACCAGATCAGCACCAACTTCACCGATACGACGGCCGCAGGCGGTGGCTTCCTGCTTGATGGCCAATTCCTGGTGCCGCAGAATGACCGGGATCGGTTGTTTGCCGTCGCCGGTGATCTGGCAATATCTTTCGATGAATCGAGCTTCTTCGACAAATGGCGGTTCGGCTTTCGCTATGCGGATCGGCGCGGGGACCGGCTGGTCACTTCGTTCAACACCTTCAACATTCCAGGATCACCGCGCGAACTGCCCGCGAGCCTGGTGACGACCAGTGGTTTCAGGGGCGCCTATGCCGCAGCTGGATTGCCCAATTTTGCGGTGGTCGACATCAACGGGGCGTTTAACCTGGCGTTCGGCAACTCGTTCGGATCACGCCAGCCCACGGATCAGATCGCGTTCGACTTTACGATCGATCAAAGCTTCCGCATCGATGAAACCACCTTTGCTGGGTACAGTCAGGTCGATTTCGCCACGGTTTTGGGCGGGCTGAATTTCCGCGGTAACTTTGGTCTGCGGGTGATCAACACCGATCAAAGCTCGACCGTGAACTTCGCTGATCCGCTGCTGACGGACAATCCCGCAACCCCGCCGCCGGCACGCGAAAACCGCCGGCCTGTAACGCGCGGCGACAACTACACCGATTTCCTGCCGTCGGTGAACGCCATTCTTGAAGTGACCCCAAGCGATCTCGTCCGCATCAGCTACAGCAAGCAGATATCGCGCCCGCGTTTCCAGGAGCTGCGCGGATCAATCAATGTGAGCACGGGTTCAGATGGCAACACCAGCGGCGGCGGTGGTAACCCCGCGCTTGCCCCGTATCGCGCCAATCAGGTTGATCTCAGCTACGAACATTATTTCGGCAATAGCGGCGTGTTCGCGGTTGGCGCATTCTACAAGGGGTTGGGATCATACATCATCAACGGCACAATCCCGCAGTTCAACTTCCCCGCAAACGGTGTCACGCCGCCACCCATCCCGGGCACCGCGACGCCCGGCAATGCCGTCGGCAGCTTCTCGTCGCCGGTCAATGGCAGCGGCGGCTATGTTTACGGCATCGAAGTACAGTTCACCAAAAGCTTCGTGGAATTGCCGGCACCGTTTGATGGCCTGGGTGTGCAGCTGAACTATGCCTATAGCGACAGCGATCTGAACTTCCCCAGCTCAACCAGCGGTCGGCCGATCAATCTGCCGCTGCCGGGCCTGTCGAGCCATGTGTTCAACCCGATCGTGTTTTATGAAAAAAATGGCTTTGGCATTCGCGGCAGCGCGCGCCATCGCTCAGGCTTTGTCAGCCCGCAGATCGGGATCAGCGAATTGATCCTGACGAGCACGCCAGAGACGATTTTCGACGCCCAAATCTCGTACCTGTTTCCCAAGAACAGCGCGCTATCGGGGCTGAAGCTGCTGGCCCAGGCCAATAACCTGACCGACGAACCAACGCGGACCTTTTTCGGCCAGACCGCGCAGACGGGAACGATCCAGAATTTTGGACGCACCTTCTACATCGGCGCGAGCTTCGCTTTCTGATCGCATATCCTTCATCACCGGCGTCGAACCCCCAACCCCCGCTTCGACGCCGGTGGTGAATAAAGCTAAGCATGATGAAATTTGCGTTGTCCGACCCGGTCTGGAAAGCGAGCATGATGGCAAATCCAACCCGCCCCCGTCGCGCGGCTATCCTGATGCGCTCATTATTTGCCGGTGCATCGTTGGCGATGGCTTGCGCGGCCACCGCGCCATTGCACGCCCAATCAGACCCGGCGCCACCGACCTCAACCTACCGTGATCGCCTGCCTGAAGACGAGCTGATCTATTTTTTGCTGCCCGACCGTTTCGACAATGGCGACCGCACGAATGACAAGGGCGGGTTGAAGGGAGATCGCCTGCACACCGGTTATGATCCCACCGCCAAGGGCTTTTACCATGGCGGCGATTTGAAAGGCGTCATCGGTCGGCTGGATTACATCCAGGCACTGGGCGCAACGGCGATCTGGGTCGCGCCGATCTTTAAGAACAAGCCGGTGCAGGGGCCGCCGGGGCAGGAGTCTGCTGGGTATCACGGTTATTGGATTACCGATTTTCCCCAGGTCGATCCGCATCTGGGCACCAATGCCGATTTCAAGGCATTGGTTGATGCTGCGCATGCACGCGGCATGAAGGTCTATATGGATATCGTCGTGAACCACACGGCAGATGTCATCAAATATCATGATTGCGGCGTGCCCTGCGCCTATCGAGACAGTGCCGATTATCCATATCAGCGGCGCGGTGGCACCGGTGGCGCCCCCATCAACCCCGGTTTTTTGGGTGACGGTGTGCAGACCGCGGAAAATTTCGCGCGGTTGACCGACATGAATTATGCCTATCAGCCCTATGTACCCAAGGGCCAAGAGCACGCCAAAGTGCCGGAGTGGCTGAACGACATCCGCTATTATCACAATCGCGGCGATTCGTTCTGGAAGGGTGAGAGCATCACCCAGGGTGATTTCAGCGGTCTGGATGATGTCGCGACTGAACAGCCACGGGTGCTGGCCGGGTTCATCGAGGTGTTTGGCGACTGGATCGACCGGTTCGGCGTCGATGGCTTTCGCATCGATACCGCAAAGCATGTGAACCGCGAATTCTGGCATGCCTTTGTGCCCGCCATGCAGGCGCGGGCAAAGGCACGGGGCATCCCCAATTTTCACATCTTTGGGGAGGTTTATACCGAAGACATCGATCCCGCCTTGCTGGCCGAACACACCCGTGTTGGCGGCATGCCGTCCGTGCTTGATTTTGCATTTCAGCGCGCCGTGATTGATGCAGCAACCGGCAAGGGCGGCGAGGGCGTTCGGCGGGTCCTTGCGGCTGATGCGCTGTATGAAGGTGGTGCGCGGGCCGCGCAGATGCTGCCCACCTTTGTCAGCAACCACGACGCGGGCCGACTGGCGATGTTTGTCCGCCGCGCCTTGCCGACGATCAGCGACGAAGAGTTGCTTGGCCGGACGATACTGAGCCACGCCATGCTGCTTACTATGCGGGGCGTGCCCACGATCTATTCGGGTGACGAACAAGGTTTTGTGGGGGATGGCAATGATCAGGATGCGCGTGAGGATATGTTCGCCAGCCAGGTCGCGGTGTATAATGATAACCGGTTGATTGGCACCGATACCACCACTGCAACCGCCCATTTTGGTACCGATAATCCGTTGTTCCAGCTGATCGCCACACTGGGCCGCGTCCGGCTGGCAAACCCGGCGCTGACCCGGGGGGCATCGGTCGTTCGGGTGGCGACCGACAAGCCGGGGCTGCTCGCCGTGTCGCGATTTGATCCGGGTAATGGGCGCGAAGTGGTGTTGCTGTTCAATACCGCGGCCGCAGCGGTGGCGGGCAATGTGAAGGTTGAGGTCGCATCAGCCCGTTTCAGGCCACTTGTGGGGCAATGCAGCGCCAGCGCCGCTGCGCCGGGCACGTTACACGTGACGCTGCCCGCATTGGGGTTTGCGGTGTGCGCAGCAGAAGCAGGGGCAGAGGCGGCGAAGTGACTAACATGATGGTTAGCCCGGCGCGTCAACGGCTCGCCCGCGAATGGTGGCGCGGCGCGACAATCTACCAAATCTATCCGCGCAGTTTTGCCGATTCGAATGGCGACGGCATTGGCGATTTGCCCGGCATCACCGCGCGGCTTAATCACGTCGCTTCGCTTGGCGTTGATGCAATCTGGCTGTCGCCTTTCTTCACATCGCCGATGAAAGACTTTGGCTATGACGTTGCCGATTACCGGGGCGTCGACCCGATCTTCGGCACGCTTGCGGACTTTGACGATCTGGTCGCGCGCGGGCATGCGCTGGGGCTGAAGATCATCATCGATCAGGTTTATTCGCACACATCCGATGCGCATGACTGGTTTCAGCAGAGCCGCGCTGATCGCAGCAACGCGCTGGCTGACTGGTATGTGTGGGCCGATGCCAAGCCCGACGGATCACCGCCGAGCAACTGGCAATCGGTGTTTGGCGGCCCCGCCTGGACCTGGGATGCGCGGCGTGGCCAATATTACATGCATAATTTTCTCAGCAGCCAGCCGCAGCTTAATCTGCACTTGCCCGCGGTGCAGGACGCGCTGATTGATACTGCGCGTTTTTGGCTGGATCGCGGCGTTGACGGGTTCCGCATGGATGCGATCAACTTTTCGATGCACAACCCGGCGCTGACCGATAATCCGCCCGCGTCGCCCAGCAACACGCCGCGCACCCGGCCATTTGATTTCCAGCGCCACATTCATAATCAGTCGCACCCTGATATTCCCCGCTTTATCGCGCGGCTGCGCGCGGTGCTCGACGGTTATGGCGACCGCTTCACCGTCGCGGAAATTGGCGGGGAGGATAATGATCGTGAGATGAAGGCGTTCACTGCGGACAACCGCCATTTCGACAGCGCTTATGGTTTTGACTTTTTATATGCGCCAAAACTGACTCCCGGACTGGTGCGCGAGGCGCTGGAGCGCTGGCCCGATACCCCCGGACTCGGGTGGCCAAGCTGGGCCTTTTCCAATCATGATGCGCCGCGCGCCATTTCGCGCTGGGCAGCGCCGGAACACCGCGATGCTTATGCCCGACTGACGATGCTGTTGCTGCTGTGCTTGCGCGGCGATGTGTTCGTCTATCAGGGCGAGGAATTAGGCCTTGATCAGGTCGATATCGGCTTTGACGATCTGAAGGATCCAGAGGCAATCGCCAACTGGCCGCTGACGTTGAACCGCGATGGCGCGCGCACGCCGATCCCCTGGTGTGACACCACACCGGCGCTGGGATTTTCAACCGGCAAGCCCTGGCTGCCGATCGGGCCCGATCATGCTGCGCTGGCCGTGTCACAGCAGCAGGATGACCCGGCATCCATGTTGGCGCTGACGAAGCGGCTGATCGCGCTGCGTCGTGGCCGCGACGCGCTGTTGCTGGGCGATATGCGGTTCGTTGAAGCGTCCGATACGGTGCTGGCGTTCGAGCGATCCGTCGACGGGGAAGTGTTGCTGTGCGCGTTCAACCTTGGCGCTGATGATGCAGATTGGCTGCCGGGCGATCCGGAAAACTGGCGGGTCATCGAACGTGTCGGCACGGGCAATGGGTGGCAGCTAGGCCCGTTTGGCGGGGTTGTTGCCGAACGGATCATGACATGAAGGACGGGCGGATGACGGTTCGTATTCTGGTGGCGTTGCTTATCGCCGTGTCCGCCACCCCCATGGCCGCCTTCGCCGAAACGGTCGCCAGCGTTGCCTCGCCGGGCGATGTCGTGCGCGTGACGATTGATATCGATGGCGATGGGCGGCCGGGCTATGCCGTTACCCGGCGGGGCAAGCCGAT
>JBBSCC010000137.1:0-8013 GCA_038250735.1 Sphingomonadales bacterium | reverse complement strand
GGCCCGGCGCTGGATGTGGTTGATTACAGCGAACATGCGATCGGCCAGGGGGCTGATGCGCAGGCGGTTGCCTATGTCGAATGCCGCACGACAGATGGGCGGACGGTGTTCGGCGTCGGGCTGGATACCGACATTGCCACCGCCAGCGTGCGCGCCGTTTTGAGTGCGGCGAATCGCCCATAATTGACGGCTGCTCGGTCAATTATGTGCCCAAAATGGCCGCGTTTTGGCGGAAAATTCGGCTTTCGCGCCGGATAATCGCGATTTTTGCACGGTTTTGGCCAGGAATGCACCATCAATGGCGCGTTTTGGCGCGTTTCGGCACGCGACCGATGCGCGATGCACCGCGAACGAAACGGATCGATGATCATGGAGAAAATGGTGCCCGGGGACGGTTTCGAACCGCCGACACTGCGATTTTCAGTCGCATGCTCTACCAACTGAGCTACCCGGGCATCTGGCCCGGTTGTTACCGGGGAACGCGGCTCTTAGTCATCGTTATCGGCCCTGTCTAGTCCAGCTTCTAGTCCGGCTTCCAGTCCACCGGCGGCGCTTGGCCGATCCCTGGACGCTTCCTCATCGCTCGCAGGGCCGGCGGGCAGGCGATAGCCCTCACCCAGCCACTGCAGCAGATCGCGATCAACGCAGCCGCGGCTGCAAAATGGCTTGTGCGCAGGGGCGGTCTGCTTGCCGCAGATCGGGCAGGTTCCGGATTTGGGCATGCTCAATCCTCCAACAAGATGTCGCCACCCGTGCGGCGGGCGATGGCGTCGCGCCAATCGGGGCGGGCGATGATTCGCGCCTTCACGGCGGGGGGCAATACATGGCGGCGGGATGCGCCGGGGGGCGACCGTTCGATCTGGCGCAGCGCGGCCCGCGCCGCTGCCCCCACCGGATCGGCACGGAGCAATTCGGGAAGCGAGGCGCGCGGGCGCGGGCGCACCAGTTGCAGGAAGCCAAAGCCGTTCAGCGCGGTACGTTCAAACGGCCCGGCCAGTGCCGGGGGCAACGCGGCATCGATGGCCGCCGCCACCGCCTGGCGCGCGGCCTTGCCCTGCACGCTGGGAAAATCAACGCCAATCGACCCGCCAATCGCGTGGCGGATAATCGCCTGCCCCACCGCCGTTGCCGCCGCCACGGCCAGCGCGTCCAGCGCGCCTGATCCGTCAACGTCGAACAAGGTCATCGCCGGCGTGGGGCTCATCCGCAGGACACCGCCGGGAAAGGCGATCTCGCCGGTCACCGCTTCTTCCAGCACTTCAGACCAGCCTGCCGCCTCCAGCGCATCGCCTTCATGCGCGCGGCATTCCCGCACCGGATACCCGGTGTCGCTAATCCGTTCGAGCAGATCGGGCCCCTGCGCTGGCGCTGCCCCTTCGGCGGCGACCACCGCCTTGGCCAGCTTGGCTCGGCCCGGTTCTGGAATAGCTTCTCGCATAATCGTGACCAATAACGTGCGGCCCACGCTCAGCCCCCTGGGCACCGCCGCCAGCAAGGCGTCGCCACGGCCATCAAGCAGCGTAACGCGCCCCTGCGCGCCTGCCAGCGCCTCCACCAGCCGCGCCTCAGCCACCGTGCCCACCGCCAGCCCGCCGTCGAGCGCGATCCGCGCCTTCACAATCGTGCCGCCATCGACAAGGGCGGCCCGCGCCTCGCCAATGCCAGCTTCATACAGCCACTCAGCCAAGGCGCACCCCGGCGCTTTCCAGCAGCGCGCGCGCCTCAAACAGCGGCAAGCCAACCACCCCCGAATAGCTGCCCGACAAAAACCGCACAAAGCCCTCTGCCCGGCCCTGGATCGCATAGCCGCCCGCCTTGCCCATCCCCTCGCCGCTGGCGATGTAGGCGGCGATCTCTGCCGCGCTCAGCCGCTTGAAGGTGACGATGGTGTCGGAAACGCGGGTGCGGGGCTTGGCATCATCGCCAATCACGCAGATGGCGGAAAATACATGGTGCCGCCGCCCGGACAGCAGCATCAGCATGCGCTGCAGATCGGCAGCATCATCGGGCTTGGCCAGGATGCGGCGGCCAACCGCAACGGTGGTGTCGCCCGCCAGCACAACCTCCCCCGGCGCACGCGGCACGGCCAGCGCCTTTTGCACAGCGATGCGCAGCACATAATCGCGCGGCAGCTCACCAGCATGGGCCGCTTCGTCAATATCGGGCACAGCAATACGCGCCGGCACAATGCCAATCTGCGCGAGCAGTGACAGGCGGCGCGGCGAGCTGGAGGCCAGCACGAGCTGGGGCATGGGCGAGCTGTTCAATGTCATCTCAGCGTTTCTCGGCAGCTCTGAAAAACGAACGGATGGGCCCGAAACGAACGGATGGGCCCGAAACGAACGGATGGGAAAACACCAACCGCCACCGGCCCCGTTCGCCTTGCGCGCAGCCCAAAAGCCGGTTTCAGCAGCACCACCCCTGGCACGCTTTACTTGAAGCGGTACGTGATCCGCCCCTTGGTAAGGTCATAGGGGGTCAGCTCAACCAGCACCTCATCCCCCACCAGCACGCGGATGCGGTTCTTGCGCATCTTGCCGGCGGTGTGGCCAAGGATTTCATGATCATTTTCAAGCTTCACGCGGAACATGGCATTGGGGAGAAGCTCCACCACCTGTCCACGCATTTCGAGCAGTTCTTCTTTTGCCAAACAAACCTCTGGGTATTTTGGGGGAATTCACGAAGCGCGCGCATAGCGGACCAGCGCACAAAAGGGAAGCGCAGTGCCGAATAGCCGCAAAACGGATGCACGTCGGCGGGATCGGCCCTTGTTTGAGAAGGATTGGTTCAGGCGAAGGGCACCAAGACCCGCAAAGGCCGCCAAGGATTAGGGCAGCACCCATGCGAACCCATGGCGCAACACGCCGCCTTGCCGCCAGTCGCCCGTCGCCCGTCGCCAGTCTGCGCGTCCTTCGCGCGAACCCCTTTGTCACAGGTGACGTTGTAAAAATTATGGGTCACCAAAGCGTTTCCGCAACTTCGCAAAAATGCCTAAAATCCGCAATTGGCAGCAGCGGGAAGGGAATTGACTGGGGGAAGACTGGGGGAAATAGCATACCGCCAGGGTAGCAAGGCGGCGGCGGGTATGAAAGTTTCAGGCGGCGCGGCGTAGCATAAAGTGCAGCGCCGCCCCCTTACGCCGGGTTATGCTTGTCCAGGAACTTCTTCACTTCCTGCAACAACTGCACCCGGTCTTCCTCACGCAGCAGGTTATGCGTGTTCAGCGGCTGTTCGACATAGACAAAGTCCTTGCCCTCCACCTTGCCGGCCCCCTTCAGCCGCGCGACCAGATCGCGTGATTGCGACACCGGCACCCGCTCATCCTTGGCACCGTGGACGATCAGGATAGGGATCGAATAATCGTTTGCGTGCAGCCCCGGCGACACATCGGCCAGCGCGCCCGCCGTGCCCAGCGCCTGTTTCGCGCGGAAATTGCCCAGATAGCCCTTGTCGTAAGCCACCATCGCCGGCAAATCATGCACGCCCGCGCCAGCGATGGCGCAGCGATATTTGCTGCCGTCGCGCTGCGCAGCGCGGCTGGCGGCATAGCCCCCATAGGACCAGCCCATCACGCACACCCGCTTGGCATCGACCGTGCCCTGCCCGGCGAGCCAGGCAACGGCATCGTTCAGATCATCCTGCATACGGTTGCCCCACGCCTTTTCCGATGCCTTTTCCCAGGCCGGGCCATAGCCGGTCGAGCCGCGATAATTGGGCTGGATGACGACATAGCCCTGTTCAGCCAGCGCCTGCGCCCAGCCATAGGAATCCCAATCAGCCGAATCGCGCACCCATGGCCCGCCATGCGGCAGCACGATGAGCGGCAGGTTTTTCTGCCCGGCGCGGTGGCGCGGCATCGTTAGGATCGCCTCAATCGACTTGCCGTCGCTGGCGGCGTAGCGCACCGCGCTGACCGGGTTGAGCTTCGCGTTCTTCAGCGTGTCATTATAATAAGCGATGCGGCCCATCGCGCCGTTGCGCGTATCGAACAGATAGTTGGTGGGTGCCTGGCCCGGGGCGGCGATGCTGAACAACAGCCGTTCGCGCTTGGCGTCTGCCGTGACGAGATCGACATTGCCCTTGCCAAAATCTTCCTCCAGCACCTGCTGAATTTCCTTCAGCCTGGGATCGAAATAGACCGTCTGACTACGCTGGGCGGTGAAGGATACGCCGTCCAGCTTGCTGCCGTCACGCGACAGGATGGGGCCATCAATGTCATAGCCATCGACGCCGAATATCTTTTTGCCGATGGTGCGGGTCGCCAGATCATAGTCGTATAGCGCGGCGTACCCGTCCTTCGCGCTGACGATATAGGCGGTCTTGCCGTCGTTCATCAGCACATCGGGCATGCCCGCGCCCAGATAGCGATCCGGGATGCCATCAAAGATCGATTTGATCGGTGTTTTGGAATCGGGGCGGTAAAACACCTTCATCTTGCCGGTATCGCCATCATAGGATGTTCCCACGCGCACCACGCCGCCGGTATCCGTCGTCCAGTTATCAACCTCTGGATTGGCGTACATCAGGGTTTTTTCCTTGCCCGTCGCCGCATCAATCTCAACCACTTCAGGCTTGTTCAGCCGCTCTGTCCCGCGCGTCGCATTGCCGCGCTGGACGATGATGCGGGGTAGCCCGTCGCGCGATGCCCAGAGCAGACGGCTGCCCGCAAACGCCTTTTGCCAGCCGAGCGGGATGATCTTTTTGGTCGTGCGATTATAGGCGGCATAGCCGACATTATCGAACCATTGGCCAAACAGATTGTCGCGCGAGCTGATGCCGATCAGCAGCGTATCATTGTCCAGCCAGCGATGCGTGATCAGCTGACGCTGGCCGATCTTGTCCGACGTGAAATCGGCACCGCGCGCGATGATTTCAGGCTGGCTGCCCGGCTTGCCAATTTCCAGCAGGGCAAGGACCTGTTGGCCCTGAACGCGGATCTTGGTGGCGATCCAGTTGCCGTCGGGCGTCATCGCCGCTTCGGCAACCATTGGAAACTGGGCGAACACTTCAATCGGGACGGTCTTGTTGTCCCAATCGGTCGCTGGTTTCATCTGCGCCGCAACGGGCATAGCAGCGGGTGCCGCCACCATTAGCGCGAATGCGGATACCGCTAGCTTCACCTGTAAACGCACGATTAATTCCCCCCGGAAGGCCATTGAGCGTGCAAAGACTAGCTCGTTGGCGCAGATGATCAAGCCCCGCCGAGCGGGCGGGGCTTGTAAGCCGGGATTAGTCGACCGGGGGAGGTTAGGAAGCTGCCAAAGCCGCCAGCAGCAGCAGCGCGACGATGTTCGTGATCTTGATCATCGGGTTCACCGCCGGGCCTGCTGTGTCCTTATACGGATCGCCCACCGTATCGCCCGTCACCGCGGCCTTATGGGCTTCGCTGCCCTTGCCGCCGTGATGGCCGTCCTCGATGTACTTCTTGGCATTGTCCCACGCGCCGCCGCCGCTCGTCATCGAAATCGCGACGAACAGCCCCGACACGATCACGCCCAGCAGCATCGCGCCCAATGCCGCAAAGCCCTCTGCCTGGCCCGCCACGCCGGTGATGATGAAATACACCGCGATGGGGCTGAGCACCGGCAGCAGGCTGGGCACGATCATCTCTGCAATCGCCGCCTTGGTGACCAGATCGACGGTGCGGGCATAATCGGGGCGGCTGGTGCCCGCCATGATGCCCGGATTATCGCGGAACTGCGCGCGGACATCCTCCACCACGGCACCCGCCGCACGGCCAACCGCCGTCATCCCCATTGCCCCGAACAGATAGGGCAACAGCGCGCCGAGCAGCAGGCCGACGATGACATAGGGGTTGCTGAGCTGGAAATTCACCGCAAGCGTGGGGAAATCCCGTGCCAGATCGCTGGTATAGGCGTTGAACAGCACCAGTGCCGCAAGGGCCGCGGAACCAATCGCATAGCCCTTTGTCACGGCTTTGGTGGTGTTGCCCACCGCGTCCAGCGCATCGGTGCGGTGGCGCACATCATCGGGCAGGCCCGCCATTTCGGCGATGCCGCCCGCATTGTCCGTTACCGGGCCGTACGCATCGAGCGCGACGACCATCCCGGCCTGCGCCAGCATCGCGGTGGCGGCAAAGGCGATGCCGATCACGCCCGCCAGCTGATACGCCGCAATCACCGCGACCACGATGACGAGGGTTGGCAGCGCAGGCGATTCAAGGCTGACCGCCAGCCCCTGGATCACATTGGTGCCGTGGCCCGTTTCCGATGCCTTGGCGATGCTGCGCACCGGGCGGAAATTGGTGCCGGTGTAATATTCAGTGATCCACACCAGCAGGCCGGTGACGGCCAAGCCGATCATCATGCACCAGAACAGCGCCATGCCGGTGGTGGTGGTGGCCGCCACGCCCGCGAGCGCTTCCGCCGTCGCCGCGCCGCCATCAAGGAAGCTGTTGCCGCCGATCACCGCGTTCATATCGCCCAGCGTATATTGCGTGGCGAAGTAAATGGCGGGAACCGACAGGCCAACGCTGAGCCAGAAGCCCTTGTACAGCGCGCCCATGATGTTGTTGCTGCTGCCCAGCCGCACCGCATAGGTGCCGATGATCGAGGTGATGATGCATACCCCGCCAACGATCAGTGGCAACGTCATCACTTGCAGCAATTGATCGGCGTTTTTCAGCGCGAGCGCGACCGAGATCATCGTGACGCCGAAGGTGACGACATAGGTTTCAAACAAATCAGCGGCCATGCCAGCGCAATCGCCGACGTTATCGCCGACGTTATCGGCGATGGTGGCGGGGTTGCGGGGGTCATCCTCCGGAATGCCGGCCTCAACCTTGCCGACCAGATCGGCGCCAACGTCTGCTGCCTTGGTAAAAATACCGCCGCCCAGACGCGCGAAGATGGAGATGAGCGAGGAGCCAAACGCGAGGCCCGTGAGCGCCTTGACGACGATCTGCGCGCCTGCATTCTCGCCGTTCGCGCCAGCGAGATACCAGAACACGCCGGAGATCGACAACAGCCCCAGCCCCGCCACCAGCATGCCGGTGATCGCGCCCGACCGGAACGCCATCGTCAACCCGCCCTGGAGTGAGGTGCGCGCAGCCTCTGCCGTGCGCACATTGGCGCGCACCGAAATGTTCATGCCGATATAGCCCGCGACGCCCGAAAGCACCGCGCCAATCGCAAAGCTGGCGGCGGAAACCGGCGCGCCCATGCTGTCGATCAGCACCCAGACGAGCGCGAGCATGATGACGCCGACGATGCCGATCGTGCGGTACTGACGACCCAGATACGCCTGCGCACCCTCCTGAATGGCGGCGGCGATGTCGCGCATCTTTTCATTACCAGCGGGCGCTGCGAGCACCTGGCGACTGGTAATCACTCCGTACAGCACAGCCAGCAAGCCACAGATCATGGCGGCATAGACAATCGTCATCGGCAAAGTCCTTCCCTGATACGGTCGCTTTGCGGGGTGCCGGTAGCGGCACACCCCCCGTGCGCCTGTCTCGTTGTCGTCGATCCTATAAACGCGGCGGGTGGGAGCGCAAGCGCCGTTCGGGCCGGGGGGCGGGGCATCTTGGCCTTGCCGGACGGAATTGGGCAGCGACCGGGTTTGTCCCCTTCAACCAACCACAGCTTTGTTGTGCTCCCGCGAAGGCGGGAGCCCAGTCTGGGCCCCCGCCTTCGCGGGGGAACAGTTTGCGGGAACAGGGAACTTGGCGTTCGGTTGGAAGTGGCGCGCTTCCTTGGTTGAAGTGCCCGCGTTGCTGCGCGGCGTGGATCAGCTCAGTAGTCGCCGTGTTCAAACCCCAGCCGTATGGGCAGCGGCACCGGTTCGTCGCCGTCGACCAGCGTCAGCCCCGCCCCTTGCGCAAAGCTGCCGATCCGCCGCGCGGGCACCGCGAGCGCCGAGGATGCCGCGAACAGCAACTGGTAATCATCCCCCGCCGTCGCCGCGCGCAGCCGTGCCGCGCGGGTCTCACCCATATGCGCGCGGTAAGCGGACGACAGCGGGATCGCCGCCAGATCAATCGTCACCGCAAGC
>JBBSCC010000136.1:0-8025 GCA_038250735.1 Sphingomonadales bacterium | reverse complement strand
GGTGGGGCGGCGGCAACCGCGATGATGCTGGGGTTCGCCAATAGTGTGGCTGAAGGAACGGGGACGGGCGTGGCGCTGGCCGTAACGCTGTGTGTGGCTGCCGGATTGGCCGAACGCGGTGCCAATGATCGCATTCGCCGACGGTGGTGGGGCAGCCCAGCGGCCTATCCGCTGATGCTGCTGCCCTTTTATTTTTGGGGTTATCCGCAAACCGGGCTGGCGATGGCCGCAGGCTACGCCGCATTGTCACTTGCGGCGGTTATTGAGGCTTTGCGAGAAAAGCCTTAGCCTGAATTTAACGCTACATGCTTACGTCGGGAACCATGTCGATCGACCCTTCCGACACAAACGATGGCACTGATAGTGGTGCCAGCCAGCTGCTCGCGCGCGGAGCGGCTGATGACGTGTGCGCGGATCGCCGGATCGTGGCGGCGATTGACGACTTTTTCGTCGATGATCAGGCCCGTCTGGATGACCGCGTCCGTGCGGCGTTGGGCGAGGCGCTGGCCGGGCTAACCGGCGTAATCGAAGCAGAACTGCGCCAATATGCTGGCCGTTTGCTGGTGGGGCGGGATGATCCTGAACTTGCCAACCGGGTGATCAGCGATCCGCCGTGCGTTCACCTCGCGCTTAGCCGCGCTGGGTTGCTGCGCGACGGTGAGTTGATGCGCGAGTTGCTCGCGCGGGTGCGGCAGGAGATATTGGGTGAGGCGCTGGCGCCGGTCGCGCCAGATGATCCCGATACGCCCAGTTTTGTTGCCCGACTGGTCGGCAATCCTGATGGCGTCACCGCCACCGCCGCCACTGCGCTGCTCGCCGCCGACGCGCGTCGCCGTGCCGGGATAGAGCCGGGCGCTGCACCGCGCAGTGATTTGCCAGCTGAATTGCATCACCGGCTGGTCTGGTGGGCGACCGCGGCCATTCGGCTGGCGATGCCGCCATCCCCGGCGCTTGACCGGGCGCTGACTGAGGCCGCTCTGCGCAGCCTGGCCGCGCATGACGAAGGTGACCGGCTGGAGGCTGCGGCGATGCGACTGGCATCAGCGCTGGGCGCGCAGCCGCATGAATTGCCCGGATTTCTGATCGAATCGCTGGGCGACCGGCGGGTTGCACTGTTTATCGCATTGCTCGCGCAGGCGATGGGTTTCAGCTATGGTCTCGCGCGTGACATCGTCCTGGATCCCGTTGCCGATCGGCTGTGGCTGGTGCTTCGCGCGCTGGGGCTAGATCGCGCCGCCGTTGCCGCAATCGGGCTGGCGTTGTGCGAGGCCGATCCGCGCCGTGATGTGGAAGGCTTTGCCGATCAGCTCGATTCGATTTTGGCAGTTTCGCCTGACGCTGCCCGCACTGCGCTGGCGTCGCTGAGCCTCCACCCTGATTTTCGCGAGGCAATGTTGTTGCTCGCAAAGGGCCAGCCGCGATGAATGCGATCGATTCCCGGTTGCCGCCCGTGCGTGGTCTGGTCGATTCCGCCGGCCTGTTGATTGACGCGGATTCGCGGCTGCATGATTTGAATGCGCGCGCTGGCGGGGCGATTGGCGCGCCGCTCGCCGTGCCGCAACTCGCAACACTGGTCAGGCTGGTGCAGCGGTTGCGCATATTGGTGTCGCGCGCGGTGGTCGCTGCCGACGGCGATGACGATATTGATATGTGGGTGCGCGCTGACCCTGATCCGGAAAGCGGCGGGGTGCGCCTGTCGATTACCGGGTGGAAAGCGCGCCAGCCCTGGCAACCCGTGGCCGAGGCAGATGCGCGTGAGCGCGATTTCGTGCGCAGCGCCGCCAACTGGTTGTGGGAAACCGATTCCGCCCTGCGGCTTACCTATGTGTCGGCAAATGCTGGCGCGCGGCATGGTTTTGACGCCGGGCCGCTGCTTGGCCAGCCGCTGACGCGGTTGTTTATTCTGGCTGAGGACGCCAGCGGCATGTTCCCGATTCTTGGCGCATTGGCGATGCGCCAGCGATTTGATGATCAGCCCGCGCAGATCCGCGCTACGGGCCGCCCGGTGTTGCTATCGGCGGCCGTTCGTGCTGATTCGGCGGGCGTTTTTGCAGGCTTTGCCGGGGCCACGCAGATGGTGGAAACGCCGCGCCCGCCAGCGCCCATTGTGCCGCAAACCACCGAACAGGGCTTGCCCGCTGCGTTTAGCACTCGCCTCGACAAGGCGCTGCGCGCGCCGCTGGGGCGGATCATCGCCAATGCCGACAGCATCAATGCCCAGTCGGAGGGACCATTACGGCAGGATTATGCTGATTATGCCGCTGATATTGCCACCGCAGGGCGGCATTTGCTGGGATTGGTCGACGATTTGGTCGATTTGCAAGCAATTGAACGGCCCGATTTCGTCGTGGCGCACGAACCGATCGATCTGGCAGACATTGCGCGTCGCGCCGCCGGGTTGCTGGGTGTGCGGGCTGCTGCAGGAAACGTTCGGATTGATCGGCCAAGCACACAGGAATTTCTGCCCGCGACAGGTGAGTTTCGGCGGGTGTTGCAGGTGCTCGTCAACTTGATCGGCAATGCCGTGCGCTATTCGCCGCCAGACGGCATGGTGTGGATCCGCGCCGAGCGCGACGGCAACATGGCCGCTGTGGTGGTCGCTGATCAGGGCAAGGGAATTGCCGTGGCCGACCAGGCCCGCATTTTTGAGAAGTTTGAACGCATCGATGTGTCTGAGCCCGGCGGCAGCGGGCTGGGGCTGTACATCGCCCGGCGGCTGGCCCGCGCAATGGGCGGCGACGTGACCGTGGACAGTGCCCCCGGTCAGGGCGCGCGGTTTGTGTTTACGTTGCCCTATCGCGGCGACTGATCAGCTCGAGGAACGCCCAAGCCGATCAGGTCGCGGCAATTGGGTTATCAGCGCGTGCTGAGCGCTGGATAATCGCGAACGGTGGGGCCGGTATAAAGCTGGCGCGGACGACCGATCTTCTGTTCGGGGTCTGCGATCATCTCATTCCACTGCGCCACCCAACCAACGGTGCGGGCAAGCGCAAACAACGCCGTGAACATCGTCGTCGGGAAGCCAATCGCTGACAGGATAACACCCGAATAGAAATCAACGTTCGGGAACAGCTTCTTCTCGATGAAATAGGGGTCGTTCAGCGCCATTTCTTCAAGCCGCAAGGCAACGTCGAAAATCGGATCGGTCACGCCCAGCGCGCCCAGCACTTCGCGCACGGTTTGCTGCATCACCGTCGCGCGCGGATCGTAATTCTTGTACACGCGGTGGCCAAAACCCATCAGGCGGAACGGATCATTCTTGTCCTTCGCGCGCTCAATATAATGGGGAATGCGGTCAGGCGTGCCGATTTCGCGGAGCATGTTCAGCGCGGCTTCGTTCGCCCCGCCATGCGCCGGGCCCCACAGGCAGGCAATGCCCGCTGCAATGCACGCGAATGGGTTTGCGCCCGATGATCCGGCCAGGCGAACAGTGGACGTCGACGCGTTCTGCTCGTGATCGGCGTGCAGGATGAAAATCCGGTCCAGCGCCTTTTCAACAATCGGGTTGACGACATATTCCTCCGCCGGAACGCCAAAGGTCATCCGCAGGAAGTTGCCGGTATAGCTGAGCGAGTTCTTGGGATAGACGAACGGCTGGCCAACCGAATATTTATACGCCGCTGCCGCAATCGTCGGCATCTTGGCGATCAGCCGGTGGCTGGCGACCATGCGCTGGTACGGATCAGTAATATCGGTGGAATCGTGATAGAAAGCGCTGAGCGCCCCCACCACACCGCACATGATGGCCATCGGGTGGGCGTCGCGGCGGAAACCACGGTAAAAGGTCATCAGCTGTTCGTGCAGCATCGTGTGGCGCGAAATCGTGTAGGTAAACTTATCCAGCTCATCACTGCTTGGCAGTTCGCCGTTCAGCAGCAGATAAGATACTTCCATGAAGCTGGATTGTTCAGCGAGCTGTCCAATCGGGTATCCGCGGTGCAGCAGCACCCCTTCGTCACCATCGATATAGGTAAGCCCGGATTCGCAGCTCGCGGTAGAGGTGAAGCCGGGGTCAAACGTAAACTTGCCGGTCTGCGCATAAAGCTTTCGAATATCGATGACTTGCGGACCAACGCTGCCTGACACCACTTTGAATTCGTGATCAGCCCCAGCAACGGTGAGCTTTGCGTTATCAGTCATAGGTCCCTCTTCTTGCCTGAATTTATACGCCCCGAACGGCTACACATCACAATCAAACACCTTCAGCCGCAGCCCCGGCCATCTGGTCGCCAATTCTACCCAGGCTTTCTGCGCGGCCCAGCAGGACAAGCACGTCAAAAATCCCCGGCGATGTCTTTCGTCCCGTTAACGCCGCCCGCAATGGCTGCGCAACGGCGCCCAGTTTCACCCCGGCATCCTCCGCAACCTGCTTCACAGCAGTCTCCAGCACTTCCGTATCCCAGTCATTCACCGCGTCAAGCGCGGCGTGCACCCGAACCAACAGATCGCGTGCTTCGTCCGTCAGCAAGCCCTGTGCGGCATCATCCAGCGCCAGCGGGCGCGTGCGAAACAAAAAGCCAGCGCCGTCCGCAAGTTCCAGCAAATTGGCGGCGCGCGGCTTCAAAACGGCCATGCTGCGGCGCAACAGATCGTGCCCCGCCGTGCCGATCTCGTCCCCGATCCGCTGGGCCACCAGATCAGCCAATCGGGCATCGTCAGCAATCCGAATATAATGACCGTTCAGGTTCTCCAGCTTCTTCAAATCGAACCTGGATGGTGATTTTCCGACGCCGCCCAAATCAAACCACTCGGTCGCCTGTTCGCGGCTGATAATCTCATCATCGCCGTGGCCCCAGCCCAGCCGCAACAGGTAATTGCCCAAAGCCTCGGGCAGGATGCCAAGTTCATCGCGATAGGCATCTACCCCCACCGCGCCGTGCCGCTTAGACATTTTGGCCCCATCAGTGCCGTGGATCAGCGGAATATGGGCGTAGACGGGAATCGGCCAGCCACCCTCAATCGCGTCCATTGCGTCCATGATCGGCAATTGGCGGAATGCATTGTTCAAATGATCATCACCGCGGATCACATGGGTGACGCCCATATCATGATCATCGACGACGACCGCCAGCATATACGTCGGCGTGCCATCTGACCGGAGCAGGACGAAATCATCGATTTCGGCATTCTGCACCGTCACATCGCCCTGTACCCGGTCGCTGATCGTCGTCGCGCCTTCGTGCGGGGCCTTTAGCCGGACGACGAAGGGCGCACCTGCCGGTGCTTCGGCGGGATCACGATCACGCCAGCGGCCATCATAGCGTGCAGGCTGTTTGGCGGCCTGTTGGGCAGCGCGCATCGCTGTCAGTTCGTCAGGCGTCGCAAAGCATTTATAGGCATGGCCTGCGGCGAGCAGCTGATACGCCACCGCCGCATGGCGTTCAGCACGTGCAAACTGGAAAACGGTATCGCCGTCCCAATCAAGGCCCAGCCAGCGCATACCGTCCAAGATCGCGTCAATCGCCGGCTGGGTGGAGCGCGCGCGATCGGTATCTTCGATCCGCAACAGAAATTTGCCGCCATGCGCGCGGGCGAACAGCCAGTTGAACAGCGCGGTGCGCGCGCCGCCAATGTGCAAAAATCCGGTAGGGGAGGGCGCAAACCGGGTAACCACCGGCGGCTGGGCGACGGGTGCAATCATGGCTGCGAAAATTTCATAACTTGCGCCACGTTGCCGCTTCTCCCAGACTTCAAAAACGATGGCCAACACAGCCTCGCGCGCCCCTAGCACGGTGATCGCCCCGCTTCAAATTGCGGTGTGGCGGCGCGTGGCAGCAGTGACCGATTCAATTGAGCATTGGTTGGAGGCGGAGCGCGATCAGTTGCCGCTTTGGCTGCCGGTAATGTTGGGCTTTGGCGCATCGCTTTGGTTGTTGCTGCCTGATCCGGACAGTTGGGCGATGGCGGTGGCGGCTCTTGGCGGCGTAGCCCTGCTTGCGCTGGCAGTGGGGCGGGGCGGGCGCGCCGCGCGCATCATCGCGATTGGCAGTGCGGCAATGGTCATGGGGCTCGCGCTCATCTGGATCCGGGCGGAGCGCGTCGCCCATCCGCCGTTGGCGCGCACGATGATTGTTCGTTTCGAAGCGCGGGTGGAACGGGTCGATCCATTGCCGCCGCGCGGGCTGGTGCGATTGCGGTTGGCACCGATGGCCGTGGTGGAGGCGCTGGGGAGGTCCACCACAGGCACGCTGCCGCCGCATATCCGCGTGAACATAGCAACGCAGGATATGCCGACAGGACTTTCGCGCGGGGCGGTGATCCGGCTGGGCGCGCGGTTGATGCCGCCACCGCCGCCATCGGTGCCGGGTGGCTATGATTTCGCGCGCGTCGCGTGGTTTGACCAGATTGGAGCAACGGGCAGGGGGTTCGGGCCGATCGCGGTTTTGTCCCCCGGCGATGCGGGGGCGGCCGGGCTGCGCGCAAGGTTGTCGGCGCATATCAGGACGAACTTGTCGCCTGGAGCAGGCGGGATTGCGGCGGCCCTGGCATCGGGTGATCAGGGGGCGATTCCGCTGGAGGATGCAGAGGCGATGCGGCGCGCGGGCCTTGCGCATTTATTGTCGGTCAGCGGGCTGCACATCACCGCGGTTGTGGGCGCAGTGATGCTGGTGATGCTGCGGCTGTTGGCGCTAAGTCCCTGGGCAGCGCTGCACCTGCGATTGCCGCTGATCGCGGCGGCGGCGGCGGCGCTGGCGGCGATTGGCTATACCGTGTTGACCGGATCGGAAGTGCCAACGATCCGGTCGTGCGTCGCGGCGCTGATGGTATTGCTGGCGATTGCGCTGGGGCGTCAAGCGATGACACTGCGGCTGGTGGCCACCGGTGCCGTGATTGTGCTCGTCCTGTGGCCCGAAGCGTTGGCGGGGCCGAGCTTTCAGCTATCCTTTGCCGCGATTACCGCGATTGTCGCGCTGCACGAACACCCCAGCGTCAGGGCGTGGTTCGCCCCGCGTGAGGAAGGCGGGCGGGGGCGCTGGCTGCTCCGCCAGATGGCGTCGCTGTTGCTGACTGGGGTTGTGGTGGAAGCGGCGCTATCCCCGATCGCGCTCTATCATTTTCACAAGGCGGGTCTTTACGGGTCGCTGGCCAACATCATCGCCATACCGCTGACTACCTTTGTGGTGATGCCGCTGGAGGCGCTGGCGCTGGCGCTGGACCTGCTCGGGATTGGCGCCCCAGCCTGGTGGCTGGTGGAACAGGCACTGCGGCTGTTGCTGGGGATCGCGCATGCGGTGGCAGAGGCACCGGGCGCGGTGACAGCATTGCCGAGCATGCCGGGCTGGGCGTTCGGCCTGATGGTGATCGGCGGGCTATGGATGGCATTGTGGCGCACGCGATTGCGCCGGGCCGGGGCACTGCCCCTTGTGATGGGGGCGGTATGGGCGGTGCTGACGCCAGCGCCGGATGTGCTGATCACAGGCGACGGGCGGCATGTTGCGCTGCGGACGGACGGGGGGAATGTCGCGCTGCTGCGGGACAGGGCAGGGGATTACACCCGCGCGATGCTTGCCGAGGCGAGTGGTGTGGATGGCGAGCCACTATTGTTATCGGAACAGCCCGGCGCGCGGTGCAGCCGCGACATTTGCATTGCTGACCGCGTGGTTGGTGGCCGTCGCTGGCGGATCTTGGCGACTCGCAGCCCCTACCGCGTTTCCATCGCCGAGTTGATAACCGCCTGTCGCAACGCTGATATCGTCATCAGCGAGCGGCGGCTGCCACGCCGGTGCACGCCGCGATGGTTGCGGCTTGACCGGCCCGTGCTCCAGCGAACTGGCGGGGTATCGGTTACTTTATCATCGGGCAGCGTCCGCACGGTGTTTCAGATGGGCGACCGCCATCCTTGGTTGCCCAACGCTAACCGCGCATTCCCGGTCTCTTCTCAGATCTCCGACCGGTTTTCTGGCCGGTCCGGGGGCGGGCCAGCGCGGCCATAGCGATCGCGCTGACCGATCAGTCGTAACGGCGCAGCAGCCCCGCCAATTTGCCCTGCACGCGCACCTGGCGTGGATCATAGCGCTGAGGATC
>JBBSCC010000135.1:0-8061 GCA_038250735.1 Sphingomonadales bacterium | reverse complement strand
CAATCTGATCGCGCCGGGCGGCTCAAAGGTGCTGGGCACGATTCTGGGTGCTGGCGGCGGTGCGCTGGCCGGTAATGCCATCGACAAGAATGGCCAGCGGAACGACGCGCGCTGCCGCTAATCGCGACACTGCGGTAAAATTGAGCGTAAAGATCGGGGTCGGCCAGCAATGGCCGGCCCCGATCCGCTTGCGGCAGAGCGATGCTGTGCTATCCGGATGAAAATTGTCGGAGAGTTCAGCCTGATGCGTATTACCCCTGCCACCGCCGCCCTGTTCGTCACCGTCGCCCTGATTGCGAGCGCGCCCGCGCTGGCCGCGACCAAACAATATGGCGCGCTGGCGATCAACGCATCGGGCAGCCAGATCGCCACAATAGAAGCCGCAGACGGCGGTCGCCCCAAGATCACGCTGCGCGCGACCAAGACGGGCAAGATTCTGTCGACCATCGATCCGTGCGCGACGTGCAGCTATTCGGGGCTGACATTTTCGGGCGATGGCACGCTGGCGTTTCTGGCGCGGAACCGCACGGCGGGGGGCGTGATGCTGCAGGTCGTGCGGCCTGATGCCGCGCCGCAACTGGTGGCGATGATCACCGGCATCGCGCAGACCCCGCGCTTTTCCCCCGATGGCAAGCGGATCGCGCTGCTGGTGACGATTGGTGCGGCGAAAGAGGCGGGCGCGGCGCAAGCCGGCGTGCGGCAAGTGGGGGAGATTGGCGAGAAGAACGACGAACAGCGCCTTGCGGTGTTCGATCTGGGGCTGGGGCCAAGTGCGGCGGCGGTGGTAAAGCCGATCTCGCCCGCTGGTCGCTATATCTACGAATATGATTGGACGCCCGACAGCCGGGGCTTTGTGGTGACGAGTGCGCTTGGCAATGGCGATGCAAACTGGTGGGTCGCCACCCTCGACGCGGTCGATGCGCAGACGGGCGCGGTGCGGCAAATCGCCAAGCCAGCAACGCAGCTCAACTTTCCGCGTGTCTCGCCCGATGGCAAGACGGTGGCGTATATCGGCGGGCTGATGAGCGATTTTGGCGCGGTGGGCGGCGATGTGTGGACCGTGCCGATTGACGGCGGCGCGCCTGTAAACATCACAGCGGGCGCAAAGGCCACCGCGACCTCGCTCGATTGGACGATGGGGGGCCTGCGCGCGGTGGTGCTGAAGGGCGATCAGGCACAGATCGTGTCGGTCAGCCCGGGGGCGGGATTTTCGACCGCCGGGTTCAGCCGCCCGGCAAGTTTTGGCGCAGGCGATGGCCGTGCCGCTTTCAGTGCCGATGGCAAGCACGTGGCAACTGTGGTGCAGGATTTCACGACAGCACCCGCCATTTACGCCGGAAAAGTGGAAAAACCGCGCCAAATCACGCACGAAAATGACAATTCCGCGCCAATCGTCGCCGTTCGCAGCATAAATTGGCAGAATGAGGGCTATGATGTGCAGGGCTGGCTGCTCGCGCCGCTGAAAGCGGACCCTGCAAAAAAGGCACCGATGATCACCGTGGTGCACGGCGGGCCATCGTCGGCCAGTACCCCTAACTTCCTGGAACGCGGCACAAATGCTGATCTGATCGCGGCGGGATATTACCTGTTTTACCCCAATCCACGCGGCAGTTACGGCCAGGGAGAGGCGTTTGTGCAGGCTAACCGGCGTGACTTTGGCGGCGGCGACTTGCGCGATATTTTGACTGGTATTGATGCAGTAGAAAAGGTCGCACCGGTGGATGATGCGCGGTTGGGGATGATGGGCGGTAGTTACGGCGGCTTTATGTCAATGTGGACGAACACGCAGACCAACCGGTTTAAGGCGATTGTCTCCGGTGCAGGGCTATCCAACTGGATCAGCTATTACGGCACTAATGGCATTGATCAGTGGATGCTGCCGTTTTTCGGTAAAACACTGTACGAGGATTATGACGCGTACAAGGCCCCGTCGGCAATTTACTTCATGAAGACAGCCAAAACGCCAACCTTCATCTATGTCGGCGAACGCGACATCGAAGTCCCGCCCACCCAGTCCGTCGAATATTGGCACGCGCTGAAGGATATGGGCGTGCCGACCAGCCTGGTGATCTACGCCGAAGAAGGTCACGGCATCCGCAGCCCCGCCAACGCAGCGGACCTGCGCAAGCGGACAATCGGGTGGTTTGACAAGTATTTGGCGGCGGGGAAATAGGGGGGATTGCCGCCCGTCTTGGCGACCCCCTCACCGCAGCGGTTTGCCCGTGTCTTTCCACTTGTCGAGGATGGTCGATTCCGGCAGCGCCTGCGCGATTTCCTGCTTGGGGGTATAGCCGGGCATGGGCATCCCGCTCTGCGCATAGGCGGGCTGGATCACCGCTGGGGCGGTGCGTGGTTTTGGTGCAGGGGCCACAGCGCTTGCGATCAACACGGGAATAGCCATCGGCGTGATCGGGCGGGCGTGGGGGCCGGGGAAGGGTTCACCGCCTGCATAGCCCTGTCGAAACGCACCGGGGGTGCCCCAATATCCCTGCCAGCGGTGGAAGAAGTGCGCACCAATTGCCGCCGTCATCACCAGTTGCCGGTTCCACGACGGGGTGACGGCATAGGTGTGGTAATGCGTGGCGGTGCCCACGCGCGCTTCCACGCTGCCGGCTAGCATGACGGCGGCCACGCGCATCGCGCGCAGCCAGCTGGCCCGGTTGGGGATGCGCGCCATGGAGCCATCACACGCATAGCTGAACTGGCAACCGCTGCCGCGTTCCGACCCTTGATAGATAACGCCGCACACCGTGGCGGGAAAGGCGGGGTGGCGCAAGCGGTTCAGGATCACCTGCGCCACCGCGCGCTGCCCGGCATCGGGCTCATTCGCCGCTTCGTAATAGATCGCCGCTGTCAGGCATTGCAGTGCGCGGTCCCGGTCAGTCGGGCTTGCGCGCCCCATCGAAAAAGGGGCCGCTGCGTGGACGGTGCCGTCGGCAGCGCTGGCCGGGGCATCGGCGGGAATCGGCAGATCGGGCAGCGCGGTGGTACCCGTCACCCCGGCGGCAGGCGCTGCCTCGTCATCAGCGACATAGAGCAACGCCGCGCCGGGAAAATGATCGGTCGCTTCATAGCCGACGGGCTTGGCGGCTACCGAGATCGGGCGCATTTGGCTTGCGATGATCGCGCGGATCGCCGCTTGCGCCGAATAGCCAAGGCACACGACCGCGAGCAGGGCAACGGCCCCCGCCACGCGCATCTGTCGCCCTGCCCATCGCTGCCAAAACACGCGCCGTTCGCCCTTTGCTTTCGCGCCGGGCAAAACCACCACGGCGCCCCGCGCCATAGCCTGTTTTGAAAGGCTTCGCGCGGGATGATTCAGGCCCGTCCCAGCGCGAAACACTTGATGGTTAACGTAATTTTTCGTTTACTTCAGCGTTGGCGAGTCCAGTTTCAGCGCGCTGGCTGCGATCAGCTCAAGCGCTGGATAGGCCTTGCGCAGATCGTCGATGAACAGTTTTGAATCGCCCACCACCACGATGCTGGCGGCAGTGGGGTCGAGCAGCTTGGCGGCGGCGGTCTGTACCGCGGCGGGGTCGACCCCCTCGATCCGGGCCGCATAGTTTTTCAGCTCGCTCAGCGGCACATCATCAATAACATAGCCGCCGATCAATCCGGCAATGCCGCCGGTCGTCTCCGCTGATCGACCGAAACCGCCGATCAGCACGGCCTTGCGCGTGTCAAGCTCAGCCGCCGGGGCAGGTTCGGTGCCGAGCCGCTTCATCTCGGCCACGATCAGGGATACGACCTGCGCAGCGGAGGGGTTCTTGGTCTGGGTGCTCGCGCTGATTGGGCCGGGCTGACGCCGCGCCGCGACTGAGCTTCCGGCACCATAAGCCAAACCGCGCTTGATGCGAATTTCCTGGTTCAGCCGCGATGAAAAGCCAACGCCAAGCGTCGCATTGGCAACCGCTGCGGGATAATAGCCCGCATCCTTGCGCACGATCCCTACCCGCGACACGACGACGCCCGCCTGCCCGGCACCGGGAAAGTCGACCACGATCACGCGGGGGGCTGGGTAGGATGCGGCGGCGCTTGCCAAAACCGGCGGGGCACCCGCTGGCGCCTTCCACCCAGCGAAATTTTGCTCGGCCAGCGCGCGCGCCTGCGCCAGCGTGATATCCCCCACCAACACCAAGGCGGCGCGATCGGGTCGCCAACCGGCAGCATAGCTGTTTGTGACGTCGCTGCGGGTGATCGCCTTTAGCGAATTTGGCGTGCCGGCGAACAAATGCCCATAAGCCGATCCGCCGAAAACAGCGCGTGCGGCGACGATACTGGCGAGCCTGGCAGGGTCCTTCAAATCAACGCCGATGCCGTCGATCGTTTGGGTACGGGCGCGGTCAATCTCGTCTTGCGCAAAGGCGGGATGCATTGCCACGTCGGCTAAAATTGCCAGTGCGGGTACCACTTGATCGGATTTCACCCCGATGCTGACGGATGCGCCGTCCCAATCGGCATCGCTGCTGATGGAGCCGCCCAGCGATTCGATCTGGCGGGCGATGTCGGTTGCAGAGCGCGTGGTGGTGCCCTTGGTCAGCAGGCCAGCTGCCAGGCTGTTCAGCCCGGCGCGGTCAGCGGGATCAGCAGCGCCGCCGCCCGGTGTTACCACCACGCTTGCCGAAATCAGCGGCAGATCATGCTTTTCCACCACGATGACGCGCATGCCATTGGCCAGCTGCGTTTCGATTGGGGCGGGAATGGCAGCCGCAACCGGCGCGCCGGGCGCTGGCGGCAGGATGCGTTCAGCAGCGGGGGCGGGGGTGATGATCTTGATGTCAGCCGGAGCCGTCAGCGCGGCGACCTGAACGGTGGGGGCAACGGTGATGGCATCACCCTTTGGTCCGCCGGGCGTGGCGGGCAGATAGCGGACGGTGGCTGACCGGTTTTCTGCCAGATAGCGCTTGGCGACGCGCTGCACATCGGAAGCGGTAACGGCGGCGAGTGCGGCAAGCTGGCGATCAGCGGCGCGGGGATCGCCATCGATAATCACCGCGCTGGCAATCGCGGATGCCTTGCCGTCCGCCGTTTCGCGCTGGCTGATCGCGCCGGTGAGGATCTGGTTCTTCGCCTCGTTCAGTTCGGCATCGGACACGGGATTATCGCGGACACGGGCGATTTCTGCCCGAAGCCCGGCTTCGCCTGCTTCCACGGTTTTGCCACCCGCCAGGATCGCATAGGTGGCAAACGCCCCGGTTGATTGCTTGGAATCGAGGAAAGTGCCGGCCGATTGCGCAATCTGATCGCGATAGACGAGCGATTCGTACAGGCGGGAACTTTCACCGCCCGACAGGATGGTGTTCAGCACCGCCAACGGTGCGGAATCGGGGTCGCGATCAGCGGGAACGGGATAGCTGATGATGATCGCGGGCAGCGGCGTGTTTTCTTCATACACGGTGCGCGTCGTCGCGGCGGTCCGCTCCGGCTCCGCCACCGTCACGCGCGGGATGGGGCGATCGGGCTTGGCGATGCCCGCGAAATACTGGTCGAACCAGGCATCAAGCTGCTTGGCATCGAAATTCCCTGCCACCACCAGCACGGCATTATCGGGCCGGTAATAGGTGGCGTGGAAGGCGCGGACATCATCGATGGAGGCCGCTTCCAGATCATCAATGCTGCCAATGCCGGGGCGGGCATAGGGGTGCGTGGTATAGGACACCTCAGGCAGATAGAGCGAGAACAGCTTGCCATAAGGCTGGGCGAGCACGCGCAGCCGCAGCTCTTCCTTCACCACATCGCGTTCGGACGCGAAGGATGTGGGCTCAACCACCAGCGACGCCATCCGGTCAGCTTCTGCAAACAACAGCCGCTGTAGATGGTTGGCAGGCACCGTCTGATAATAATTGGTGTAATCATCGTTGGTCGACGCATTGTTGAACCCGCCGACATCCTCGGTCAGCCGATCAAATTGCTCCGGCACCAGATTGCGCGTTGCCTTGAACATCAGATGTTCAAACATGTGCGCAAAGCCCGACCGGCCCTTTGGATCATCCTTTGACCCGACATCATACCAGACCTGGACGGAGACGGTCGCGGTGCCGGTATCGCGGATCGCATAGACCCGCAGGCCGTTGGCGAGCGTGCGTTCGGTAAAGGCGATCGGCTTCACGCTGTTCGTCGCCATCGCGGCGGGTGCAGATTGCGCAGCGGCGGGTTGGGCAGCGAAGGGTAGGGTGGCGGCACTCAGCAGCAGGGCGGCACGAACAAGGCGCATGCGATTACTCCAGCAGGAATGTGACGGCTCAGGTTGGGCCGCAAGGTATGATCAGGCTAATTTGGGGTTCAGGACGGCAATCGCACGCGATCAACCGAGCCTGGTCCTTCAACCCTTGTCTTTGCGGCCACTGCGCGAATAAAGCAGCGCGGCGGCAAGGGCGGCAGAACCAATGCCGATCCCGATGCCGATTGGCACCAGCGGCCAGCTGCCTTCCTTGGCCTGTTCTTTTTTCTGTTGATCGGTGACGTCGGCGGCCTCGCGCACGCGCTTTGCGGCATGGGCTGCCGCTTCAATTTCGTTCATTTCGGCCATGTCACTCTCCTCATTGCCGATTCATCCCTGTATTTTCAGGCGCCGGCATAATCTTTTCTGAACGTTTGCGCGAAACTTGTCAGCCGTTGATCGCTGATTGCCGTGCGCAGATCGGCCATCAACGTCTCATAAAACCACAAATTATGCTCAGTCATCAACATCGCACCCAAAATCTCGGCGGACCGGACCAGATGGTGCAGGTAAGCGCGGCTCCACCCCGTGCACACCGGGCAGGCGCAAGCCGGGTCGATCGGGCCCAGATCTTCGGCAAATTTGGCGTTGCGAATATTGATCGGCCCGCGCCGGGTAAATGCCTGTCCGGTACGACCCGAGCGGGTGGGCAACACGCAATCGAACATGTCGATACCGCGTTCCACCGCGCCAACGATGTCGTCGGGTTTGCCGACGCCCATCAGATAGCGGGGCTTGTCAGCGGGTAGCTGGCCGGGCGCGAAATCAAGGCAGCCGAACATCGCTTCCTGGCCTTCGCCCACCGCTAGCCCGCCCACGGCATAACCGTCAAAACCGATATCGATCAGCGCGTCGGCGCTATTCTTGCGCAGAATTTCATCAAGCGCACCCTGCTGAATGCCGAAAATTGCCGCGCGTTCGGCATGGGCACCGCCGCCGTCAAAAGCCGCGCGCGATCGCTTTGCCCAGCGCATGGATCGCGCCATCGCCGCCTGCTGCACTTCGGGGGTTGAGGTGGTGGGGACCAGCTCGTCAAACGCCATGACGATATCCGATCCCAGCAGCCGCTGAATTTCAATCGATCGTTCTGGGGACAGCGTATGGCGGCTGCCATCGAGATGCGATTTAAAGGTAACGCCGTCTTCGTTGCGCGTATTCAGGTCAGACAGGCTCATCACCTGATAGCCGCCGCTATCGGTCAGGATCGGGCGATCCCAGCCCATGAAACCGTGCAGCCCGCCCAGCTTTGCAACGCGCTCTGCACCGGGGCGCAGCATCAGGTGATAGGTATTGCCCAAAATGATATCGGCGCCGCTCGCGCGCACATCGGCGGGTTTCATCGCCTTGACGGTGGCAGCCGTGCCAACCGGCATGAACGCGGGCGTGCGGATAATGCCGCGCTGCATCGCGATCTGCCCGGTGCGGGCGCGACCGTCGGTTGTCGCGATGGTGAACGTGAACCGCTCGCTCAAGCCGCTGCCTCGCGCGACTGGCCCAACAGGTAATCCAGCACTTCTGCGGGCGAATCAAACGTCACTTCGGGTTTCAGCGCGGTCAGGATCGCGCGATTGGCATAGCCCCACAGCACGGCTGCCTTATCGATTCCCACCTTGTTCGCCGCCACGATATCGCGCGTTTCATCGCCAATCGCGATCACATCCGCCTTGGCGACATCCAGCTTGCGCAGCACCCGCCGAAACCGCCGTGCCTTGCCGAACAGCGATGCACCGCATTCAAACATTTCGATTTGCGCGACGATATCTGGGCCCAGAATAGCGCGAACATTGCCCTCTGCATTGGACGTGACGACGGCGATGCGCACGCCGCTTGCCACCAGTTGT
>JBBSCC010000134.1:0-8107 GCA_038250735.1 Sphingomonadales bacterium | reverse complement strand
TTTTGCAGGCGCCAAGGAAGTGCGCCTGATCGACAAATATCAGGACGGCGGCAACATCGCCAATTTTGACAAGGCGATTGACTGGGGCTGGTTCCGCATCGTTGAAAAGCCGATTTTTTATTATCTTGATTTCCTGTTCAGGCTGGTGAGCAATTTTGGCGTCGCGATCATCTTGCTGACGGTGACGATCCGGGGGCTGTTGTTCCCCATCGCCCAGCGCCAGTTCGCCTCGATGGCCAAGATGAAGGCGATCCAGCCCAAGATGAAGCTGCTGCAGGAACGCTACAAGGACGATAAGCCGCGCCAGCAGCAGGAAATCATGGCGCTGTACAAAACCGAAGGCGTGAACCCGCTGGGCGGCTGTGGCCCTACCCTGCTGCAAATCCCGATCATGTACGCGCTGTACAAAGTGCTGCTGCTGTCCACCGAAATGCGGCACCAGCCGTTTGTGCTGTGGATCCGTGATCTGTCATCGCCCGATCCGCTGACGCCGATTAACCTGTTCGGCCTGCTGCCCTTCACCCCGCCGGTGTTCATCGCGATTGGCATCATCCCGATCATGCTGGGCATCTCTATGTACTTCCAGTTCAAGCTGAACCCCGCGCCAATGGACGAAGCCCAGAAACAGGTGTTTGCGATTATGCCGTGGATGCTGATGTTCGTGATGGCCCCGTTTGCCGTCGGGTTGCAGCTTTACTGGATCACATCGAACGTGCTGACGATCCTGCAGCAGCGGTTGCTCTATTCCCGGCATCCCGAGATGCTCGTCCCCGCCACGAAGAAATGACCTGAGATGGCTGAATTTGACGAAGATATGATCGAGGCGGCACGAATCACCTTTGCCGGGCCGATCAGCTTCCTGAAATCTGCACCCACGCTGGAATTTATTCCAGATCCAGACGTGCCCGAAATTGCGTTTGCGGGGCGATCCAATGTTGGCAAATCGTCGCTGTTGAATGCGCTCACCGGGCGCAATTCGCTGGCGCGCACGTCGAACACGCCGGGCCGTACGCAGGAACTGAACTTCTTCGATGTGGGCGATCCGCTGAAACTGCGGCTCGTGGATATGCCAGGCTATGGCTTTGCCAAGGCACCCAAGGACATGGTCAAGAAATGGCGGTTCCTGATCAACGATTTCCTGCGTGGTCGGCAAGTGTTGAAGCGCGTGCTGGTGCTGGTCGATTCGCGCCACGGACTGAAGGATGTCGACCATGAAATCATGGAAATGCTCGACAAGGCAGCGGTCAGCTATCGCCTGGTGCTGACCAAGGCCGACAAGATCAAGCCGACCGAACTGCTGAAAATCACCGAAGCCACAGCAGCCGAAGCCCGCAAACGGCCCGCAGCACACCCCGACATCATGGCAACGTCAAGCGAAGTAGGCTTCGGCATCCCCGAATTACGCGCGGCGGTGATTGAGGCGATCGGCTAGGCTGGCCCGATAGCCTGCCGTTTTTAGCAACTTCCGTCATTGCGACCCCGGCCTTGAGCCGGGGGAAGCAATCCAGGCTAACCGCGCGTGGCACGGCTGGATTGCTTCGCTGCGCTCGCAATGACGATTTGTGTTGCCGCATGCCGATTGAACCGGCCAATCGCCGGGGTAGCAACCCCCACCCCGGCGTCTGACACCACCGCTTACCGGAACTTCTTGGTCAGTCGCGCACCGAATTCGCTGCGGTCATTGCTCACCACAACACCCACAAAGCCGCCCTGATCCAACCGGCCCTGATCATAGACCTTGTTGAAAATGTTGCTGCCATAGATGCTGAAGCTCAGATCACGGGCTTCGTTTTCATATTTCAGGTTAAAGCCGACCAGGCTGCGCGCATCAATCACTTCGCTGGCCCGTGCCACTGGCTGGCCGAACTGGTCACCGCGGTAGGAGTAATCGCCCTGTGCAGTGATCGATCCGCCATTTGCCAGCGGGAACGTATAGCTGGCGGTCACCGCCCCGGTAAAATCGGGGCTAAGCGCGGTTGGCGCGCCTGCCACCGGCACGCCGCCGGTTGGGAAAAAGGCAGGCGGCAGCGAGTTCACGCTGGTGATCTTGCTATCGAGATAGCCGATCGACCCCTTCACCCGGAAGCCACCAAAGGTGACGGTCGATTCCGCCTCAATCCCGCGGGCGCGGGCATCGGCGGAGATGATCACGGTGTTGAATCCGTTCGCGTTGATGAACGAATAGGGCAGCCCGCGATCGCCATAGTCCGTGGTAAACGCCGACAGCAGCACAACCCAGTTTGGCGTAATCCGGCCCTTCAACCCGATTTCATAGTTGGTCGCGGTCGTTTTTGGCGATGCATTGAACGATGCAGGGCCGCCAAAGGGGCGCGGTGTGAAGCTGCCCGGCTGATAGCCAAGCTGGATCGTGCCATAGACCGATACGTTATCGGTGAACTTATAGGTGATGTTGCCCTGCGCGGTGACCGCATCATAGTTGGCGTTGCGCGTTACCGGCCCGGCAAAGCTGGAGAAGCGCGCTGTTGCCCGCTTGTCATCGTTCGAATAGCGCACGCCCGCCCCGATGGAGAGCTGATCGGTGATGTTGTAGCTGCCATTGGCATAGGCGGCGTAGCTGTTGGTGCGCTGCTGGATCGTATAATCGCTGAACCCGCCAAAGAAAAATGCCGGCGATGATTGGTTGCTGCCATTTTCGTAATAATAATAGAGTCCGGTGACGAAGTTGAACGCATCAAATTCGCCGTTCAGCTGCAATTCGGTCGACACCTGCTCTGCATCGCCGGTTTCCGGAAAAACCGATTGGCGCGAAATATTGTCGGTATCTGACAGGCCACCGGTATATTTGGTCTGACGATAGCTGGTGATGAACTTGGTCGACAACTGGTCACTCAGCTTCAGCTCGGCAGTAACCGATGCGCCGAACAGGTCGAGCGAGGTGGTTTCGAGGCCCGCAACGTCGGTGCCCGAATCATCAGGACGCACCTGCGTCGCCTGCGTGAAACCGGCGGCGAGGGGATCATAGATATCAACGCGGTATGGCGACTGGCCACCGCGTGAACGGACGAAATCAACCGAACTGAGGATCGAGAAAGTGTCCGACGGCGTCCAATATGCTGCCGCCCGGCCGCTGAAATCATTCTGCTCGCCGATCCGCGCACTTGGGTTGGGAATGTTGACGGCATCGCCAACGCCGTCGCGGCTTTGATAGCTGCCGTTGATCGACACCGCGAGCGTTGGGGCAACGCGCGTATCGGCATAAAAGCTGCCGTTGATCCGCCCGCGCGAACCGACCTGGGCGTCAACCTCAACCGACTCTTCACTGCCCGGCTTGCGCGTGATGATGTTAACCGCACCGCCCAGCGTGTTGCGGCCATACAGCGTGCCCTGTGGACCACGCAGCACTTCCACCCGCTCAATGTTCTGCAGCGACAGGTTCGATCCAAGCTGGCGACCAAGGTAGACGCCATCCAGATACACGCCAACGCCCGGATCGGTGGTGATCAAGTGATCCTGAAGCCCGATGGCGCGAATGAAAATCGCGGCCTGCGAAGTGTTGCCGACGCCGTATCGGCTGATCGTCAGGTTAGGCACATATTTGCCCACATCTTCCAGATTGCGGGCGTTAAGCGCCTTCAGCGTTTCGCCACCAAAGGCGCTGATCGCGATCGGGGTGTCGAGCAGGCTCTCCTCGCGGCGGCGGGCGGTAACGACGATATCAATGCCATTCGCGTCTGCGACTTCGGCCTTGGCAGGCGCATCGGCGCTAGGCTGCGTTTGCGCAGCCGCCGGGCTTGCCGCCATCAGCGCAGCCATCGCCATCACCGACACGCTGCCCCAATGGCCCAGAGCCCGTCGCGCGAGCACCGCAAAACCCGTTCCGTCGGCATTGTTCATCATCATTTTCATTCTCCGCGACTGGCCCGAGGATGACGGGCACCTGATTGGTGTGGGCGTGAAATCTGGCGTGATCCGGCGGCGTTTGCTCGGCGGATCGGGCGCCAGATTGCGCCACTGCAAAATCCTATCGACAACTGTGACAGGGCCGCAACGACATTGTTTCGGATCGATTACAATCCATGCACAGTGTTGCAGTAGAGCATCACACCAAGCGGCTAAGCTACTCAAACTGAAACAAAAAAGCACGTTTATGGGTGAATTTGGCACCACAGGATAGTTTCGGCTTGGTTGGGTGAGCCGCCCTTTAAGGCGTCGGGGCTGGACATTTGGTCTTCGCAATCGGCATGACTCCCCCAAAGCGCAACGGAGAATAGCGGCATCGTGATCAAGTCTGACGAACGTCGTGAAACGCTGGTCAATAAATTGGCCGATCATGTGCTGGCAGAGGGGCTGTCCGCATCAAGCCTGCGCCCGCTGGCTAAGGCGGCGGGGATCAGCGACCGGATGCTGCTTTATTACTTTAAGGATAAGGCAGAGGTGATCGCCGCCGTGCTGGAGCGTATTGCCGCGCGCCTGGTAACTATGCTCGATCAGCACCGGTCGCCCGAGCCATTGCCGATTGAGGTGCTGCGTGGGCAGCTGCTCGCAATCCTGTTTGATGATGCGCTTTGGCCGTACATGCGGATTTGGCTTGAGGTGGCGAGCCTGTCTGCTCGCGGTGACCCGGTATATCGCGGCATCGGCGCACAGATTGGCAGGGGGTTCTTTGCCTGGGGTATGATGCAACTCGACGGCCCAACGCCGGAAGCGCGGGCGATTGATGCCGCCCGGCTAATGGTGGCTGTGGAGGGCGCACTAGTGCTCAAAAGCCTTGGCCTGGACGATATTGTCGAGGCTGCTTTCGCCGAGAGCTAAGGCAGCCCCAAACGGCTCAGCTAGCTGTTTTTCAGCCTGCGTCCATCAACGCTTGGTTGCCGCCGCCCCGGCGCAGCGCTATTCCTTATCCCATGCTCAAACTCATCATCGGCAACAAAGCCTATTCATCCTGGTCGCTGCGCGGCTGGCTCGCCTGCAAACAATCGGGCCTGGCGTTCGACGAAGTCGTTGTGCCGATGTTTGACGATGATTGGGCGGCACGACGCGCGGCACCTGATCTGGCCCCCTCCGCTGGCAAAGTGCCAACGCTTTGGGATGGCGACGCGGTGGTGTGGGACAGCCTGGCAATTGTTGATTATCTCGACAGCCAAACCGGCGGCACGCGCTTTTGGCCGGCAGACCTGGCTGCGCGCGGGCTGGCGCGATCGATGGCGGCAGAAATGCATTCGGGCTATACCGCTCTGCGCAGCCGCCACGGCATGAACGTCCGCCAGATTTTCACCCCGGTGGCGCCCGATGACGAGGTAGCGGCCGAGCTTTCTCGCATCTTTGAACTATGGGCGCAGGCCCGCGCGCGCTTTGGCGGCGAACAGCCTTATCTGTTCGGCGCGTTCGGTGCGGTCGACATCATGTTTGCGCCCGTATGCACCCGTATCGTCACCTATGGCCTGCCCACCCCCCGATTTGCGCAAGCCTATGTCGATGCGATCATCGGCCATCGCTGGATGCAGGACTGGATTGCCGCCGCCCAGGAAGAAGAATGGGTGATCGACAAATATGAACGCCCCGCTGGCGTTTAAACCAGATAATGGCCCCGCCTATCGACGTCACCGCGCTAACCGCGTCGCTGATCGCGTGTGACAGCGTCACGCCCGCTGGTTCAGCGGTATTCGACGTGCTCGAACAGGCGCTGCTGCCGCTGGGATTTGAGGTCGAACGGTTCTTCGCTGGCACCGCGCCGGACGGTCCGGTTGAAAATCTGCTTGCGGTGCGCGGCGACGGCGCAGGGCGGCATTTCGCCTTTGCCGGTCATCTCGATGTAGTGCCGCCGGGCAGCGGCTGGACGGGCGATCCGTTCGAGCCGGCTGTCCGCGGCGGGCTGCTATACGGGCGTGGTGCTGTCGACATGAAGGGCGCCATCGCTGCCTTTGTGGGCGCAGTGGCACGCATCCCTGCCGATGCTGGAACGGTCAGCATGATCATCACCGGGGACGAGGAAGGCCCCGCCACGCATGGCACCGTCGCACTGATTGAACGCATGGCGGCGCGCGGCATCCGCCCCGATCTGTGCCTTGTCGGGGAACCAACTTCGGTTGACCGGCTGGGTGACATGATCAAGATCGGGCGGCGCGGATCGGTGAATATCTGGATCGATGTGCCCGGCAAACAAGGCCATGTCGCCTATCCGCATCTGGCCGACAACCCGATCCGGCGGCTGGTCGCGCTGGTGGCGGAGATTAACGCCATTGCCCTTGATCAGGGCAGCGACTGGTTCCAGCCGTCGAATATTGAGGTGACTGACCTGACGGTTGGCAACCCGGCAACCAATGTGATCCCCGCCAAGGCGAGCGCCCGCCTGAGCATCCGGTTCAACGATCAGCAACGCGGTGATGCGCTGGTTGAACGGATTACGGCGCTGGCAACGGCGCATGCGCCCGGTGCGGTCGTCACTGCCCGGATTTCGGGCGAAGCATTTCTGACGCTGCCGGGCATGTTTTCATCACTGATCGCCAATGCCATTGCCCGGCACACCGGACATCAGCCAACCTTGTCCACCACCGGCGGCACATCAGACGCGCGATTCCTGTCAAAAATTTGCCCGGTCGTCGAATTCGGGCTGGTCAATGCGACGATGCATAAGCTTGATGAGGCGGTGGCGATTGAAGATCTGGCGCTGCTGACCGACATTTATGCCGACATCATTTCACAGGCGCTTCAGCCAGCGAGCAGCTGACGCTTTTCGGTGCGCGACCAGGCGATAAAATCGTCCTCGGCCATGGGATAGGCAATGGCATATCCCTGAATCACATCGCAGCCGATGACGCGCAAAACGTCTGCCTGGGCTTGGTTTTCTATTCCTTCGGCAACCGCTTCACAGCCAAGCCCGTGGATCAGCCCGATCACCGCCTGCACTATGGTGCGCGCTTCGGGCTTTACCGCGATATGTTCAATCAGGCTGCGATCAAGCTTTACCCGATCGACCGGCAAATCGCGCAACCGGGCAAGATTGGAGTAGCCGGTCCCAAAATCATCAATCGCAATTGTTGCGCCATCGGCGCGCAGCGTGGATATCGCCTCGATCACCTCTTCGCTGCAATGCATCGCCAGCGTTTCGGTAATCTCCAGCTCCAGCAACCGCGCCGGCGCATTGGCAGCGTGCATTGCCTCCCGCAGCCGACGAAAGAAGCTGGCGTGATCAAGCTGGCGGGGCGAGATGTTGATGGCCAGCCGTTGCTCAATGCCCATCACGCCCCAGCGCGCAATCGTATCGGCGACGGTCGCGATCACCCATTCGCCAATCTCTACAATCAGCCCGGTTTCTTCGGCGCGCTTGATGAACGTGCCGGGCAACTTTACCCCGAGCGTGGGGTGGCGCCACCGCAGCAAAGCCTCTGCCGCCACGATGCGGCCATCCATCGTGCTGACCTGCGGCTGGAACACCAGGGCAAACTGGTTGAGCGAAATCGCCTCACGCAAGTCCAGCTCAAGCTGCGCCCGATCGGCGATCTGCGCGGCGAGTGATTCGGTGAAATGCTCGGCGCGGCCCCTGCCGGTCGCCTTGGCATGATACATGGCGGCATCGGCAGCGCGCATCAAATCGGTCAGCGTCGCGCCGTGTTCCGGCCGCAGCGCGATGCCGATTGACGCGCCAATCTCCACGTCATGTCCGCCCAGATCAAATGGCTCGGCCAGCGCAAACAACACCCCACGGCTAATCCGTGCAGCTTCGCTTGAATCGGTAATATCGGGGAAAAACATCGTAAACTCATCGCCCGCCAACCGGCCCAGCAGGGGCAGCGGCTGACCAGCGCCGGGCGCCTTTTCTGCCGTCACCCGATCGGCAACTGCGCGCAGCCGATTGGCAACCATGCCCAACAGCATGTCACCCATCGCATGGCCCATCGTGTCGTTCACGGACTTGAACCGATCGAGATCGATGAAAAATAATGCCGCCGCTTTGCCCATGGGCATATCCGTCAACATGCGTTCGCAGCTGCGGCGAAAATGGGTTCGGTTCGGCAGGCCCGTAACGGGGTCAAACATCGCCAAACGGTGCACACTTTCGAGATTTGCGGCGATTTGTTGGAACAATCCTTCCATTGCATGCGCCAATTGCGGCACATTCTCGCCAATTTCGGGCGGAATCTCGCCT
>JBBSCC010000133.1:0-8179 GCA_038250735.1 Sphingomonadales bacterium | reverse complement strand
GCCAGCGAGCCGAGCAAGCCGACCGCCGTCAAAATCAGCAGTAATTTTGCGCCAAGCGATCCCGGTGCGCGGAGTTTGCCCCCGAACATCGTTCGCCCCGATCCTGCGACCGTCATCAGCCGTGCGTCCCGTTACCCGCTTTTTGCCCGAATTCGTGTTGCCCGGATTCGTAAAGGGCAGGGCCATCGCCCGGATCATCCTTGCCCACCACAAAGCGGGCTTCGGCCATTTTGCGGGCGTCGACGGCGTCAATGGGACGCGAGAAGAAATAGCCTTGCAGGTGTGATGCCCCGGCCAGGCGCAATGCCTGTACCTGTGCGTCGGTTTCCACGCCCTCTGCAATCACGCCCAGCCCCAGCGCGCGGCCAAGGTGGATGATCGAATGGACGATGGCGGCACTTTCGCGCTCCCGGCCCATGCCGTCGATAAAGCTGCGGTCAATCTTCAGGCAATCAAGCGCGAATTTGCGGATGTTGTAGAGGCTGGAATAGCCCGTGCCGAAATCGTCCAGCGCGATGCGGAACCCCATTTGCCGCAGCTTGTACAGCGTATCGGCAGCACGGTCTGCATCATCAAAGATCGCGGTTTCGGTTATCTCAATCTGCACCCGCGCGGGGCTGACGCCCGCCTGTTGCACGCGTTCCATCACCCGACCGACAAAATTCTGACGGCGGAACTGGCGTGGCGAGAAATTGACCGACACATATTGGTCCGGCCAGTTCTTCACCTCTTCAAGCGACTGATCGAGCACCCAATCACCCAGTTCGTGGATCAGGTTGCTCTCTTCGGCAATCGGGATGAACAGGCCCGGCGAAATCGGCCCGAATTCCGGGCTGTTCCAGCGCAGCAATGCTTCAAAGCCGACAATCTCCAGCTCTTCGCGGGCCAGAATCGGCTGATAGACCAGCTTCAATTCGCCAGCGGCAATCGCCTTGCTCAACCCGCTTTCGATCTGGCGGCGGAAGCGGATGCTTTCGTCCATGCTCTCATCAAACGGGCGCACTACGCCGCGACCAGCGCGCTTTGCCTCGTTCAGCGCCAGATCGGCACGGCGCATCACGTCGACCGGATCGCGGACTGGCTCTGCTTCGGTAACGACAACGCCCATCGATGCGCTGGCCTGAATTGAGTGGCCGAATACCTTTAACGTCACCGAACAGGCGCGCAGCATCAGCTCGCACGCCATGACGGCGGCTTCCTCACCGGGGGTGTCGAACAGCACGCCAAATTCGTCGCCGCCCAATCGGGCAACGATGCCGCCGGGGGGCACCGAACCTGCCAGCAACTGATAGACCGACCGGATCATTTCATCGCCGGCCAGATGGCCAAGCGTGTCATTCACCAGCTTGAACCGATCAAGATCGAGCATCGCGGTGGCAAATCGTTCCTTGCCGCGCGACCGCTCCGTCAGCGCGCGCAGAAAGGCGAGCCGGTTGGGGGCTTCGGTGAGCGAATCATGGTTGGCGATGTGGACCGCATGGCTTTCATTCGCGGCCAGTTCTGCGCCTTTTTCCTCCAGCATCACGACCTGGTTGGCGAGCATGCGGCGCGCCTCTGCCAGTTCGATGTCCAGTTTCCAGCGGCCAGACAGCGCAGTCGCGGTTTGCACCACTTCGGCAACTTCGAATGGCTTGGCGATGTAGAAAATCTTGTCCGCGGGGCCAGCGGATTTCGAAATCTCGATGGGGGAGAAATCCGAAAAGCCCGTGACGATGACGATGTTGATATTGGGATCAAGCTTGCGGATGCGCGTGGCGGTTTCCTTGCCATCAATGCCGGGGGGCATGCGCACGTCGATGAACGCGACCGAAAATGGATCGCCATCCGCGAGTGATTTTTCCAGCGCGGCAACCCCGTCCAGCCCCTGCATCGCATGGGTTAGTTCAAACGCCATTGCGTCGGCGTCTACGGTGGGGGCGGGGGCATCATCATCCCCGAACAGATCGGCGGCCATGGCGGATAAGGCCGCAGTGTCGCCGTTCTTTTTTGGCGCAAAGCTTTGGCGATAGGATTCATGCATCGCCGGTTCGTCGTCTACGATCAATATGCGCACCGGGCACTCCCGTTCTTGGTTGCCCCAACCATGCGCGGCTTGTGGTTAAATTTGGGTTACTCCACCGTCACGGACTTCGCCAAATTGCGGGGCTGATCAACGTCGGTGCCCTTGAACACCGCGACGTGATAGGCGAGCAACTGAATGGGCACCGCGTAGACCAATGGCGCGATCAAGGGGTGGACGTGCGGCATCTCAATCGTGGCGATGGTGTTTTCGCCTGCCTGTGCAATGCCGACTGCGTCGGAGATGAGCACCACCTGCGCGCCGCGTGCCTGCGCTTCCTGCATGTTGCTGACGGTTTTATCGAACAACGGGCCTGATGGGGCGAGCACGATCAGCGGCACATTATCATCGATCAGCGCGATGGGGCCGTGCTTCATTTCGCCGCTCGCATAGCCCTCTGCGTGGATATAGCTGATTTCCTTCAGCTTCAGCGCGCCCTCCAATGCCATCGGATATTCCGGCCCGCGCCCCAGATACAGCACGTCGCGTGCTGCCGCGATCTTGGGGGCCATCGCGGCGATTTCTTCGTCATGGCCAAGCGCATGGTTCATCGCCTGCGGCACTTCGCGCAGATGGCGGACGATTTCACGCTCCAGATCAAGCGTCAGCAGCCCCTTGGCGCGCGCCAGATTAATCGCCAGCGCGGCCATCACCGCCAGCTGGCAGGTGAACGCCTTGGTGGAGGCGACGCCGATTTCCGGCCCGGCATGAGTGGGCAGCAACAGGTCCACCTCACGCGCCATCGAACTGGTCGGCACGTTGATAATCCCCGCCGTCGTCAGCCCCGCCGATTTCATATGGCGCAGCGCGGCCAGCGTGTCCGCCGTCTCACCCGATTGGGAGATCACGATGCCCAGCATGCCCGGCGTCAACACCGGATCGCGGTAACGGAATTCGCTGGCAACATCGGCCTCCACCGGCACGCGGGCGAATTGTTCGATCCAGTATTTGCCGATCATGCCGACATAGCTGGCGGTGCCGCAGGCGACGATGGCGACCCGGTCAATCTTCGCCAGATCAAATTCCATATCGGGCAGCGCGACCTGCTCCTCAACCGGGCGCAGATAGCTGCGCAATGTTTGCGCGACGACCAGCGGTTGTTCGTAAATCTCCTTCAGCATGAAATGCCGGTAATTGCCCTTGTCGATCAACTGCCCCGATGCGCCGGAATTGACGATGGGGCGGGTGACGGGCTGGTTTTCGCGATCGAAAATCTCCACGCTGGCACGCTTGATGACGACCCAGTCGCCCTCCTCCAGATAGGCGATACGCTGCGTCAACGGGGCGAGCGCGAGGGCATCTGACCCCAGATAATTCTCGCCGCCACCCTCGGTCGGGCCGTAGCCAACCGTCAGCGGCGCACCGAGCCGGGCACCGATCAACAGATCAGGTTCGGATTTGAACATCACCCCCAGCGCAAACGCGCCGTGCAGCAGGGGCAGCACATTAGCGACGGCATCTTTCGGGGTCGCGCCGCGCTCAATTTCGCGCGCAATAAGGTGGGCGACGACTTCGGTGTCGGTCTGGCTCAGGAACTGGCGGCCATCGGCGATCAGCTCTTCACACAATGGCTTGAAATTCTCGATGATGCCGTTGTGGACCAGCACGACATCGTCAACGATGTGCGGGTGCGCGTTATCCTCGGTCGGCGCGCCGTGCGTGGCCCAGCGCGTGTGCGCGATGCCGCTGTTGCCGGGCAGAGGATCGTCGGTCAGCCGCGTTGCCAGATTGACCAGCTTGCCCTTGGCGCGGCGGCGATCAAACCGGCCATCATGCACGGTGCAAATCCCGGCTGAATCATAGCCGCGATATTCAAGCCGCTTCAGCCCATCGAGCAACCGGTCCGCCACGGGGCCCTGGCCCAATATTCCAACGATGCCGCACATATTGCTTCTGTCTCCGCCGCTGTGTCGTCGCCCTTGGGGCTATTGCTTGTTCTTCTTTGCCGTCATCGCGTCACGAAAGCGTTTCGCCCAGCCGGGGCGGGCGGTTTGCTGGCCGCGTGCGAGCGCCAACGCGTCTGCCTCAACATCGCGGGTCACAACGCTGCCTGCCGCCACGATTGCCCCGGCGCCGATCGTGACAGGTGCCACCAGCGCGCTGTTCGACCCGATGAACGCGCCTGCGCCGATCACCGTTTTATACTTGAAAAACCCGTCATAATTGCACGTGATCGTGCCCGCGCCGATATTTGCGCCCGCGCCCACCTCTGTATCGCCCAGATAGGTGAGGTGGCTGGCCTTTGCGCCTGCACCGAGCACGGTTTTCTTCATTTCGACGAAATTACCGACCTTCGATTGTTCGCCCATGACCGCGCCGGGGCGGAGCCGGGCGAAGGGGCCGACTTCAGCTTTTGGGCCGATCATCGCCCCCTCAATATGGCAGAATGCGTGGATCACCGCGCCGTCTGCCACCGTCACGCCGGGGCCGAAAAAGACATTGGGTTCGATCACCACGTCGCGGCCAACCACCGTATCGTGCGCGAACCACACGGTATCGGGCGCGATCAGTGTCGCGCCGTCCGTCATCGCCTGTGCGCGCCGTTGGGCCTGCCAGCGATCCCCAGCATAAGCCAGTTCGCTGCGGCTGTTTATGCCGATGACTTCATCCGGGTCGGTTTCCACCACGATAGCCCGGTCGCCATCGGCCAGGGCGATCATGACGATATCGGGCAGATAATATTCGCCTGCCGCATTATCATTGCCCACACGCTCAAGCAGCGGCCAAAGGTCTGCGGCGCGCACTGCGGTAACGCCGGAATTGCAAAGGTTCACCGCGCGTTCGGCATCGGTTGCGTCCTTAAACTCAACCATTTTGGCGATGGTGCCATCAGTGCCTGCGATGATGCGGCCATAGGCCTTTGGATCGTCGGGCCGGAAACCCAGCACGACGGCGCGGGGAGCATCTGTGGCTTCCAATCGTTCGGCCAGCCGCGTGATTGTTGTCGCCGCCAGAAAGGGCGTGTCACCGAAACAGACGATCACGATACCGTCGAAATCCGCCAGCGCCTCGCGCGCCTGTAATGCTGCATGGGCGGTGCCAAGCTGTTCGGCCTGCACCGCGATGGTCACATCCCGTTCGGCAACGGCGGTTTCAAGCTGTTCGCGGCCAACGCCTGCCACCACGACGCTGCGCGCTGTGCCTGCTGCACCAAAGCTATCGATCAGGTGCAGTAGCATCGGCCGCCCCGCAATCGGATGCAGCACCTTGTGAAGATCAGATTTCATGCGCGTGCCCTTGCCAGCGGCAAGGATGATGGCGGCAATTGGTCGCTTGGTCATCGGGCTCCCTTGGGCGCAGCGATGGCATGATTGTGTTGCCAATTCCATAGCGATGCTGGCAGGCAGCCATGATGACGAACGAGAAATCTGCCTTTGCCCGCCCGTTTGATATTGTCGGGTTCGATCTTGATGGCACGCTGCTGGATACCAGCCCCGATCTGCTGGCGGCGGTGAACGCGGTGCTGGGGCAGGCGGGCAGGCCGCTGCTGCGCGTTGACGAGATCAAGACGATGATCGGCGGCGGGGCCAAGCATATGCTGCAGCTGGGTTTTGAAGCGAGCGGCGGGATTGATGCGGTTGAATTTCGCACGCATTACAAGGCGATGCTGCGCCATTATGAAGCCAATGTATCGGCGGGCACCCGCCCGTTTGAAGGCGCACTGGCGGCGCTGGATGCGCTTGACGCGATGTGTGTGAAGACGGCGATTGTCACCAATAAATTTGAATCGCTGGCCGTAAAACTGCTGGGCGAATTGGGGCTGCTGGAACGTTTCGTCACCGTGATCGGCGGCGATACGCTGGGCAAGGGCAACGCCAAGCCATCAGCCGCGCCAATATTGGAGATGATTGACCGGTGCGGCGGCGGCAACGCCGTGTTTTTGGGCGATTCGATTTACGACATCATGGCCGCAAAGAACGCTGGCATTCCCAGCATCGCCGTCAGCTTCGGCTTCCTGCACGGCCCGGTTGAGGAACTGGGGGCCGATGCAGTGATTGACCATTATGATGAATTGCTGCCCGCGCTGGCCAGTCTGGGCGGTTGCCACCCGGCCTGATCAGCCGGGTGGCATGCCGCGATCATTATTGCGACGGCGCAAGCTTAGTGTTCAGCACCCAGCCGACATTGTCATTTTCGTCCGCCACTTCCCACCACAGGCCGTTCTGGTTGCCCGTTGGATACAGGATCGCGCCGGGCGGCAGCGTACGGATGGCCTTTGCGGTGGCAACCGGGCTAACGCGCATGGCGACCGGGGCCTGGGCCGTGAAGGTTTTCTTCGGCGCGGCCTGCGCCGTCCCCTCATCGCCGGGGCGGGTATAGCCGAGTTCGTCGACCATTTTGGAATAGGCCTGGATGAACGCCAGCGTGACGATGCGGCCGATATCCGTATTCTCATAGCCGCCACCAACAGCACCTGCACCGATGCCGCCAACGCCGAATGCACCGCCGATCGCAAAGCTCGTGTCGCGCTTGGCGGCATAGCCATCCGACACGGCAAGCGTTTCAGTGGTGCGGACGTTTGTCAGCGTCAGGATGGTGTTCGCTTCGGCTTTGCGTGAGCGAATGCCGCCGAGCAGACCGCCGAACGGCCCACCGATAATCGCGCCAGCGACGCCAGCCGCCGCATTGCCGCTGACATTGGTGTTTGCGCCCTGAATTTCGGCCACCAGCACATAATCAGCGGCCTTTATCTGGCCCTGGCCGACATTCGATCCGCGCTGCAGCCCAAGCCCGCCGCCAATCGCGCGTTCCTGCGCCGCTGCATCAAGGCCCGCGCCGCGATCAACAATGTTGAAGCAGCCCGAACGCTGGACGAGCACGCGCAGCAGCCGGGCAGGCGGGGCCAGGCTGTTCTGCGTCCAGCCCGACGAATCCTGGCCGTCAACGATCGAAACAGTGCCGTGTTTGGTCGTGCAGCGTGGCACGTCGTTCATCGCGGCCTGTTGCAGTTGCTGGCCCTTAGATGCCTTGGCCTGCTGGGGCGGGCGTTGCGCCTGAAGCGGGGCGGTTGCCACCAAAACCAGCGCGGCCGTCGTCATCAATTTCGTCACGGTCATGATCTTATCTTCCCCCAAGAGTCGTCAGATGTACGCGCGGCATAGCTTTTTGGATGCGCGGCGTACCTGTTTGGATGCGTAGCGTACCTTTTTGGATGCGCGGCGTATATTGTCAAATGCCCTTCCGCACGCGGCGGTTTGGGCGGCTATCGTGGCGGGGTTGACCCGTGGCGGGCGCGGTTCATAGTTTGAGGCTGATTTCACGAACCGACAGGAGTTCGATCATGCTGCGCTTCACCGCCTCTGCGTTTGCGCTTGCCGCCCTGTTCAGCGCCGCACCTGCAAGCGCGAAAATCATTGAATATCGGGCCGAATTGAACGGCCAATCGGCAACAATCAGCACGGGTTCACCCGCCCACGCCAATGCGATGATCAGCGTTGATACCAGCCGCAAAACGGTGGCGGTGAATCTGGATGTCGTTGGCCTGTCAATGGACGCGCTGTGGGATAATCTGGTCAAGGCGCCAATCGGGCCAATCCATCTGCATCAATATGCCAATGGCGACCTGGCCGATGCAAATAGCTCTGAACTGGCCTTTCCGCTGCCATTTGGGCCTAGCTATTCACCCACGCCCAACGGTTTTCGCGTGCGCACAGGACCACGCAATTATGCAGGGGCGGTTGCGCCGCTGCCGCACAGCATCAGCTTTGATGCGTTTGTTGCCGCGCTGGACAAGGGAACGGTGATCCTGAACATTCACACCGATGCTTTTAACGGCGGCGAAGTGAATGGCCTGGTGAAAAAGGCGGATAAATAACGCCGCGGCCTGCTTGTCGCTTGGCCCGCGGGGGTTATGCTGATCGCCATCCGCAACGATTGCAGAGCCAAAATCCATGCCCCAGCCTGCACCTACCGCTTCCTGGACGCCGCCCGCGGACAGCGGCATCACGATCCGCTGGCAGCAAGCGGGGGCGCTTTCGTTTGAACTGGCGGAGGCGGGAAATGGCGATCGGCTCGCCCTGTGCCTGCACGGTTTTCCTGAGCTGCATTATAGCTGGCGGTTCCAGATCCCCTTGCTGGTCGAACGCGGATGGCGGGTGTGGGCGCCCAATTTGCGCGGCT
>JBBSCC010000132.1:0-8387 GCA_038250735.1 Sphingomonadales bacterium | reverse complement strand
TTTGATCAGGGATCAGCGCGGCCAGCCAATACAGGTCGCCAAAGCCCAGCCAGCCGCCCTTGGCATCAAAATAATTGGAACCAGCCTTGGCCGTGGTGCCAAAGATCGTGCCGAAAAAGGTTGGGTCTTTGCCCTGCAGATTGGGATAGCCAATGTCGTAATTGGCACCGGGGCCGAATACGCCGATGGGGCCGACATGGTTGACCCAGGTGTCGATATCCTTGGGCACGCCAGTCCGTGAAATCAGCCCATAGGGGCGCAGCGTGACGGGGGTTGTGCCACCGTTGCCGGCAATCTGTTCAACCGTGAACAGATAATCATTGTCGACCGCAATCTTGATTTGGAAGCGCAGCCCTTGCGGATTGGCCCAGCTGAGCGTCACCGGGCGGCCCGGCGTCAGCGTTGTCGCATCGGCGGTCCACACGCTGTTCTTGTCGGGCGCGGCGACGCCGTCACCCGACCAGCCAAAGCCCGCGAAATAGCTGTGCGCTGTGCCCGATGGCGACAGCAGCCGAACGGGGCGCGAATTCTTTTTGATCGTCTCTGCATGGCGCAGCAGCACCAGATCGTCGAGCCGCGCGCCCTTCAGGTTGATGGAGCCCTTTAGCGACGGTGTGATTATCGCCACGCGCGGGGTTTCCGCCAGCACGACGGCGCGGTCGCGCTGCGCCTTTACGGGATCGACAGCGGGGGCCGTGGCGTTGGAGCTAACGACGCCGGTTGGCGCGGCACCGGGCTGCACGCGCGCGACGGGCGGACGAACAGGTTGCGGGAACAGGCTGCGCGACACAATCGGCCAGCCGACCAGGATCAGCGCGGCAATCGCCAGAAACAGCACCATGTTGCGATTTTCTTGGTTCACTGAAGACTGTCCCGATCGTGAATTTCTGTGTGTTTACGGAACGGGATCATATCCTGATCCCCCCCAGGGATGGCAGCGCGCGATCCGCTTTGCCGCGAGCCAACTCCCCTTCAGCGCGCCATAGCGGCGAAGTGCAGTGATTGCATAGGCCGAACAGGACGGCGCATAGCGGCAGGACGGCGGCAGGATGACCGATGGCCCCAATTGCCAGCCCCGTGTGAGCAGAATCAGCAGCCGGGCGATCATCTAGCCGGCCCGCGCGCAACCTTGGCGAGCGCCTTTGCCAGATCGGCCTGCAGCACCGCAAAATCGCGCTTCAGCCCATCTGATCGGCCAATCAGCACATGATCATGGCCCGGCAGCCCGGCCTTTGGCAGCACATCACGCGCCAGCGCCCGCAACCGCCGTTTCAGGCGATTGCGCACCACCGAATTGCCGATTTTCTTGGTAACGGTAAAGCCGATCCGCATGTCGGCCACGCCATCAGCCCGGTCGCGCGCGAGCAGTACGAAGCCCGGCATTGGCGCACGCTTCCCTGCATTCGCCGCAAGAAAATCGCGGCGAATCTTCAGGCCTTGGATTACAGCCCCGGACACTTTGGTCCCCAACGCTACTTCGGCCCGCACCGCAAGGGCAGGGCCGTTGCCGGTTTTTATGCCGAAAGCTTCTTGCGACCGCGTGCGCGGCGCGCACGGAGGACGTTGCGACCGCCCACCGTTGCCATCCGCGCGCGGAAGCCGTGGCGGCGTGCACGCACCAGATTGCTCGGCTGAAAGGTCCGCTTCATCACTCATTCCCTGATCATCGAAAATGCAAAAAGGCCGCCAAAAACGACGGCCGACTGGCGAAAGCCCTTAGGGGAGCCCCGCACCCAAGTCAACGATGGCGACACATCACACCCGGCGACCACGGACGAAATCCTTGGCCGTGCGCCAAAAACTGGCAAAGGCCGACAATTTCTTGCCATCCTTGCCCAGCGGGCGGTCCCGTTCGAATCGGCGCAAGGCGCTCGCGCGGCGCAGGCCAAGGTCGGCATAATAGCCAAGTGGCGGCCAACGGCGCTTCACCCGCACAAAGACCCGCTTTGCGATGGCCGAATTCTGCAACATCAACGCGAGGCCTGCCGCAAACACGAAAACGCCGCCGGGGCCGGGAATAACGCCAACCAGTGGCGATACCAGAATGATCAGCGCGCCAACCAAGGTCAGGCCAAGCCGGACGGCGGCGCTACGCGGGCGGATTTGATGCGCTATCGACACAGGTGACGATGTGGGGGTGGTGTGTTGTTTTTGCAAGACAGTCTTCCGCAAGCTTCCCTCATTTAAGAAAGCGGGTATGAACAGGGCATTAGCCGGATGGCGCGCGCCTGACGGGGGGGCGGAGGGGCAATGGTCGCGATCGTATCGACAGTGGCGTATCTGGGGCTTGAGGCGCGCGGGGTGGAAGTGCAGGTGCAGGTCGCGCCGGGCTTGCCCGCCTTCAATATCGTGGGGCTGGCGGATAAGGCGGTTGCGGAAAGCCGAGAGCGGGTGCGCGCGGCCATTGCGGCGCTGGGCCTGGCGCTGCCACCCAAGCGGATCACCGTTAATCTGTCCCCCGCTGATCTGCCCAAGGAAGGGTCGCATTACGATCTGCCAATCGCGCTGGGCGTGCTGGGTGCCATGGGCGTGGTGGATGCCGAAACGCTGGCCGATTATGTGGTGGTAGGCGAACTGGGGCTTGATGCGCGAATCGCGACATCGCCAGGGGTGCTGCTGGCAGCGCTGCACGCCTCTGCCGAGTCAAAGGGGCTGGTGTGCCCGGCCGCGCAAGGGCCGGAAGCTGCATGGGCGGGCTCGGTCGAGGTTATTGCAGCACCCGACCTTCTCTCGCTGCTCAACCATTTCAAGGGCCACGGCTTGCTCGCGACGCCGGAGCCTGGGGTCGCCGAACTGGCCGATCACGGCCCCGATTTGCGCCAGGTAAAGGGCCAGGAAACCGCCAAGCGCGCGCTGGAGATTGCAGCGGCGGGCGGGCATAATCTGTTGATGGTCGGTCCGCCGGGGTCGGGCAAATCGCTGATGGCGTCGTGCCTGCCGGGGATTTTGCCGCCGCTCGATTCGAGTGAGGCGCTCGGCATTATGTAGCAAACGCACCAATGCGTAGATGGCTGTCATCGCTGGTGGCGGCGGCTGTCATCGTTTGTGGGGCGGGAGAGGCGCGGGCGTTAGGCGCGGTTGGCTCCATTCCCTTGCGAGCAATAGGCGACTTTACCGTTCTTGTGTTCTTCGGCCCCATACTTGAAACGAAATGTAATCCAGTGGGGGCTCCCAAAAGTGTCGACATAATCGATACGCCCACTAAAATATGCCACCGCCTTGCCGGATTTTATACCGTCCCATACGAATTGAGTCAGCGGCTCATCGGATTGGATAGAAGTGACAATATTCCCACCTGGGTTGATAAGATGCGAGGGCCGTTCATCAAGTATGGGTTCTTCGCCCTCCTGCCATGTCCAATTAACGCCTCGGCCAATGGCGCGCGATTTTACAGCCGCATCAAAGGCGGGCGTTTGACCAGTGTTAATAATTTTAATGTTCATTGTGATTGGATCGCCAACTACAAATACACACTTTTCACATTCCAGCCGCAAATAAGCACGCATTTGGCGTCGAGCACTGTCGCGAGCGATTGCATTAGCTTCTCGAATTGCTTCGTTGGCTTTGCCAGTATCCTCTACCGCTTTGCGGGTCAGGATGATCTGTTGATACAGCAGGATGGTGCCAATCGCCGTCACAAAGACGGCGAGTCCACCCCAAAGCGCGGAAAACATACTCCCCCACGCAGCCTGCTGCTGGGCGGTCAAATCCTGTTCGGCGCGTGCTGTTTCTTCGGCGGTTTCTATCTGTTTTTGGACGCAATCGATAAGGTCAGCACCCTTACGACCGGCGCATTGGCTAAGCGCGGCTTGCTGAGCGCCTTGTCCATGCTGATGGGGAGCGGAATAGCGGCGTACGCTCTCGCCACCCTGTGAAAATCCAATGCCCCAAACTATTCCAGCCGCTATCAAGAAACCGATGGCTGGGAAAAACCAATCTACAGCCTGAGCGTTTCTACCCCTATCGCTTCCATGCATTGGATCAGAAACACCGCTGTAAATTTACCCCGGCTGATCTTGTTCCTGATATTCTGTTCGGTGTCCATGACTCCGATATCGGCCAGTTTGCCTACCAGCATCGCATAGGTAAGCCCCCGGCGTGCCAGCTCGCCTTTCAGCAGCAGTTTGACCTTCGTTTCCCATTCCTTGTCCGTCACTGACATATCACGCTCCAATGATGCATATTGTCATCATACGTGATACGTTTGCCATTGACAACGGTACGTAGTGTCATCATATACAGTGCATACGTACTGGAAACGATGACATGCAACACTTTCTACTCTCCGCCGCTGCCCGCACCTTGAGCCTTAAGGCCGTGTTTCGCATGGGTGAGGACAAGGCATATGAGACGTTCTGCGAAATGCGCTGGCCGGAAAACGACGGCGAAGCCATCTGCCCGCGTTGCGACTGCACCGAGACGTACAACATCACGTCGCGGCGCCGCTTCAAGTGCGTTGCCTGCCATCATCAATTCAGCGTCACCAGCGGCACGATCTTTGCCAGCCGCAAGCTGTCGTTCACCGATCTACTCGCTGCCATCGCGATTTTCGTGAACGGCGCAAAGGGCGTTTCCGCGCTTCAAGTTAGCCGCGATTTGGACGTGCAATACAAGACCGCCTTCGTGCTTTCCCACAAGCTGCGTGAGGCTATGGCGCTTGAGGATGCAGCCCAGCGCCTTAGCGGCGTTGTGGAGGTCGATGGTGCCTATTTCGGGGGCTATGTGAAGCCCGCCAACCGCAAGAGCGAGCGCCGGGACCGTCGCCTTGTCATCAACCAGACCGGCAAGCGCCAGGTCGTGGTTGTCGGTCGCGAGCGCGGCGGGGAGTCGATCACGGTTGTTGCCAAGACCGAAGCAGCCGGTGGTGAGATTGTCGCATCGCGCATTCATCACATGGCATCGGTGCATGCCGATGAAGCTTCGCACTGGGATACGCTGCACGCCAAGTTCGATACCCAGCGCGTCAATCACACGCTGGAATATTTAAACGGCGTTGCGTGCACCAACCAAGCGGAAAGCTTTTTCAGCCGCCTTCGCCGCATGGAGATCGGCACGCACCACCATATCGCAGGGCCGTACCTGTCCGCCTATGCAGCCGAAGCTTCATGGCGTGAGGATAACCGCCGCGTATCGAACGGCTCGCAAGCAATGATGGTGGTTGAGGCCGCTATGGACGCGCCGGTGTCGCGCAAGTGGGCTGGGTACTGGCAGCGGGGGTAAGCGCACTAGCCTTAGAAAACTCTAGTTTTTCTCATGTCGTCAAAACTCTGAAAAGACGCGGTTTTTTAACAGTTCTTTCGAACCTCGCGCACAACTCGCAAAATACCCTTGCACAATTCCCGTCAATGTGGCATCGAAACAAAATCAGCCCAAAATCCATAAGGACTCGGGCTGAAGCAAACTTGGTATGGGACGGGTGGTCGAGCGGTCGATGGCACCCTACTGATAATAGGGCGTACTCAGCAGACACTGAGTACCGTGGGTTCAAATCCCACCCCGTCCGCCAGGGTACATAGGAGTGAACCATCGGTGGAATACGACCTAGAGAATCTGACTTCTTTTGTCAATGAGCAAATTACTTTTCACGAGCGAATGCTTGCCCACGCACTGGAGCAAGGCGAGGAACGTAGGGCTCCGCGTCACCAATCCGTAATTAACCGCTATAAACAGATTTTGGCGGTTTTCGAGGATGTTGGCTCTAGACGGACAACGGCTGGCACCCATAGATTAGCGCTCACGTGGGAAGAGGTTCATGACCTCCCGGCGGAGCTGCTTAGCGAACTTAGCGTATCTGATGGTGATAAGTTGGAATTTGAGATGCTGCGCATACTCGAAGCCCAAGGCGGCGTTGCATCGCTTGATCGGTTCTTAGTCGAGCTCTACCGCCGCACGGGTGAAATTTACCAAAGGACATGGCTCAACAACAAGCTTTACCGGATGGTGCAAAAGGAGATGCTGCACTCTGTGCCGGGGAAAAAAGGCGTCTATTCATTGGAACCACTCGATAAGGAGTTGGCGGCGGGCTTGATCTAAGATGCGCCGCCCCACACCCATACAAGTCGAAGCCACGATAATCGCCATGCTGATAATCGCATCCTTAGCGATCAGCCTAGCGCGCTATCTCCCATTGCAGCCATAGGCCGGTTTCCTCAAGCGACCGCACCAGCCCACGCTCACGCTTGTCGCGCAACACATGGGCAACCCGGCGCGTCATGATGTTGAGGATACCGGCGTCGTGATCAAGCCCGCGCTGGGCAACTACCATGCTGGCAATCTCCCGCGTCGATAGCGGCCCTTTGGCAACACGCAGGATCGACAACACGTTGCGGCTCATTTCGCCCCGCTTGCTCCACGACTTCGGCGGCACGAACACCTTTGGCTTCACGCTCTCCGCCACGAAGTCCGGTGCGAACAGGTGCAGCGTGGCGTCCAGATGCTCCAGGTCCGCCGATAGCGTCACAAGGGCCGCGTGGCACCGTGCGATCTCGCCTGTGATTTCAGCGCGCTTACGTTTTAGCGCCTCAAGTGCATAGTCTGTCATACGCATACATTACGCATCACAGGCGATTACGTCTGTACACGGCTTGGTGCAATTGCTACATAATGCCGGAGGCGCTGGAGGTTTCGATGGTCGCGTCTGTCGCCGGAACGCTGCAGGGCGGGCGGCTCACCCGGTCGCGGCCCTACCGTGCGCCGCACCATTCGGCATCAATGGCGGCGCTGGTCGGCGGCGGGCTGAAGGTGAAGCCGGGCGAGGTGAGTCTGGCGCATCTGGGCGTGTTGTTCCTTGATGAACTGCCCGAATTTCAGCGCGCGGTGCTCGATTCGCTGCGCCAGCCGCTGGAAACCGGCACGGTCAGCGTGGCGCGGGCGAATGCGCACGTCACCTTTCCAGCACGGGTGCAGTTGATTGCCGCGATGAACCCGTGCCGGTGCGGCCATTTGGGTGATGCAGCGCTCGCCTGTTCGCGGGCGCCCCGGTGTGCGGCGGATTATCAGGCCAAGGTGTCGGGGCCGCTCCTCGACCGGATCGATTTGCATGTCGATGTGGCAGCGGTGAGCGCCGCCGATCTGGTGCTGCCACCCCCGGCAGAAGGATCAGCCGAGGTTGCCGCGCGGGTGGCCGCAGCGCGGGCGATTCAGCGGGCGCGCTATGCCGATACAGCCGCGCGCACCAATGCTGAGGCAGACGGTCCGGTGCTGGAGGCGGTCGCCACCCCCGATGAAGCGGGCCGCAAACTGCTGGCGCAAGCGGCAGAGGCAATGCGGCTATCCGCGCGCGGCTATACCCGCATCCTGCGCGTGGCCCGCACCATTGCCGATCTGAGCGGGAGCGAGGGGGTAGGGCGAATTCATGTGGCCGAAGCGCTCAGCTACCGGCGGCAGGCGCCACGAAGCTGAGCGGTCATTGGCGGGCCCGGATCAACAGTCGGTTGGAGATAGCTTTTGGCGCTGATCTTCCAGGATTTCTGAAACAAAATAAGCAACATGGGATTTTAAATAAGGTAAGAAATTAAGTAATGAAAAATCCCAGACGCATCTGGCTTTATTTGTATCAGAATCCCATTTTTCAATTTGATCATCAAGGGAATATAATCGACATTATTCACGTTCGTCTAAGATAATAGGCTACAGACTATTTCAAATGAAGACGAACTTGAAATGACAGAAAATTCGATTTTGTCATGAGGCTTTTCCGATGATGTTTTCTGACAAATCGGTTGGCGTCGAAGGTAAGTGGATTTTGTGATGATTGAAGAAATGAACATTACTGACATCGACTGTGTATCGGGGGGATTGACCGATTACTGGATGATTGTTCCACGGGAATGGTGGGGAATCCTGTTCGGCGATCTGGACTATCCGGATATTCCGCCAAAATATCGAGATGGTGACGGGCCGGAAGACTGGGTTTACTAATGTAACTATAAATACGGTTGAGGCGAGGGATCTTTATTGATCCTTCGTTTCTTATCATGTCTGTAAATTTCCTCATCAAAATGAAGAATTTAGCATTTATATTGGCTATATGGCTAAGAAGTAACGTCCTTGCGCTAGTGAGTTATCGTAATCGACACCAGTATTTGTGTATGAAAAACCCGCTATTTATTACGATTTTCAATTCTCAGAATGACGATGGCGTCCGCATTCCCGCCAAAGTCCAGTTTCTCTCCGACCGCGCCGCCGATGAGAGCGGAGGCGAGCGGGGCGGTGAACGGGATCTTTCCCGTCGCTGGATTGGCTTCATCGCTGCCGACTAGCGTAATGCTGCGGGCGACACCGTTGAGCGTGAAGTCCACACGCGATCCAAAGGCGACTTGGCCTTCTGGAGGCGGCGGCGCCAGTTGTGCGCTCGTCTTGCGGGTGATCCAGTAACGCCATTGCCG
>JBBSCC010000131.1:0-8461 GCA_038250735.1 Sphingomonadales bacterium | reverse complement strand
TCGCCGTCGTATCAGCGCGCAAGGCCGGGCTGGCGCGCGACTGATCGCCTAGCATCTGCTCCGATCCTCCGTTCAGGCGTCGATCGCGTCCTCGTCCACCCGCGCCGCGTTTTCCTGGATAAACGCGAAGCGGTGGGCGGGGTTGTTGCCCATCAGCCGGTCGACCAGATCTTTCACGCCCGCGCGCTCCTCATATTCCTGGGGCAGGGTAATGCGGATCATCTGGCGCGTCTTGGGGTCCATCGTCGTTTCGCGCAGTTGCATGGGGTTCATTTCCCCAAGCCCTTTGAAGCGCGACACGTCGACATTCTTGCCCTTGAACGGTCCCGCCTCAATCCGGGCGCGGTCGGCATCATCCATGGCGTAGAGCGACTTGGCCCCGACGGTCAGCCGGTACAGCGGCGGCTGGGCAAGATACAGGTGCCCGCGCCGAACCAGATCGGGCATTTCCTGGAAAAAGAACGTCATCAGCAGCGTGGCGATGTGTGCGCCGTCTACGTCCGCGTCGGTCATGATGACGACGCGTTCATAGCGCAGATTATCGGGCACACAGTCTTTGCGGGTGCCGCAGCCAAGCGCCTGAATCAGATCAGCAATTTCGGAATTGGCAGCGATTTTCTGCGTTGTCGCGCTGGCGACATTCAGAATTTTGCCGCGAATGGGCAGAATCGCCTGCGTCTTGCGGTCGCGTGCCTGTTTGGCGGAGCCGCCCGCGCTGTCGCCCTCGACGATGAAGATTTCGGTGCCCTTGGGATCATCCGATGAACAATCGGTCAACTTGCCGGGCAGACGAAGCTTGCGCGCCGATGTGGCTGTTTTGCGCTTCACTTCGCGCTCAGCCTTGCGGCGCAGCCGATCGTCCATCCGTTCGAGCACATAGGCCAGTAGCGCTTTGCCGCGCTCGGTATTGTTGCTCAAAAAATGATCAAAATGGTCGCGCACCGCCTTTTCGACCAACAGGGCGGCATCGGGGCTGGTGAGCCGGTCCTTTGTCTGGCTTTGAAACTGCGGGTCGCGGATGAAGACGCTCAGCATCAGCTCGCTGCCGGTCATAATGTCTTCGGCAGTAATCTCCTTGGCCTTTTTTTGGCCGACCAAATCGCCATAACCGCGAATGCCCTTTACCAGCGCGGCGCGCAGCCCGGCCTCATGCGTGCCGCCATCGGGGGTGGGGATGGTGTTGCAATACCAGCTATAGCTGCCGTCGCTCCATAACGGCCACGACACCGCCCACTCAACGCGGCCCTGGTCGACGCCCGGAAAATCCTGCGTGCCCGAAAAGAAATCAGCGGTCGCGCATTCGCGGCCCGAAATCTGTTCGCGCAGGTGATCAGCAAGTCCGCCGGGAAACTGGAACACTGCTTCGGCCGGCGTATCGTCGCTGATCAATTCGGCCGCGCATCTCCAACGAATTTCAACGCCTGCGAACAAATAGGCCTTGGAGCGGGCCAGCTTGTGCAGCCTTGCGGGTTTGAAATGCAGATCGGGGCCAAAAATCTGATCATCGGGCACAAAGCTAACCGATGTACCGCGCCGGTTTGGCGTGCCGCCGAGATGTTCGAGCGGCCCCAGCGTGATCCCGCGAGAGAATCGCTGGCGATACAGCGCCTTGTTGCGGGCGACCTCCACCACCGTATCAGACGACAGCGCGTTGACGACGCTCACGCCCACACCGTGCAGGCCGCCCGATGTTGCATAGGCCTTGCCATCAAATTTGCCGCCCGAATGCAGCGTCGACAAGATCACCTCGAGCGCGCTTTTTTCCGGGAATTTCGGGTGCGGATCGACCGGAATACCCCGCCCGTTATCGACGATTGTCAGCCGGTTGCCGGGCTCAAGTGACATTTCGATCCGCGTCGCGTGGCCCGCAACCGCTTCATCCATCGCATTATCAAGGACTTCAGCCGCAAGGTGGTGCAGCGCGCGCTCATCGGTGCCGCCAACATACATGCCAGGCCGTCTGCGGACCGGCTCAAGCCCTTCGAGCACTTCGATGGAGGAGGCGTTGTAATCAGCGGAGGCTTTTTGCTGCGAAGCGAACAGATCATCGGACATGGCATGGCTATACCGGGTGTCAGCATCCTGTGGAAGCGTTACGCACTGCGCATTTGGGGTGTTGCACATATGTCACGACACCAGATTTTTCTATGCTGCAGTGCATACAAAACGCCGTTCATTCGTCATTAGGACCACAATCCCAACGCACGGAGTACAACAATGCGCGCTCAAGCTCTTTTTGCCCTATCCACCGGTATTGCCGCCCTGGCTTTTGCCAGCCCTGCAGCTGCGCAGTCCGATGACAAGCCTTTCGAGGGTGTCTATGTCGGCGCGACGCTCGGTTTCGACGTTCAGCCAAACGATGTTGGTGAAGCCATTTCGTTTGATCGCAATCTCGACGGTCGATTTGGTGACACGATCACCAACGCAGCCGGTGCTGACGCCTTTTCGACCGGTTTCTGCAACGGTCAGGCACTCGCTTCCACCCGCAATCCCGGTTGCCGCAACGACAGTGACTCGGCCGGCTATTCCGGACGCATCGGTTATGACCGTCAATACGGGCACATGGTTGTCGGTATTGTCGGTGAATTTGGTGACAGCCAGATTCGTGATTCGGTAACCGCGTTCAGCATCACGCCTGCAAGCTACACCATCAACCGCGAAATCCTGTTTACTGGCGGTTTGCGCCTTCGTGCGGGCTATGCAGCGAACAAGACGCTGTTTTATGCAACCGGCGGTGGCGCATACGCTCGCGTCAACAACTATTTCCGTACGACCAACACGGTAAACGGGTTCAGCAGCAACGGCGATAGCAACGCGTTCGGTTTTTCTGCTGGCGGCGGTATTGAGCAGAAAGTCTCCAAGAACGTGTCAATCGGTCTGGAGTATCTTTTCACGCGACTGCAGGACGATGATTACCGCGTCCGTGTTTCGGGTGGCCCCGCAAACAGCCCGTTCACGCTTGGCGGCGCTGGTGGTACTGATTTCCGCCGCTCGTTTGAAAAGTTCCGCTACAGCTCGCTGCGCGCAACCGTGGCGTATCGCTTCTGATCGCATCACCGGTTGATGCTGTAACGCTTCGACTACCGCAAAAAGGGGCGCTGGGGAGAATGATCTCACCAGCGCCCCTTTTTTGTTTGTGCGGTTGACCAACAAAAAAGGGCGCGGGGTGAGCGCGCCCTTTTTGGGTCTTTTAGCAAGAAAGCACGAGGCTCACCGCACGCGTGGGCCACCAAAGGGCAGCGGCGGGGGCGGACGGCGATCGCGGCGGGGCAGCTGCGCCTGATAGGCATGGCCGCAATGGGCGATGCAATAGGGGAAGCCAGGGTTCACCTTTTCGCCGCAAAAGTGGAAATCAGGCTCGCCGGGGTGGCCGAGCGGCCATTTACAAATGCGGTCGTTCAAATCGAGCAACGTGGTTTTGCCGGCCATGTCCGCTGATGGCCGTGCGGGTACCAGCCGGCGCGGCGGCGCAGGCGTAATGGGCGCTTGTTGTTCACCCGGGGCCTGGCGCAGAAAGCCGCCGGGGCCGACCGAGCGCAAGATCACGGTAGGGGCCTTTTCAACCGCCGCTTCGGCAGCAGGCGCTTCAACACCGATTTCATCCGCCGATGATTCGTCAACCGGAGCCGCTGCAACCGGGGCTGCAGCAACCGGCGCGGGGCGTGGCACGGGCGCTGGCTTTGGGGCGGGCGGCTGTGCGGCGACCGGCTCTGCCTTTGACGCGGCGGCCTTCTGCGCGGCAGCAGCCGCTTTCGCGTCCGGATCATTGGCCTTTACGGGCGAGGGGCGCGCTTGCAGCCCCAGCCGGTGGGCCTTGCCAATCACGGCATTGCGGCTGACCCCACCCAGCGATTCGGCGATCTGGCTGGCGGTCAGGCCCTTTTCCCACATCGCCTTCAGCGTATCGATCCGCTCGTCGGTCCAGCTCATCAGATATTCCTATTCTTTATTGCATTCGTCATGGCGGGTTGCGGGCGGCAGCGGCAGCGATTACGCGCCATTACCATGAGCATCCAGCCCCCTTCCGGCAAAATGCCGTCGGCAATTGCGAACGCCCCCGGCGTTCCGACGATTCGGAACGTCAATTGGGGCGGCCTTAGAACCCTCTATATCAAGGAGGTGCGCCGGTTCTTCAAGGTGCAGCTGCAAACGGTTTGGGCACCTGCGGTCACTACTTTGCTATTTCTGGTGATTTTCACGGTCGCAACGGGCGGAAAGCGCCCGGTAAACGTTGGCGGCACCGATGTTCCGTTCGCTGATTTTCTGGCGCCGGGGCTGATCGTGATGGGGATGTTGCAGAACAGCTTTGCCAATTCGAGCTTTTCGCTGCTGGTGGGTAAAATCCAGGGCACGATCGTCGACTATCTAATGCCACCGCTCTCCACGGGCGAACTGCTGGCCGCTATGGTGGGTGGTGCGGTCACCCGCGCATGCTGTGTCGGTGGGGCGGTTTTCGTTCTGATGCAGTTCTGGCCGGGCGTGCACCTGTTCCCGCAGCACCCGTTTGCCGTTTTGTGGTTCGGGCTGCTCGGCGCGACCTTTTTGGCGTTTGTTGGGGTGCTGACGTCGATGTGGGCGGAAAAATTCGATCACGCTGCAGCGGTGCAGAATTTCCTTATCGCGCCGCTGACGTTGCTGTCGGGCACCTTTTATTCGGTGGATAAGCTGGCCCCGGCGTTCCAGGCGTTCAGCCATATCAACCCGTTTTTCTACATCATCTCGGGCTTCCGTTACGGGTTTTTGCTGAATGCAGATTCCAACGTGCTGGTTGGCGGCATCGTCATTTTGGTGATTGATATCGTGATGGGGCTGATCTGTTACCGCCTGTTGCGGTCGGGCTGGAAGTTGAAGAACTGAGCTGTTGTGGTCTAAACAAAAACTAGGTTTCAAAACAATACTGATGTCGCTATGCTCCCGAAACAATCGGGGAGAAGGCGATGCGTTTGGACGGCAGGATCGGGGCTTTGGCCGGCACCATGGCGCCCATCGTCATCGGCTTTGTGCTGCTGTCAGCTTGCGGAAAGGTTGAACCCGACAAGGAAGCAGCCGCTGGCCCGCCCGACGTGCGAATTGCAACCGTGGGTGCTGAACAACAGGCTGCGATGATTCAGGGCGTCGGCACCGTCGCACTGCGGCGAGAGGCTTCTTTGGGCTTCACTAGCGCTGGGCGGATTGCGCGGCTGACGGTCAACGAAGGGGATGCTGTCCGCAGCGGGCAGGTGCTCGCCGCGCTTGATACCACCACCGTCGTCGCTGATCTTACCCGCGCGCGCGCGGAGCGGGAGCGGGCCGCCGCTGAATTTCGGCGCAGCAGCGATCTGATGGCAAAGGGCTGGATTACGCGACTACGGTTCGAAAATGCCCAGGCATCGCTGCAAGCCGCCGATGCCAGCGTCAGCGCGGCAAGGTTCCAGGCCGCCAACGCCACCATTGTCGCGCCCGGCAGTGGCGTGGTGCTCGCGCGGCCTGCCGAGCCAGGGCAGGTTGTGGCGGCGGGCACGCCGGTGCTGGTGATTGGCGAGGTGGCGAGCGGCTACATTCTGCGCGTGCCGCTGTCTGACCGTGATGCAGCGCGGATCGTGGCGGGGGTTCCCGCGCAAGTTACATTGGCCGCGCTGGGCAACCAGCCCATTGCTGGCCGGGTGATCGAGATTGCCGGGCGGGGCGACCGCGCGACGGGCACCTTTGCGGTAGAGATTGGACTGCCTACCGACACACGGCTCCGCTCAGGCCAGATTGGTGAAGCCGTGATTACGGCGGCGACGAAGACCGTTACCGCGCTGACGGTGCCCGCAACTGCGATTTTTTCGGCCCGAGCGGGAGAGGGCTTTGTCTATGTCGTCGACCGGGCAAGCCGCCGCGTGCGGTTGCGCCGGGTAACGATCGCCGATGCCACTGATCGCGGCATCGAAGTGACGGGCGGCCTCAGCCGGGGAGAGTTGATCGCCACGTCGCGCGTTGATCGGCTGAAAGACGGTCAGGTCATCACGCCGATCGGCCAAATTCGATGAACATCACCGCCTTTGCGGTCCACCGCTGGCAGGTGACGATGCTCGTCTTCCTGCTGCTGGCGACGCTGGGAGCGTCGGCATTCCTGTCAATTCCGCGCTCCGTCGATCCGCATTTCCCGATTTCGGCAACCGTGGTGACGGTAATCCTGCCCGGCGCAGATGCCGGCGATGTTGAGGAAACCATCGCCAAGCCGCTGGAGGATGTGCTTCAGGGCCTGGATCATGTCCGCGAGATCCGCTCGACCAGTACAGACGGCGCGGCGGTGATTACCGTCGATTTCGAACATGGCACCGATGCTGAGCAATCGCTCGACCGGGTAGTGCGCGAAGTGAATGCGGTGCGCGATCAATTGCCGCAGGGCATTCAGCGCATCGCCTTTCGCCGCCCGCGCACGACGGAAGCGGGCGTGCTGCAACTCGCGCTGGTCAGCGATCAGGCGAACTGGCTGCGCATGGCCAAATATGCCGATGATCTGCGCGACCGATTGAATGTGGTGCCCGGCGTGCGGACGACGACCGTCGATGCGCTGGCCCGGCCAGAGGTGCGCGTGGCGATTGATGCCGGGCGGCTGGCGGAGGCGCGACTGCCCGCGTCGGCGGTTGCCAATGCGATCACCCAGGGCGGCATCGATCTGCCCGCTGGCGCAGTGAGCGGGGCAGGGCGGCGCTTTAACATCGACGCGGGCGGCGCATATCGCAGTGTCGACGCGGTGCGCGACATCACGGTGCGGGCAGGCGACGGGCGATTGGTGCGCGTGGGCGACGTGGCGACGGTCGGCTGGGCGGAGGCTGAGCAGCTCCACATCGCCCGCTTCAACGGCAAGCGCGCGTTGTTCGTGACGGTGCGACAAAAGGATGAGGTGGATGCGGGCACGCTGCGCGATGCGCTTGTGGAAGCCGTGGACGGTTACCGCGCTGATCTGCCGCCCGATATCAAGCTGGAGGTGGCGTTTGACCAGAGCCGCGACATTGCCATCAAGCTGGCGCAACTTGCGCGCGATTTCGCGATTGCACTGGGGCTGGTGCTGATCACCATCTTCCCGCTGGGGTTTCGGCCGTCGCTGATCGTGATGGTGTCTATCCCGCTCAGCCTGGCGATGGGCGTGCTGCTGCTGTACCTGTTCGGCTATTCACTCAACCAGATCAGCATTTCAGGCTTCATCATTTCGCTGGGGCTGTTGGTCGACGATTCGATTGTGGTGACGGAGAATATCGAGCGGCACATCCGCGACGGTGATCCGCCGATTAAGGCCGCCGTTACGGGCACGCGGGAGATTGGCGCGGCGGTGATGGGGGCAACTGGTGTGCTGCTGTTCGCGTTCCTGCCGCTGACCTTTTTGCCCGAAGGTGCGGGTGATTTTGTGCGCGGGCTGCCGATGGCGGTGATCCTGACGGTCGCGAGCTCGCTCGTCGTATCGCTGACGATCATCCCATTCATCGCCAGTCGAATGCTGAAGCCGCATGCGGCAGAGGGCAACGCCTTGTTGCGCGGCATTATGGGCGGCATCCACCGCTTTTACTCGCCGTTGCTGCACACCGCGCTTGATCGACCACGCATCTGGTTCTGGGGGGCGCTGATCCTGTGCTTTGGCGCGTTCGGGCTGGTGCCGGTGCTCGGGTTCAGCCTGTTTCCGTCAGCCGAGACGCCCTATTTCCTGGCGCGCGTTGAAACGCCGGAGGGCAGCAGCATTGCCGAAACTGATAAGGCCGTGCGTAATGTGTCCGCCATCATCGCCCGCGAAGGCGCGGTGGTGAACCGGATGGACAATGCCGGACGGGGCAACCCCCAGATTTTTTACAACATTTTCCCGCGAGAAGAACGCGCGCGGTACGGCGATATCTTCGTGACGATGAAGGAATGGGATCCGCGTTCCAGCCCCGGCATGCTGCGCCGGCTGCGCGAACGGCTAAGCAATTTCCCCGATGCGCGGGTCACGGTGGTGAATTTCGAAAACGGTCCGCCGGTAGAGGCTCCAATCGCCGTGCGGGTGCGCGGGCCAGAGCTTGAGGTGCTGAAAAAACTGTCTGATCAAGTGATTGCGGAACTGGAGAAGGTGCCGGGCTTGCGCGATATCGACAGCCCCGTTGCTTATGACCGGGTCGACATTGATCTGGGGTTGGATGAAGCCAAGGCGGGTCTGCTGGGCGTGGCCCCCGGTGAAGCGCGGCGCGCGGTGCGATTGGCAATCAGCGGCGAACAGGCGAGCCGGTTGCGCGATGAGGAAGGCGATAGCTGGCCGGTCACCGTCCGCCTGCCATTGCCGGGCAACCAGCCGGTATCGGCGCTCGGGCAGGTATATGTACCCACCCTGGCGGGCGGCAGCATCCCGTTGCTCGAAATCGCCACGCCCACGCTAAAAAGCGTCGCGCCGCAAATCACCCGCTTGAAGCTACAGCGAACCGTGACGATCACCGCCTATAACCAGCCTGGCCAGCTGACATCAAAGCTG
>JBBSCC010000130.1:0-8505 GCA_038250735.1 Sphingomonadales bacterium | reverse complement strand
TTGATCCGGCGCGGCTCTAAACTGTCAGCCGGCCCTAAACGGTTAGCCGCTTGGTGAAGCCCTTCGGCATGCGATCTGTTGCGACTTCGGCAACGACATTTTGCACGCGCGCATATTCTGATCCGGTGCGGCATTCTTCGACTAAAGTGCCTACGGCGTCCTCTTCGCCCGCTGCAAAGATCTCGACGCTGCCGTCTGTCACGTTGCGGACCCATCCGGCGAGCCCCAATTCTTGTGCGCGACGAACCGCCCAAGCGCGGTAGCCGACGTTATGTACCTTGCCGGTGATCAAAATCCTGCGCATCACGCTCATTCAATTACTCTTTTTCATACAACTCTAGGTGCTCGCGATCATCCTAGCACGGATGTAACGTCGTTTCCCCGCATTCCGCCGCAAATCGCGCAGATTTGGCCGATAATTGCGGTTACGCACGTCATGGCGCGGTCAGCCGCTCTGCCCGGGATAGCGGATTGCCAGCACTTCATAATCGCGGGTTCCGGCCGGCAGGGTGACGCGGCGGGTGTCGCCGACGGCGGCACCGCGCAGCGCCCGGGCAAGCGGGGCGCTCCACCCAATCCGGGCGTGGGCAGCGTCTGCCTCGTCGTCACCCACCAGCGTGACGGTGCGTTCGTGATCGGCATCATCCACCAGCGTCACACTGGCACCAAAAAACACCCGGCTGCGATCAATCTGTGCGGCGGGGTCGATAACCTTGGCGGCCTTCATCCGGCGCGATAGCCAGCCGAGCCGCCGGTCAATCTCGCGCAGCCGTTTGCGGCCATAGATGTAATCGCCATTTTCGGAACGGTCGCCATTGCCCGCCGCCCAGGACACGACATCAACGATCCGGGGCCGTTCGTCGCCCAGCAACTGGTCATATTCGGTGCGCAGTACGGTATAGCCCGCCAGCGTGATGTAATTGGGAGTGTCCACGCGGTCAGCTAGCGAAACGCGTCATCATGCAGACGGGTTTCGCCCCAGATACCAGCTAATCCGCGCATTGCCCTGAGACCTGGCGCGCTGCGGGTTCAGCAGATCATACACCACGGCATTTTCCAGCACGCGCTGCACATAATTGCGCGTTTCAGACAGCGGAATGGCCTCGATCCAGTCGATCATGTCGGTTCCGCCCATGCGCGGATCGCCATTTGCCTTCAGCCATTTGTTCACATTGCCGGGCCCGGCATTGTAAGCAGCGACAGCGAGCGGGTAACTGCCATAGTTATCGAGCATGCGCTGGAAATAAGTGGAGCCAAGCTGGATATTATAATCAGTATCGGTGGTCAGCGCGCCACCATCATAGGACAGGCCAAGCTTGCCCGCGGTTTCGCGCGCCGTGCCCGGCATCAGCTGCATCAGCCCGCGCGCGCCAACGCGGCTAACGGCGGCGCGATCAAACTGGCTTTCCTGCCGGGCAATTGCGTGGATCATCGTCCAGGCGCTTTCCTGATTCACCGGCACCTTCACGCTCGGGAAGCCCGACGCGGCATAATCGGGCAGGGCATTCACCAGCGCGCTGCGCCCCACCATCACCCCCAGATCGGGGCGGCCAAGCGTGCGGGACAGTTCAATGCCCAGCACATGATCACTGTCGCTCTTGGCGGCAATCGCAATTTGGCGGACAAACAACGTCTGGTCTTCATGCGCGCCGATGGTGCCCAAATAGCGCGCGGCGCGCACCGTTTCGCTGGTGTAAAAGGCGTCGCGCGTCACCTGATCGACCGGGCGAGGCGTGACTTCGGGTGGCGGGGCCAGCGCACGGCCAAGCTTTTCATTCGCCAGCAGCCCGTAAAACTGGTCGCGATAACCGGCAGCGCGCTCAAAATACGCAGTAGCGACGTCGCGCTTGCCCGCCGCAAAGGCCGCCCGGCCCGCCCAATAATATCCCTTTGATCGGGTCTGCGGGGTTTGTGATCCGTTGGCGTACCGATCAAACATGCCCACTGCATCGCCCGCGCGGCCCAGTTGCTTCAGCGCCGTCTGCCCGGCGAGCCAGGCCAGGCTGGTATAGTCGTCACGCTCGCCATAGGGGCGCAGGCTTACGTCAGTGCCGGCGGGATAGGCATCGTCGATCTGGCGGGCGATATCGAACGCGGTTGAATATTGCCCGTCTGCCTTTGCACCGCGCGCGGCGCTGAGCAGCAGTTCATACCAGTCCTCCACCCGGCTGGGGCGTGATACCAGCACCCGCGGCTGGGCGAGCAGCGCGCGCGCGGTGCCCCAGTTATTGGTGTTGGTCAGCCAGTTCGCGCGATCTGCGATATAGCCAGCATCGTTACTGAACCGGTCCTGCGTGGTCGAGGCAAGCAACGCTGCATCGGGCGCACGGGTGCGATAGGCGAGCCGAGCTGCAAACATATCGCGCTTGGCTGCACTGACGAACGAAAGCTGGCGTTGCGCAGAGCCCGTCGCGCCCGCCCATAACAGCGCATCCATGCGCGCATCATGATCGTCAGGCGTCAGCGCACCGCTGAAGCTGCCCAGCAGCCGCGTCTCGTCACTGGCGGGGAGTGTGCCCTGCCGCCAGGCGGCGCGGGCGGCGGCGTTGGCATCGTCGCGTGCATTGATGGCGGCCAGCGCCTCTGCAAAGCGGAGCTGGCCAGTGCCCGTCAGCGGCGGGAAGCGCCGGAAATAACTGGCGGCAACACCGGGGGACCAGCCGCCATTATCCATCGCGCGTTCCGCGTTGCGGCGCATTGCGTCTTCGCCCGGCCAGCCGGGATGCGCGAGCAGGAAGCGGGAATAGGTATCAAAAGATAGACTGTCCGACTGGCGAAGTTGTTTCCATTCGGCAATCGATGCGGCCAGCGATGCCGTTGCCTCGGTTGACATCGGCACGCGTTCCAACTGGGCGCGGTACGCATCCAGCTGATCCTGCGGCACGCCGAGCGCTGCAGCAATTGCGGAGACCCCTGCCAGAAGCAGGCTCGATTTGGAGAGGAAAGCCAGCATGTTGCCATGCTACGTGATTCGCCACTATCTGTCGCGTCCGAAAGATCATTAATTCGGCGCATTTTGATACGCCCCAAGAATAGAGCAAAAAATCATGTTTTCCGGCTCAATCCCTGCGCTTGTGACGCCGTTTGGCCCCGATGGGGCGTTTGATGAGGCGGCTTACCGCGACCTGATCGAGTGGCAGCTTGCCGAGGGATCATCCGGGCTGGTGCCCTGCGGTACAACGGGGGAGGCGGCCACGCTGTCCGTTGAAGAACATTTTCACATCGTTGCGGTGTGTGTTGATCAGGTGAAGGGTAGGGTGCCGGTGATTGCGGGCGCGGGATCAAACGATACCCGCGTTGCGATTCACAATATTCGCGCTGCCAAGGCAGCAGGGGCAGACTGTGCGCTAATGGTGCCGCCATATTATAACCGCCCCAGCCAGGAGGGGATTTTCCAGCATTTTGCAGCAGTGGCGACCAGCTGTGATCTGCCGATCATGCTGTACAACGTGCCCGGGCGCACGGTGACGGATATTGCCGTGGAAACGATGGCGCGGTTGCACACTGCCTATCCGCAAAGCTTTGTCGCGGTGAAGGATGCTACCGGCAATCTGGCGCGCGTAACGCAGCAGCGGCTGGCCTGTGGCGTGGATTTCATCCAGCTATCGGGCAATGATGAAACGGCACTGGCGTTTAACGCAATGGGTGGTGTCGGCTGCATCTCCGTCACCGCCAATGTCGCGCCCCGGCTATGCGCCGCGTTTCAGGCGGCATGGGCAGCGGGCGATGTGGCAACGGCGCGCACCTTCCACGACCGGCTTTTCCCGCTGCATCTGGCGATGTTCACTGATGCGTCGCCCGGCCCCGTCAAATACGCGATGACCAAAGTGCGCCCCGGCTTCCCCAGCGCCCTGCGCCTGCCGATGACCTGGCCAAGCGAAGCAAGCCAGCGCGCGGTGGATGCGGCACTGGCGGTGGCGGGGTTGGGGTAAATACGGCAGGCGGCGATTGCCGGGGGGCGCCATCAACGCTGAGCCTTCCCTTATTGATCACCCACGCCTACACGCACCCCCCTTATGGCGCGCCCAAAACCTCCCACGTTTGAAAAAACCAAGATCGTCGCCGAAAACCGGCGCGCGAAGTTTGATTATGCGATTGAGACGGTATTCGAGGCCGGGATTGCGCTGACCGGGACTGAGGTGAAGGCGCTGCGGGCGGGCACCGGGTCGATTGCGGAAAGCTATGCCGAAGTGAAAGACGGGCAGGTTTGGCTGGTCAATTCAAACGTACCCGAATTCAGCCATGGCAACCGCTATAACCACGAGCCGAAGCGCGCGCGCAAATTGCTGCTGCATGAGCGGGAGATCAACAAGATGCACGGTGCCGTCGCGCGCGACGGGATGACCCTGGTGCCGCTGATGATCTATTTCAATTCAAAGGGGCGCGCGAAGGTGGAGCTTGCGCTCGCCAAGGGCAAAAAGGCGCATGACAAGCGCGAAACTATTAAAGAACGGGATTGGAAGCGCGAGCAGGGTAGAATCATGCGAGATCGCGGCTAAATTCGACATATAGTTTCGTGTGTTACAAATTTGACTAGCTGTGTGGTTGGCTTAGAACATGATGCATCCAAACCCTTACAAGGATGCCCCATGCGGAAGTCGATTCTCGTTTCCTCGCTCCTCGCCACCGTTGCGCTAACCGGTGCCGCAATCGCCCGCGACGGTGCTGCCCCGGCAGCGCCCGCCACTGAAGCCGCTGCCAAAGTGCCAGCAAAAGCTTCAACCAAAGCCGCCCCGAAATCCGGCGCCGAAATCGGTAGTTTTGGCTTTGATATTGAGGGTATGGACCGCAGCGTAAAACCCGGGGACGACTTTGCAAATTTTGCTGGCGGCACCTGGTACGCCAAAACCGACATTCCCGCCGATCGTGCCGCTTATGGCATGTTCAACAAATTGCAGGACCGCTCGCTGGCGCAAACCCGCGTCATTCTGGATGCCGCCGCCGCCAAGCCCGGCAGCAAGATTGGCGACTATTACGCCAGCTTCATGGACCAGGCGGCAATCGAAGCGCGCGGAACGGCGCCTATCAAGCCGTGGATCGCCGCCATCAAGGGCGCGACGGACAGGACCGCGCTCGCTGTGGAAATGGCAAAGCTGCAACGCTACGGCGTTGGCGGGCTGTTCGGCGTGGGCGTTGGGCAGGATGACAAGGCTCCTGAAAACTACATCGTCAATGTCGGCCAAAGCGGTATCAGCCTGCCTGACCGCGATTATTATCTGAAGGACGATGCCAAGCTGTCGGCGGCGCGCACCGCCTATCAGGCATATCTGGTCAAGATGCTGACGATGCTGGGTGAAAGCGATGCAGAAGCCCGCGCGGCTGCGGTATTCGCGTTCGAAAAAAGCCTGGCCACGGTACACTGGACGCGGATTGAATCACGCGATGCCGACAAGACGTACAATAAATGGTCAGCGGCTGATTTTGCCGCTAAGGCCCCTGGCTATCCCTGGGCGGAAATGCGTGACGCGCTGGGTGTTGGTAATCAACAGACGTTTCTGGTCGCACAGCCAAGCGCGGTGACGGGCGAGGCAAAGGTATTTGCCGAAACACCGGTCACCGTGTTGCAGGATTACGCCCTGCTCCGCCTAGCGCGCAGCTATGCCGGCTATTTGCCCAAAAGCTTCGACGACACGGTGTTTGCGTTTTACGGCACGGTGCTGTCGGGCCAGCCGCAACAGCGCGATCGCTGGAAGCGCGGCGTTGCCCTGGTGAGCGGCGGGCTGGGCGAGGAAATCGGCAAGGAATATGTTGCCCGCTATTTCCCCGCTGAATCCAAGGCCAAGGCTGATGACCTGGTAAAAAATGTCGTCGCCGCAATGGGCGCGCGGATCGACAAACTGGAATGGATGGCCCCTGAAACCAAGGTGAAGGCGCGCACCAAGCTGGCGTCATTCACCGCCAAGATCGGCTATCCCAGCCGGTGGCGCGATTATTCGGCGCTGAACATCACGCGCGATGATCTGGTCACCAATGTCGCGGCGGCGAACCTGTTTGAGTATCAGCGCGATTTGGCGAAGCTGGGCCAGCCGATCGACCGGACCGAATGGTTCATGACGCCGATGACGATCAACGCCTATGCCAACCCGCCGATGAACGAAATTGTGTTCCCGGCGGCGATTTTGCAGCCGCCGTTCTTTGATGCAAAGGCCGATCCGGCGGTGAATTATGGCGGCATTGGCGCGGTAATCGGCCATGAGATCAGCCACCATTTCGACGACCAGGGCCGCAAATATGATCCGACCGGCAAATTGGCTGATTGGTGGACCGACCAAGATATAAAGCGCTTCGATGCGTTCACCAATAAGCTGGTAAAACAATATGATGCTTATGAGCCAATCCCCGGCCAGCATGTGCAGGGCGGGCTGACGCTGGGCGAAAATATTGCCGATCTGGCGGGGCTGACGGTGGCGCTGGATGCCTATCACCGGTCGTTGAAGGGCAAGCCGGCACCGGTGATTGGCGGGCTGACGGGTGATCAGCGTTTCTATCTCGGTTGGGCGCAGGTGTGGCGCATCAAGTTCCGCGAGCCAGCGCTGCGATCACAATTGCTGTCCGATCCGCATTCGCCCGGTCCATTCCGCACGGCGACGGTGCGTAACCTGGATGCCTGGTATGCGGCATTCGGGGCAAAGCCGGGGGACAAGGTTTATCTGGCCCCGGCGGACCGTATCCGCATCTGGTAATCTTCAAGGGCGGCTTGGTGTGGAGCCGCCCTTTTTATTGCAATAAAAAATTGGACTTGGGGAGTTTTGTCATGCGTCCACTGCGAATGATCGCTGTTGTTTCCACCCTGGCGCTCAGCGGCGCGCTGGCCAGCGTTGCCATGGGGCAGCCGCAAGCAGCGGCCAGTGCGGCAAAAAGCGCGGACAAGCCGGAAATCGGCAGCTACGGCTTTGACGCAGCGGGCATGGAGCCGGGCGTTGCGCCGGGTGATGATTTCTTTGCCTTTGCCAGCGGAACATGGCTGAAGAACACCGCCATTCCCGCCGACAAGCCAAGCTATAGCGCGTTTGATCTGCTGCAGGATGTGTCGCAGCTGCGGACGCGCGGGTTGCTGGATACAGCGGCGAAAAACCCGAAATCAAAGATCGGGCGCGGCTATACCACCTATCTCGATACCAAGACGATTGAGGCTAAGGGGCTGGCCCCGATCATGCCATGGCTTGCCCAGATCAAGGCGTTGAAGACCAAGGCCGGCTATGCCGCACTGGTCGCGCAGGCGGATCGCAACGGCGTCAGCGTGCCGTTCGGCAGCGGTGTTGGCGCGGATCAGAAACAACCTGATGTGTACACCGTCAGCTTGCGCCAGGGCGGCCTCGGCTTGCCTGATCGCGATTATTACTTGAGCACCGATGCCAAGCTGGTCGAAACGCGTACCGCCTATCAGGCGCATATCGCAAAGATGTTCACCTTGGCTGGCGAACCACAGGCGGCGGCGCGTGCCAAAGCGATCGTCGATTTCGAAACCGAGATTGCCAAAGCGCACTGGACGCGGATTGAAAGCCGTGATGCCGACAAAACCTATAACAAAATGCGCGTTGCCGATTTGCAGGCCATGGCACCGGGTTTTGATTTCGCGACCTATTTTGCAGGCGTCGGTACGCCGGTTGACTCGGTGGTGGTCGGCCAGCCGACCGCGATCACCAAAATGGCTGCACTCATCGCTGCCACGCCGGTTGAGGTTCTGAAGGATCAGCTGATCATCCGGTCTTTCGACAGTTTTGCCGATGTGCTGCCCCGGCGTTTTGATGCCGCCAATTTTGCTTTTTCGGGCACAGTGCTGCGCGGCACACCCGAGCAACAGGTGCGGTGGAAGCGCGCGGTGAACTGGACATCGGGGGCGATTACCGATGACGTCTCGAAAATCTATGTCGCGCGCTATTTCCCGCCCGCGACTAAAGCGGCGGTGGATGCGCTCGTCAAAAATGTCATCGCGGCAATGAACGTTCGGCTCGACAATCTGGAATGGATGTCGCCCGAAACCAAGGTGAAGGCCCATGCCAAGCTGGCCGCGTTTACGCCGCGGATCGGCTATCCCGACAAATGGCGAGATTATTCGGCGTTGATGATCCGCAGTGGCGACGCATTCGGTAACAAGCTGCGCGCCAATCGCTGGCAACAGAATTACAACGCTGCCAAGCTTGGCAAGCCGATCTATCGCTGGGAATGGGGCCTGGCGCCGATGACGGTGAACGCACAGGCCAACCCGACATTGGTCGCGATCACCTTTCCAGCCGCGATCCTGCAGCCGCCATTTTTTGATCCCAAGGCCGATGCTGCGGTGAATTATGGCGGTATTGGCGCGGTAATCGGGCATGAAATGAGCCATCATTTCGACGATCAGGGTTCAAAATATGACCTGACCGGCAAACTGACCCAGTGGTGGACCGATGCTGATATCGCCGCGTTCAAGGCGCGCACTGCCAAGCTGGTTGCGCAATATGATGCGTATGAGCCGCTGCCGGGTTTCCACGTGAAGGGCGGCCTGACGCTGGGCGAAAATAC
>JBBSCC010000129.1:0-8536 GCA_038250735.1 Sphingomonadales bacterium | reverse complement strand
GATCCACGCGCCCTTGGCGGTGATCGCCATTGCCTTATGATCATAGCCCTGGCTACCGCCCGACGCGAAGGCGTCGCCCAGCCAGAAACCGCGTTCCAGCGCGATGGCATTGGCGACGTCGGAAAACGTCGCGGTGCCCTTGTCCGCCGCGACGACGAAATAAGGGTCGTCGCCGTCATGAATGGCGACCTGGGGCGGGTGAATCACTTTGCCATCGATGATATTGTCCGTGACCGACAGCAATGTGCGGATAAAGATGCGGTAGCTTTCCGTGCCCTCCGCCAGCCAAGCATCACGGTTTGCTACGGGCGGCAGTTGCTTGGGGTAAAAACCGCCTTTGGCCCCGGTTGGCACGATCACCGCGTTCTTCACGCGCTGCGCCTTCATCAGCCCCAGAATTTCAGTGCGAAAATCATCGCGGCGGTCAGACCAGCGAAGGCCACCACGCGCGACGGGGCCAGCGCGCAGATGAATCCCCTCAACACGCGGGCTGTACACCCAAATCTCACGCCATGGCACCGGCGCGGGCAGGCCGGGCACCAGCTTGCTATCCAGCTTGAACGCCAACGCTTCGGCGGCGGCGGGCGCAAAGGCATTGGTGCGCAGCGTGGCCGCAATCACCCCATTAATCGCTCGCAGAATGCGATCGTCATCAATTGCCGCAACCGTTTCCAGTCCAGCCTCAATCGCGGCGATGGCCGTCTCCACCTTCGCTTTTGATTTGGGGCCATGCGCGGCATCAAACCGCTCGATCAGTGCCTTGGCGACTGCAGGCGCGCGGCGAAGCGCGTCGACCACCGTCAGCAAGCTATAGGCCATGCCTGCCTGGCGCAGATAGCGGAACCACGCGCGAAACAGCACGACCGATGACGGCTTCATCCCGGCATCGACAATCAGCCGGTTGAACGCGTCATTTTCGGCATGACCCTCCAGCACGGCAGCAATCGCGCGTTCGAGCACGGCATTGTCGCCGTTGAGCGCGCCGATTGGCGCGCCAACGCCCGCCGTAATCTCAAAATCATGGACGAATCCCTGTGCGTCGTCGGTCAGTGCGGTTGGCACTTCCTCAATCACACGAAAGCCGAAGTTTTCGAGCACTGGGACGGCATCTGACAGCGCCAGCGCGCCGCCAAGCCGATAGATTTTCAGGCGCGCGCCGCTGGCTGCCTGATACAGCCGGACTGATCGGGCGCTGCCATCCTGCAGCGTTGCCAGCCGCTCGATATCGCGCGCGGCCTCTGCGGCCGTATTGACCGTGCGATAGCTTTCCGGAAACGAAGCTGCGTGGCGCAACGCGAGCCGCGCCGCCCGGGTGGGCTCCAGCCCCTCGCCAAGCGCCGCTTCAACCGCAGGCACCCAGCCACGCACCATATGCTGCAGCCGCTGGTTCAGCGGTGCCGCCGCCGGCATCCGGCCATCGCCGCGCAGATCAAACGTGTAGCGGATCATGGCAATAACGCCGTCTTCCAGCGCAATTGACCAACTGAGCAAAACGCCGTTTGATGCCTGGGCGAGCATGTCGCCAATCGCAACGCGCCGTGCCGTCGACACGTCATCACGCGGCAGCCACACAAACGCGAACATGTGCCGCCCCAGCATGCTGCGCACCAGCACCATTTCTGCTCGCGGCCGGTCCGCCAGCGACATCGCGGTCAGCGATACTTGTTCCAGCGATGCCTGGTCGAACGCTGTCACCAGATCATGCGGCAATGCGCCCAGCGCATGATTCAGCGCCTTGCCAGTATGGCCGCGCGGATCAAAGCCAAGCTTTTTCTCCAGCATTTCCAGCCGCGCTCGCAGTACGGGCACCGTCTGCGGGGGCGCGCCGAGCGCTGCGCTGGTCCATAATCCGGCATGGATTGAAAGCCCGGTAATCTTTTTCCCGTCGCGCACCGGCACGATCACCAGGTCGAGCGGCACATGGCGATGCACGCTGGAAATCAGGTTGGATTTCACCACCAGCGGCGGTGCATTTCCCTCCTCAAACCACGCCAGCGCCAGCGCGCGTGAGTTATCTGCCAACAGCGGCACGGGCTGGCTCTGCCGGGTAATGCCCAGTTGTTCGCTCACCGTGCCGTCGCGGTTCCAGCGTTCATAGCCAAGCAATGTCATCTTGCGATCAGCAAACCAGTCGAGCAAAGCCGCGCCCTCGCGCACCTCTGCAATCGTCGTGCGGGCAAGCAAGGCGGCATCATCGCTCAGCCGCGCCTGCATCGTCAGCCAATCGCCCACCGCAGCGCGCACATTGGCCAGACCGCGCTCAAGATCGCCCAGCAACGCGCGACGGACGCGGGCATCTGCGCGCTCCATCTCAATATAGATCATCGATTCGGGCTTGCCTTGCCCGACGCCTAGCAAAGCGCCGTCATTGTCACGTTCAACGGGCAGCACGGGGTGGATGATTCGGTCGATCGCAATGTCGTGCGCGCTGATTGCGGCGGCGATCGAATCGACCAGAAACGGCATATCATCATTAACGATTGCCAGCCGCATCTTGCGGTGTGCGGCGTCGCCTGCAATCGTTTCAAGGTCCAGACGCGGGGTGCCGGGGTCGCGCTGACCGGCAGTAGCGGCCATGAAGCGCGCAGCCTCTGCCCGCTCGGCCTTGCCGAACCCCTCCAACTCGCCCGGCAGGGCCCCCTCGACAAGCCTGACAGCAAGCGCGTCAGACAGTGATTTCAGCGTGGCTTTGACCATATCCCGCTATGCGCCGGGTCGCGCCGTTGCTCAAGCCATAGTGCAGCAAATCCGGTGCTCAATTGGCTATCGGATGGCCGCTGCGCCACCGATCAGCGTTTGCGGGCGGCTTTGCCGATCAGTGCTGCGGCACCTGCATCGGCGGCGGAAACGCTGCCCATGATGTCAACTGACCCGTCAACGCCTGTGCGTGCCACCAGCAGCACAAAGGCCCCGCTTTCCAGCCCCGTTGCAAAATCAATCGTCGTCAGGGGCGTGCGGTCGGCAAAAACACGCGCCGCCGCCGTCAATGGATCAGGTTTGGCGGCAGGTCGGCGCAGCGCCCGTTCGGCGCCAACAATCCCTTTGATCCCGCCCTCGGCCATGTCGAGGAAGTCAGCCAATGCGCCGCTTGGGACGTTGCAGCGTCGGGCGTGGGCGAGCACCGATGCAAATTCGGTGATCCGCGTCTTGTCATAATCGGCACCAAAAACGAGCTTGACGATCGGCGTCATCGGCGCGCGCGCCTGTTCGCCAATGCCTGCTGCGCAAAGCAATGCTGCATAGCCGGCAGGATCGTTATTGGTGGCGGTGGCAAAATCAAACGCGCGGCCAAGCGCCCGGTACAATGCGGCACGGCTGCGCGTGTCGGACGCACGTGCAGCGGCAGCAGTTTGCTGGGCCAGCATCAGTTGGTCTGCCAGCGGACCGAACAGACCGATGTCGCCAGCGGTGGTGAAATCATCTGCCCCATCAGTCAGATCATGCGGCAGAGGGTCAAGTGGTAACTTGGCGTCAAACGCGTCCCCCATTTCCGCACTTGGCCCACTTGCCCAGGCGGGGGCGGTAACCGCGGCGCGTGCGGCGGTGCGCACTGATTCCGCCACTTCGGCGGTCAATGCCGCCTGCGTTTGCGCATCGACCAGCTCTTTCCAGTTAATGACGCCGTAAATGAAATCAATCGTGTCATCATCCGACGAAAACGGCATCAAAATGCCGCGATACATCGTGTTGTGGCCGCGCGTGCCGACGAACTCTGCCTCAAATCCAATCGGCGCGCGGTTGGCAATGATCTGCAGATAATGATCCGTCAGCCTTGAAAGCAGCGAGCGGCTGGGCACTTGATTGATATGCGTAACGCTGAAATCGAGCGCGCATTCTTCGCGCAACGCCTTGCCCAGAAACTGGATTGCCGGGTTGTCTATGCCGCCGGTGAAATCGAGCAGCACGCTGTGCGGCCCGAAATCAGCGATATTTTCAGGGTCCAGATCCTCAATGCAGGGATAGGCGCGCGCCTTTAGCAGCGATACCCAGTGATTATAGGCGCGCACGTGCATGCGGCGCTCATCAGTGCCGATATCCATCCTGGGATTATCATCCACGTGCAAATCAGCCTGATCGTGGCTGTCCACGTCGTGACGGTCAGAACGATCTTCTTCGAACCCGCGGAGCGTGTCCATGCGCATTTCCCCATTGGGCAGGTGCCCGATTCCACATCCCTTCTGCCCGATTGTGGTAAATCTTCTGTAAAGCGCGCCGCAGGAATTTGAGCGGGATCGCCAAGCCCGACATGCTGGCCGATAAACGTGCAGCGGGGGCGGCTTGCCAGCCAGCAACCCGTCTGATAGGGGCCGCGATCTTGACGCCATCAAAGTGCGCGTCGCACCAGGCGCCGCTTTAGCTCAGCTGGTAGAGCATCGCATTCGTAATGCGGGGGTCACAGGTTCGAGTCCTGTAAGCGGCACCAGCCTCAATTAGAGGCTTGATATCTCAGGCAAACCCCTGAATTACGTGCTTTCTGGCTTCGTCACGGTACATGGCGAAGGTACAAGAGCAACATGGGCTTGGTAGTGAAATTCACCAAAACACACAGCACTGGCCGCGTCGATTTCCGTAGAGCATTCCCCCCCGAACTTCTTCCGTTCATCCCCGGCAAGGAAGAGCTGAAGTGGGCCGAGCATAAGGTTTCGCTGGGCATGAAGGGCTCACCCGGCCTGTTCGCGCGTCATGAAGTCGCTGGAAAAGCTTATGATGCAATCGTCGCGGCGGCCAGAAAGCGCCAGGCTGGGGCCTTCGATGATCTCAGCAGGCCGACAGTTGCATTTTTGGCCGAGAGTTTCCGGGTTGAGCTCCTTCGTGACGACGAGGACGAACGATGGTCGCCAGAGCCCAAGGCCTTGTTCAATGCGGTCGCGGCAGACCTTCGGGCCCGAGGCGTCTGCTATACGTCATCATGGACCGGCCACGAGGGCCAGCGATGGGCAGGGAAGCGGCGCGAAACACTTGAGTGGACCCTTCCCAAGTATCGGCGAATGAGGGCGGAGGGCGACCTTGACGCCATTGTCGAGTGTTGGAGCGAAGACGCCACAGAGCTGACCAATGCGAACGGCATGGTTGTGAACCCGAATGACAGCGACGGGCTCGCACACCTATGTCGGGCGCTGAATGATGCTGCGATTGCAGCAGGCGACGATATGGTGCTCCGCCTTGAGGGCCATGATGTGCCCACACCGCCGACCCCGGTCCAGTCTACCCCTGCGAGACAACTCGCGCATACGAAAGTGCCCCTTCTTGAGACGTTTGAAGCATACGCTGACAAGCAGGAAATCAGCGCGGGCGTTCGTCGCGAGTGGCGTCGCTACATTGAGAAACTGATCGTGTTTCTGGGCCATGATGATGCGTCGCAGATCACAGCGTCAAACATCCGGGACTGGCGCGACAAGCTGTTGATTGAACCTACCAGCCAGGGAAGGCGGCGTGCGCCGGTGACAGTTCGTGACAAGTACATCGTCTCGCTTCGTGCCATGCTGCGCTACGCGGTCGAGGAGCAGTTATTGAAGAACAACGTCGCATCAGAGGTCAAAGTACGTGTGCCCAAAACACCGAAATTGCGCGATCGTACATTCACGCATGACGAGGCCATCGCAATCCTTTCGGCAAGTTTGGTCCCTGCAAGCCCTCGCATGGCCAGAGGCAACATTCTCGCCAGGCGTTGGGTGCCCTGGCTCTGCGCATACAGTGGCGCACGTGTAAACGAGATTACCCAGCTCCGAACGTTCGATGTGTATCGGTCCGAAGACGTTTGGGTAATGCGGATCACGCCTGAGGCGGGCACGGTGAAGACGCAAGTAGCCCGCATCGTGCCGATCCATGAGCATGTCATCGCGCAAGGCTTTTTGGGTGAGTTGGAGAAGTTGAGGGACGGCCCCATTTTTTATGACCCGGGAACCGCAAGGATAGATAGGGCCGATCACGCGCCCTACAAAAAGGTCGGTGAAAAAATCGCAGAATGGGTCCGCAAAACAGTAGGGATTACCGACAAGGCGATCATGCCCAATCATGCTTGGCGGCACGTCTTCAAGTCGAAGTCATATGACATCAAAATGGAGGAGCGCATGGCTGATATGATCCAGGGCCACGCTCCCAAGACAACCGGTCGCGTGTATGGGCCACCTTCAATCACCGCGAAAGCAGAGGCGATGGCGACGTTTCCGCGATTTATGGTTCCGGGAACCTAGTTATCGATACGCCCCACGAACACCCGTGGGGACCTCAACTGCAAGCTGCGCCAACGGGGCCGGTTGGCCTCGAGGTCTCGCCAGTACCTGCAGGTCGGCTGGGGGGCATCGCGACGTCTGCCCGATCATGAGGTGGCCCGCGCTACCCCGATGAACTTCATCCGCGTCGGTTTCCTCAGGGCTCCTCAGCCGTCGCCAGTTCGGGCCCATCCCACACCCAGCCCTCCCCTGTCTTTGTGGTGAAGTGGACCTTAGGGTTCAGGAACTGGTGCTTGTATGTTCTGATGTCCTCATTTTCGAGGAATTCGATGAACTGGGGATGCTTCAGGATGTCACGGCTGAAGTTGGAAGCACGCATGCCCAGATGTGTCCGAACAGTGCCCTTGCTGACCTGCCGTACCGCGCTGTCGCTGAAGGTATCCCTCAAGAACTGGGCAGCCTGGGCAACATGGCCCGCTAGCGGCAGCTGCGGGGGCACCCAGGCTACCATCTGGCACCCAGGAAATGTGTCTGCAACCCGCCGATCGGTTTGCTCTGATGGCGTCGCGATGACGTAGGCCTTGCAGCGACCCGCAACCCCATTAACGCTCTTCCGCACCGATGCCCTCGACAGCGCCTGCAGCAGGTTGTGTTGGAACTCACCCCACTGGAAGTCGGTGGTATCAATTGCATGGAGGTCCGCAAGCGGTGACCCTGCAGCGCCACAGGCCAATGCCTGGACGTTCAGGCCGCCGTACGTCAGCTGGCCGACCACGATGACATTCTCATAGTCCTTATACTCGTTGGTGGCATCGTGCATACCCCAGGTCAGCGATGCGACCCGGCTGTCAGCGTCGTGATCAACGATCAGCCGCAGCTCGTCGACAATCTCTGCAATGTCCTTGTAGTGGACCACGAGCCACTTGCTGGTGGCATCCTGGTTGATGATCGCAGCCACGGCATTGACCACTGTTGCCCTGGCCTCCGAGCGTGCCATGCTGACCTTGCCGCTCCCACGCTGCCAAAGGTGGACCTCAAGGTTGCTGTAGTCATTCACGGCGTCTGGGAGGCGCTCAAGGGTCCCGCGATGCTGGTCCCAGAGCTGATAGGTCGGACGGACCCTGCCAGATGCGTCCATGATCACCATGGGCATGAGATCGTCGGGCAGCCCTGGGCTGAACCCTGCCAACGCTCCACCCTGGCCCGGGTCTTTGACGTACAGCACCTCACGACCGGATAGGTCCGACAGGGCCCTTAAGGTGTCGTTGTGGCGACCCTTCCTGAAGTAGCCCGGTATTAGGTCGGCGAAGTCCGATGGGACCGTCACCACCCGATCGGGCTCAAGCGAGGCCAATTGCTGCTGCCAGTCCTCCACGGCAGCTATCAGCCCAGGATTGCTTTGCCGGTAGTCCTTCGCGAGAGCGCTAAGATCATCAATGCGAAGCACGACACCTTTGGCCAGGACCAACGTCTCATCCCAGATGCGCAGTGTCCGTGAGTGACCCTGAAAGTGGAAGGATGACGCATCAGAAAATGCAGTGTTCCTTGTGCGACTTCGGATCATCTCGTGTGTCGTCAGCATGACCGGGGCGGACCTGTGACGGCCTTCAGGGACACCAAGGGCATTGACGTTCTCATCGCTGGTCACGACAGCTACGTCTGACTGAGCAAGGCCAGCGTTGCTGATTAGCGCACCGATGTGGTCAAGGCGACCGACCGCCACCAGGACACTTGAGGCCGGACGGAACTCTTCGTCCTTCCAGGCCCTGAGGAAACAGGACATGGACAGTGTCTTGCCCATCCCTGGATCAATGGACGAAAGATAATATCTGGCTTGCAGGCGGCCATTCAGTCCGTCCTCGAGGGCCTCGAGCAGCGCCGATATGGCAACCAGTCCCTGGCCGTCCAGCCGTGACCCTTGAGTGCCCAAGGTTCCCTGAATGAGCTGGAGAGATGATGATGCCAGGGTGATGATGGGTCCATTCGCCGTAAAGGGCCTTCAGGGTCGTTCGGTGAGCCCTCTAGGTGCTCGGGGCCCATAAAGTCTTCATGATGACGTGTCTCTATCTATATAGAAAAACGATAACTTTTTGGTCCTTTAGGTCCCATCGGGATTGTATATTTCGATGCCCATCAGGCACTCCTGTCATGTCGACCCCTTCTGCCCGTCCGGCCTGACAGGGAGCTTCAATCACATTGGATGACAACGGCTTCCTACAGGTCCCTGCCTGCCCACATCGGGTCTGCGGCACACCAGCCACCCCGATTTTCCTGGCACCCCCATCACGGCCTATCCGTCCAACACCGTCAGCAGTCAGAGAATGTATGCCTCCCAGGCCTGGCTCCCCAGCGTGTACGTCTCG
>JBBSCC010000128.1:0-8654 GCA_038250735.1 Sphingomonadales bacterium | reverse complement strand
GGTGCTGATACCGACAGCATCATGCCGCGTTTCGCGCCCATGTCCTTTGCCATCGCCACCGCACGCTCAATCGCGCCGATATGGCCGGAGATGACGACTTGCCCGGCGGCATTATCATTGGCGACGGCACACACTTCGCCCTGCGCCGCCGCATCGGCAATCGCCTGTGCCTGTTCCAGCGTCGCGCCCAGCAATGCCGCCATGCCGCCAACACCAACGGGCACTGCATGCTGCATCGCCCGCCCACGAATTTTGAGCAATCGCGCAGCCAGCGGCAGCGCAATCGCGCCTGCGGCACACAGCGCGGTATATTCACCCAGCGAATGGCCAGCGACGAACTGCGCTTTTTCGGAAATGCGGATGCCCCCTTCCCGCTCCAGCACGCGCAATGTGGCGATGGCGTTTGCCATGATGGCAGGCTGGGCATTTTCGGTCAGGGTCAGCTCATCGTCAGGCCCTTCGGTCATCAGCTTGAACAGATTTTGGCCAATTGCCTCGTCGACTTCTTGAAAGACTTCGCGGGCGACGGGGCTGGCATCGGCGAGCGCACGGCCCATGCCGACGGCTTGGCTGCCCTGTCCGGGGAAGAGAAAAGCGCGGATGATCCTGGCTCCTAATTGCCGCTGGAAGCGGCCCCGTTAGGAGCGTGCGACGACGCTGGCAAGCATTCGCACCACCGGACGGTTCAGCGCGGCGTGCGGACCAGCACAACCGTTTCGCTGGGCGCGAACATGCGGCGGTGCAGCACGGCGGGCACAAATTTACGCAATCCGGTGGCATCGATCAGCGCGCCAAGCCGCGTCGGCGGTGAGGGAAATTGCGCCACAATCTCTCCCGCCGGTGCCCTGCCCAACGGGGCGACCAACAACCCGCCTGCGCTGGCGGGAGCGTATCGAATATTGGCGCGACCGGCAAAACGCATCGGCTGGCTCGCGCGGCGCACCATCACCGGATCGCCGCTGATCATTTCGCCCGGGTGGGCGCGACTCGCCTCGATCAGCACCTCCATTTCCCAGCGCGGATGGGCGTTGCCCACGCTCAACATCAACAGGTTGATCGCCAGCATGCCTGCCAGCACCGGCCAGCGCCACCTGCCCGGTAACTTGCTAAGCCACAGCGCCGATACCACCACCGCCACAATCGCCGGCAGCATGAAATAACGCGGGTTGAGCACCAGTTTTTCGGTCAACACCGCCACCAGCACGAAATCAGCCAGCGCCATGGCCGCCAGCACAACCAGCGGCCCCGGACGCGCGATCGCCCAGCCGCGGCGCAGCGCGACCACCGCCCCCAGCCCCGCCACCCAGAACAACAGCCCAAAATCATCATTGATCAGCAGCACCAGCAGCGGATCAATCGCCGGGTGAACCAGCAAATTGCCCTCATGATTGGCCGCCCGATCAATGTGCGAATCATGGTTGAAGGCGATTGCATAGCGGCGCAGCGGATCACCGGTCAGCACCCATTGGAACAGCGCTTCCCCGCCCAGCACGAGCACCAGGCCAACCCCCGCCGCAACCATCGCCGATCGGCTGACGGGTCGGCCGATCAGGAAAAGCGGTCCCATCGCCACCAGCGATAACAACGATGTCTCACGACAGATGATCGCAGTGCCAAAACACACGCCCGCCGCCAGCCCACGCAACAATGCAGCGCGGCGATCACCGCCCTCCCCCAGCAACCAGGCCCCGCCCAGCATCAGCGATGTTTCAAGCAAATCGACGCCCACCGTGGTCGCATTGGCGACGATCACCGGCAAAGTGGCAGCGATCATGGCGGCAATCCACCCGGTCCGCGCGCCGCCGATACGCGCTGCAAACAGCCCGACCAGTGCAATCAGCACGCCGTACCAAAGCAAGGCCGTGGCCGCAAAGGCAACGAAACCGCGCCCGAATATCAGCAGCATCGCCGCAAAGCTCCACAGCAGCGGAAACCGCGTGGTCCAGTGGTTATCCCCGGCAAAGGGCGGATCGCGCAGCCAATGTTCGGCACCCACAAAATACAGCGAATCGTCTGACGCCATGAAGCCGGTCCAGCCGATCGACACGGCCAAACCCATCGCCAGCACGATTGCCAGCGCGGCAACAAGGTTGTGCGACTGCCAAAACGGCGGGGCTGGTGACGGAGAGGTTGATTGCGCGCTTTCCACATGACAGGATTATCGAAATAGGGTGGAAGCTTGCTTAACGGGCACAGATCGCGTGCAATATGACGTCATAGCGTCATATGCTCGCTTATCGCCAACCATGCTGTTATGACGAAGCGTAACCAAGGGGAAATGGCCATGTTGCGGATCAGCTTTGTTGCGGCGCTGTTTTTCTCCTCGCTGGCGCTCGCGTCCGCCCCCGCTGCGGCGCGACCTGCCGATGATGTGTCCGCCAGCCGGGCCGACGGACTGTCAGACGATTTTCACGGCAAGGTCAGCTATTTTGGCAATCACAGCGGCGAGTTGACCACCGCGCGCATGGGCGACGCGCATAAGCCGTCGCGCGACTGCTTGCGCCCTGATCAGCGCTGCCCGGTCCGCATCGGCGGCAGCTTGCAGGTTGATCTTGAATTTGACGGCGTGGTTGTACGCGGCACCTTCCGGGGGTCCGGCGGGTTGCGGGACAGCGGGCTGATCGGTCGGCGTCAGGGTTCGCAGTGCCGCCTGTTCGATCTTACCGACGGTTCAGTATGGTCAGGCCAGTGCAACCGTGAAGGGTTTGTCGGCACCGTCAAAAGCGTTGGCGGCGCAGCAAACCAACTCACGCTCAGCTTTGAAACCGTGGCAACGAAAACGAATGACTATGCAGAGCGTGCGCGCCAGCGCCTTGCCGCCCTGCAAGCGGCGCGGCGGATTGAGTTTCTGCGGTCCGTGATCGCGAGCAATGATTCGGTGGACGATCGGGTGCTCGCCTCCGTCGAACTCGATTCCTATGGCTGGACCTATGATCGGCTGCGGCCAGAAACCTTGACGATCACCCGCCGCACAAAATCGCGCCGTGGCACGTACCAGGTCGAGGTGGAATTTGAGCTGTTGGGCGGCAAAAAAGGCTGGGCAATCGCGCGAATCGACCGTGAAGCGATTATTTGCATCGAATTCTGGGATTATCCGGGCAAATGCCGCGCGGTAAAGCTGCCTACCCCGCCAGCCGTACCGCGCGATGATGGCCCAGAAAGCGAAGACGGCCAGCAATCATCCTTCTTGATGCCACCACCGCTGGCCATCCCCCGGGCGGCTTACGGCGCGTAAAGGCAGACGGCGCGGGCCAGGTCCGCCGCACAAAGCCTTGCCAACCACCCCAAATTCGTTATGGCAGCAGCATCGCTGGGGTGAAGAGTGCGTCTCTTCGCCCCGCTTTGCATTTTAGACGACGCTAATTGAGACGACAGCCGGAGGGGCCTTCGCATGGTGCGGATGGTCAGCAATCGGCCAAGATGAAGGACAAGACATGGCTCTTTACGAGCACGTGTTCCTTGCGCGCCAGGATCTGGCACAGGCGCAGGTGGATGCACTGGCGGAAAACGCCACCAAGATCATCGAAGACAATAAGGGCAAGGTTACCAAGACCGAGTCATGGGGCCTGCGTTCGATCGCTTACCGGATCGCAAAGAACCGCAAGGCGCATTACGTGATGCTCGAAATCGACGCGCCAGCGGGCGTTGTCGCCGAGTTGGAGCGCCAGACCCAGATCAACGAAGACATCATCCGCTACATGACCGTAAAGGTTGAGGCGCTGGAAGCCGGCCCGTCGGCAATGATGCGCAAGGGTGATCGCGATCGTGACAGCCGCCGCGGCGGTGAGCGCGGCGACCGCCCAGATCGTGGTGATCGTGATGGACCTCGCGGCGACCGTGGTGATCGCGGTGACCGCCCCCGTCGTGACTTCGACGGCGAATAAGGAGTTTATAGACAATGGCACGCCCATTTTTCCGCCGTCGTAAAAGCTGCCCCTTCTCCGCGAAGGACGCGCCCCGGATCGACTATAAGGACGTTCGTTTGCTGCAGGGCTTTGTGTCCGAACGCGGCAAGATCGTCCCGTCGCGCATCACTTCGGTGAGCGCGAAGAAGCAGCGTGAGCTCGCCCAGGCGATCAAGCGCGCCCGTCATCTGGGCCTGCTGCCCTATATCGTTAAGTAAGGAGCGGCTGACATGGAAGTCATTCTGCTGGAACGCGTCGAAAAGCTCGGCGCCATCGGCGACGTCGTCACGGTGAAGGACGGGTTCGCCCGCAACTTCCTTCTCCCCAACAAAAAGGCGCTGCGGTCGAACGCTGCCAACCGTAAGGTGTTCGAATCGAACCGTGAGCGGATCGTGGCTGAAAATGCCGCGCGCCGTTCGGTTGCGCAGGAAGAGGCAAAGTCGGTCGACGGTGTTACCGTCACGATGATCCGCCAGTCGTCGAACACGGGTCAGCTCTACGGTTCAGTCGCGGTTCGCGATCTGGTCGAGGCGCTGGAAGCCGAAGGCCATAAGGTGCCAAAGAACGCGATCGTGCTGAACAAGCCGATCAAGGCCATTGGCATTTATGACGTGAAGGTATCGCTTCACCCTGAAGTGTCCGTCGCGATCAAGGTGAACATCGCGCGTTCGCCTGAAGAAGCCGAAATGCAGGCCAAGGGCGTCAACGTGATGGAGGCAATGTTCGAAAAGGACGAAGCCGGCTTCACCGAGGATTATGATCCCAACGCTGAACCCGGTGAAATCGCTGGCGATGCGCCAGTGGCCGAAGCCGAACCGGCAGCCGACGACACCGTCGAAGGCTGATCGAGTAGCACCACACGAAAAAAGGGCCGTCCGGCGTAATCCGGGCGGCCCCTTTTTGTTGCGCGACCCCCAAGGCGGTCCGCGACACGCGGCGCGCGTGGTCGTTCGCTCAATGTACAGTAGTTGGCCGCTCTACGCCGCCACGCCTCACAAAGCAGGTGCTGGCCCTTCGTCGCGTGCAACCATTCGGGCCACCCCAACGGCAATCATCGCCTGCCCGCCAAAATATAGCGGCCACACCAGCAGATCGGGGATGATCGATCCGGCCAGCGGCCCCAGCCGCGCAAAGATCAACAAATCGCTGACCGCAAACAGCAGCGCGCCAAATGAAACCAGATTGCGCGGAAACCGGCTGAGCCAGGCCATTGCCGCCATCGCCGCCAAGCCAGTGGCGTAGAGCGCAATCCCCGGTGCCGCCGCGCGATCCGCAGGGAAGCTGAACGCGAGCAGCGGAATGACCAGCAAACGCGCCGCCGCAATCGGTCCATCTGCCGCCCAGGTGATTGGCCGCAGGTTCCGCGCATAAAGGACGATGGCAACCAGATGCCCGGCCAAAAACGCGCACGCCCCCACCGTCAGCCCCGCCACCTCCAGCAACACATCCCCCGCCGCGCCCAGCGCCAGCACCGCCGCGAGCAGCCACCCGTCCACCGATCTCGCCTGTAGCGCCGCCCAGATCGCCAGCAACGCCACGCCCGCGCCCTTCCACACCACCAGCGCCGCGCCATCGGCCATCACCCACGACGCGGGCAGAAAGGTGGCACCCGCCAGCAACGCGGCCCCCAAAATCATTTTTCGCACCATCTGTGGCCTGCCCCTTTGCCGATAATCGCTGGCAGACATTGCGCCCTTTGTCATCGACGCATTGGCCCGCTATCAGCCGCGCATGACACATGACGTTCACATCATCGGCGGCGGGCTGGCGGGATCAGAGGCTGCCTGGCAGCTCGCCGAGGCCGGGTTTCGCGTAAAACTATCCGAAATGCGTGGTTCGGGGGAGATGACGCCCGCGCACCAGACCGATGGGCTGGCCGAACTCGTCTGTTCCAACAGCTTCCGGTCGGATGATGCAGAGGCGAATGCGGTCGGGCTGCTCCATGCCGAAATGCGCGACCTAGGGTCGCTCATCCTGCGTGAGGGGGATAAGCACCGGGTGCCCGCCGGTTCCGCACTGGCGGTGGACCGCGATGATTTTTCGGCGGGCGTCACCGCCGCGCTGATGGCGCACCACAATGTTTCCATAGTGCGCGAGCGGGTGGACGCCCTGCCCGCCCACGGCCCCACCATCATCGCCACCGGCCCGCTGACCGCACCGGGGCTGGCGGACAGCATTGGTGATGCCACCGGCAAGGATGCGCTGGCGTTCTTTGATGCGCTGGCACCCATCGTCCATCACGACAGCATCGATATGTCCGTCGCATGGATGCAGTCGCGCTGGGATAAGGGAGAAACGGCGGATTACATCAACTGTGCGATGAACAAAGAACAGTATCTGGCGTTTCACCAGGGGCTGATCGACGGCGAAAAAACCGAGTTCAAGCACTGGGAAGACGTGCCCTATTTTGAAGGCTGCATGCCAATTGAGGTGATGGCCGCGCGCGGGGTGGATACGCTGCGTTATGGCCCGATGAAGCCCGTCGGGCTGGATGATCCGCGCACCGGGCGCTGGCCCTATGCCGTGGTGCAGTTGCGGCAGGATAATGCGAGCGGCACGCTTTGGAACATCGTTGGCTTTCAAACCAAGCTGAAACACGCTGAGCAGGTGCGGCTGTTCCGCACGATTCCGGCGTTGGAAAATGCCGAATTCGCGCGGCTGGGGGGATTGCACCGCAACACGTTTATCCGCTCGCCCGAATTGCTTGATCCCACGCTGCGGCTGAAATCGCGCCCGCATATCCGCTTTGCCGGGCAGATCACCGGGTGTGAGGGCTATATCGAAAGTGCGGCCATCGGCCTGATCGCGGGTCGCTTTGCTGCGGCTGAACTGGCCGGGCGCGCGCTGACCCCACCGCCTGTGGAAACCGCTTTAGGCGCGCTGCTTCACCACATTACCGGTGCGGCGGTGGCCGATACCTACCAGCCGATGAACGTCAATTTCGGGCTGTTCCCGCCCATCGAGGGCCGCACCAAAAAGGCGGATCGCAAGCGGATGTACACTGGCCGCGCCCGCACCGCGCTAGCGGCATGGATGGCGGCTTAATTGTCCTCCCCACCCTCTACGGCGGGGGCCGGGCAAACGCATTTCGGTGTCGCCTTGGCGCGGCGTTTGGGGGCGGTGGTGGCGAATTCGGCAGGGCTCATCGCGCCGTTTTTGTCCGCATCAGCCGCCAAAAAGCGCCCGGTTGTTTTCACCGACCATTCGTCAAACGAGAGCTGGCCGTCGCCATTGGTGTCGAGCCGCGCATAAGCCTTTCGCCGAGACGCCAGATATTCGGCGCGGGTAATCGCCCCATCCTTATCCTTGTCATACCGGCCAAAACGCTTTTCCTCGCGGGTTTTGGCAGATGCTTCGGGTGCGCCATCGGGCAATCCACCGTCCTGCCCTGTCATCCCCGCTAGTGCCGGGGCGCCGGGCAGCCCGGATCGGGGCGGCGCGCCACCGGTAACGAACATATAGCCCACCACGATCAGCATCAGCCCGCCAAGTCCCGCCGCCAGATATCGCCACATCGCCGCGCTCTCCCCCATCTGCATCTGGAATAACGCGTTGCGGCGGCTGGCGAAACCCTATCGTCCGGTCACGCGGTGGCGCAGCATCCGTAACAGGCGCGCTGGAGCCCCCTGATGCGGCAACGGCAGCGTCCCGGCACTTGCATCCGCCATGGCCAGCCGCGCCAACATCCCGATCGGCCGAGCCGCGCGGTGCCACCGCCCCGCCATCGCCGTATCCAGCAGCGGCCCGGCCAGCGCCAGCGCACGCGCTGCCAGCGCCGAATCGCCGCTATGCCGCGCCAGATCAACCAGCGCCCAGCCCTGCCCCGCCAATCGAACCGGATCGCGCATGCTGCCCAGCATCACCCCCGCCGCCGCAAACAAGCCGCCCCCGCGCGCATAGGCATAATCGACCAGCGCGTTATCGGAGATCGGATCGGGATCGACCAGCACTTCCCACCCATCAATCATCGCTGCCAGCGCCGCCCCGGTCACGCCGCTTGGCAGCACGTCACGCCCGAGCTGCTTCAGCAACGGCTGCGCCGGTGGCGGTGCCTGATCAAGCCGACACAGCGCCTCGTGCCACCATGTCAGCCGCAGTTGCGTCACCATCGGGTCGCGCCCGCTGCGCAATATCGCGCCCAGCATCTCGTCCAGCGCCCATAACGCGGCCAGCCCGCCCCGGTGCTCGCGCGGTGCATAGCTCAGCACCAGCGCCCGTTCCGGATCTGCAATGATGGTTTCCGCCATTTTCACTTCCTCGCTTGAGAGCCGGTTAGTGCTGCGGGGAACATGGATGCCGCTCGTCAAATGCCAATCGGGAACGGTGCGCCATCATGTCGACCACAAACCAGCGACAGCCAAATGCAGCACCACGGCGCTGGGGATCGTTGACGCCGATCACCGCCGCGCGCGGTTTTCTGGGCAGGCTGGCCCGTGATGTGCGCGGCAACACCATTGCGATTGTTGGCGCAGCGTTGATTCCGCTGGCGGGCATGGTGGGGGGCGGCATCGACATGAGTCGGCTCTACATCACCAAGACGCGGCTGCAACATGCGTGTGATGCTGGCGCGCTTGCCGGGCGCAAGGCGATGGGCGGTGGCATATGGTCACAGAGCAGCTTTGCCCCGCGCACCGCCGCAAACGGCCTGTTCGATGCGAACTTTCAGGACGGTGCCTATGGCTCCAGCAGCCTGACTCGCAGCTTTACAGAGGCCGGTGGCAGGGTAACCGGGGTCGCATCGGCAACCGT
>JBBSCC010000127.1:0-8700 GCA_038250735.1 Sphingomonadales bacterium | reverse complement strand
CAGGTCTTGCAATTCGCCCTCAAATTTATGGCGGCTGACAAGGTTATATTCGGGCTGCAGCGCGTGATAATGCGGCAAGTGATGCGCGGTCGCCAGATCAAGCGCTGATTTAAGCCGTGCAGCGGAAAAGTTTGACGCGCCCACCACGCGTATTTTGCCCGCGTCGATCAGCTTGCCAAACGCCTCCAGCGCAGCCTCTTGCGGCACATCTTCATCGTCCTGATGCGCGAAATACAGGTCGATCGTATCGATACCCAGCCGCGCAAGCGATGCATCACACGCCGCCGCGATACGGGCGGGGGCCAGTTTTGTGCCACCCTCACCAGGCAGCATGCCAACCTTGGTCGCGATCTGCACCGCATTCCGCTTGCCGCTCGCTTTCAGCCATTCGCCGATGACGGTTTCGGATTCGCCGCCTTTGTGGCCCGGTGCCCATGCCGAATACACATCGGCGGTGTCGATCATCGTCCCGCCACCCGCGACAAACGCGTCGAGAACGGCAAAACTGGTGGCCTTGTCCGCCGTCCAGCCAAACACATTGCCACCCAGCACCAGGGGCGCGATGGAAAGATCGGTGGCACCAAGGCGGCGAAGGTTGGTCATCGGGTTTCCTGATCGGTGGCGTTGTCGGCAACCATATTGGCCGACACGCTATTGTCATCCAGCATCGCTGCCGCTTCGTTCAGCGCCTGCGCCTCGCCGGGCGAGGCACCGCTTTCATCGGTTGCCGGGGCACTACAGGCGGCCAGCAGCAGCGCCAGCACGGGGATTGCGCGTTTCATGGGATTATTCGTCAATCTCATTCCCGGCGGCGTCGGCCACATTACCAATTTTCACGCCCGCCCGGTCAATCGCGTTTTCAGCAGCACCAAAGGCCTGATCGGCGGCGGCATCGGTGTCGTTGATGGCCTCGCCCATCGTGGCATTGGCGTCTGCGGTGATGGCTTCTGCGGCCTCAGCAGATTCGTTTTGCGCATTGGGCGAACACGCGGCCAGCCCAATGGCGGCTGCGGCCATGATCGTAACATTGGTCAGCTTTTTCATCGCGGGTCCTTTTTCAGATCGGTAATGGGGGGGATGGGTTCAGGTGCGACAACGCATGAAGGCTAAACCAGGGTGCAGCGTGGCGCAATCAGGATGCGCGGCGGCAGGAATCATTGACGACATATAAAGATATCTTTATATCGTATCAGCAATGACCCTCGCCCTCGACATTTTCCGCGCGCTCGCCGACGCGAGCCGATTGCGCATCATGGCGTTGCTGCAATCCATGGAGCTGTCCGTTGGGGAGCTGGCGCAGGTGCTGGGGCAAAGCCAGCCGCGCGTATCGCGCCATGTGAAAATTCTGTGCGATGCCGGGCTGGCGGAGCGCCGCAAGGAAGGCAGCTGGGTATTTCTGGCACTGGGCGATGCCGCGCTGGTGCAGCCCGTGCTCGCCGCGCTCGATAGCTGGGGCAGCCATGCGCCGGATCATTGGGCGGTGGCAGATGCCGCGCGGCTCGCAGCAGTGCGGGCAGACCGCGCTGCCGCAGCCAATGCCTGGTTTGAGGCAAATGCCGGCCAATGGGACGCCATCCGATCGCTTCACATCGCAGAAAGCGAGGTGGAGGCGGCAATCATCCGGGTGCTTGGCAACAAACCGATTGGCCAGTTGATCGATATCGGCACCGGCACCGGGCGGATGCTGGAATTGTTCGGGCCACAGGCAGCGCAGGTGCTGGGCATTGACCGCAGTTCTGAAATGCTCCGGCTGGCCCGCGCCAAGCTGGCCGAGCGCGGGCTCGATCGCGCTGATCTGCGTCAGGCGGACCTGTACGCGCTGCCGCTGGCGGATGCGCAGGCCGATGTCGCCATCCTGCATCATGTGCTCCATTTCGCGCAGCAACCCGGTGCCGCGATTGTTGAGGCAGCGCGGGTGTTGAACCCCGGCGGCAGGCTTTTGATTGCTGATTTCGCACCGCATGACCGCGAAGAACTGCGCGCGCGCGATGCGCATACCCGGCTTGGTTTTTCAGATGATCAGGTGGCGAACTGGTTCGATGCGGCGGGGCTGTCGCTGTCGCAGGTTGAAACGCTCGAGGGCGGTCAGCTTACCGTCAAATTATGGCTTGGTCGCAAAACCGGCAATGAGCCAAAGCAGGTGAAGGCAGCATGACAATCCCGGTTTCCCACATCGAAGAAGCACGCCGCACGCTGGATGCGCCGTTGTTCGCTGATCTGGCGGGCGACGCAAATGTGTCGTTCGAATTCTTCCCGCCCAAAACGGAAAAGATGGAAGAGGCACTGTGGGAAACGGTGAAGACGCTGGAGCCGTTCGGCCCGCGTTTTGTGTCGGTAACATACGGCGCAGGCGGATCAACCCGCGAGCGCACGCACGCCACCGTCGCGCGCATTCAGCGCGAAACATCATTGGGTGCCGCTGCTCACCTTACCTGTGTTGAGGCGAGCCGCGACGAGATTGACGAGATCGCCGATGCCTATTGGCAGGCAGGCGTGCGCCATATCGTCGCGCTGCGCGGCGATGCGCCGGGGGCGGGCGGTTTCGTGCCGCACCCGCAGGGCTATACCAATGCGGCGGATCTGGTGGCGGGGCTAAAGCGGCTGCACCCGTTTGAGATTTCGGTTGCTGCCTACCCCGAACGCCACCCGGACTCGCGCGATCAGGCAGAGGATCTCGACAATCTGAAGCGCAAGCTGGATGCGGGCGCGACACGCGGCATCACTCAGTTTTTCTTTGAGGCGGAAACATTCTTCCGCTTTCGTGACGATGCGGTGGCGGCCGGAATCAGCGCAGAGATGGTGCCCGGCATCATGCCCGTCACCAATTTTGCCAGCATCCTGAAAATGTCGGCGATGTGCGGCACGGCAGTGCCGCCCTGGCTTGGCCGGTTGTTTGAGGGGCTGGAGGATCATGCGACCAGCCGCCAGTTGATCGCCGCCACGCTGGCCGCCGAACTCTGCCGCAATCTGTATATCGGCGGCGTGCGCGACCTGCATTTCTACACGCTCAACCGCGCGGAACTCAGCTTTGCGATCTGCCATCTGCTGGGCCTGCGGGCGAAGGTGGCGGTGCCTGTGGAAGTGGCTGCGGCATAGTTTTCCGTCACCCCGGACTTGTTCCGGGGCCTACCGGGCGACAAGAGCCGCGCCCGATTGCTCAATTGGCTCAGTGGGCCCCGGAACACGTCCGGGGTGACGAAGGATGACGATGATGACTGCCCGTGACCAACTTCTCGCCCAGGCCGCCCAGCGCATTTTGCTGACCGATGGCGCATTCGGCACCGAGATTCAGAACTGGAAACTGGTTGAGGCCGATTATGCGGGCGACTTGAAACTGGCCAAGGATCAAAAGGGCAATAACGACATCCTTGCCATCACCAAGCCCGATGTGCCGGAAACCATCACGCGCGCCTATCTGGATGCCGGTTCCGATATCGTGTCGACCAACACGTTCAGCGCGAACTTGATCAGCCAGGCGGATTATGGCGCGGAGCATTTGGTGCGCGACATCAACATCGCCTCTGCCCGCATCGCGCGCAGGCTGGCCGATGAATATGCCGCAAAGGATGGCCGCCCGCGCTTTGTGGCAGGCGCTATCGGGCCGACCAACAAGACGCTGTCGTTAAGCCCCGACGTCAACGATCCCGGATACCGCGAGATCGATTTCGATTATCTCAAGGACGTGTATCTCGAACAGGTCATCGCGCTGGTGGAAGGCGGGGTGGACTTCATCCTGATCGAAACCGTGTTCGACACGCTGAACGCCAAGGCCGGGATCATGGCGGTGATCGAGGCGGGCGAGGTACTGGGTCGCGAATTGCCGATCATGCTGTCGATGACGCTGACGGATCTGTCAGGGCGCAACTTGTCCGGCCACACCGTCGAGGCATTTTGGCACGCCGTGCGCCATGCCAGGCCGGTGACGATCGGCCTGAACTGCTCCTTCGGTGCCCAGCAATTGCGCCCGCATGTGAAGACGCTGGCGGCCATCGCCGACACGCTGATCATGATCTACCCGAACGCGGGCCTGCCCAATGAACTGGGCGAATATGATGAACTGCCTGAACAGACCGCCGCGTTGGTGAAGGAATGGGCAGAGGCTGGACAGGTCAACATTCTCGGCGGCTGTTGCGGATCATCGCCTGCGCACATCGCGGCAATGTCCCGCGCGGTGGGCGGATTGCCCGCGCGCGCGGTGCCGGTGCCGCCGGTCGTGACGCGGCTCGCCGGGCTGGAACCGATGACGATGGCGGCATAAACAAAACCCCCCTCCCGCTTGCGGGAGGGGTAGGGGGTGGGCCTGAACTCCCCCGAAAGTCACTCGCTTGTGGCACGTTACACACCCACCCCCGGCCCCTCCCGCAAGCGGGAGGGGGGAAGATAGACAGCATGACCACCTTCTCCTCCACCAATTTCGTCAACATCGGCGAACGCACCAACGTCACCGGTTCTGCCGCGTTCAAAAAGCTGATCATGGCGGATGATTATGCCGCTGCGGTTGAGGTTGCGCGCCAGCAGGTCGAAAACGGCGCGCAGGTGCTTGATGTGAACATGGATGAAGGGCTGCTCGACGCGCATCATGCGATGACGACCTTTCTGAAACTGATCGCCGCCGAACCCGATATCGCCCGCATCCCCTTCATGATCGACTCGTCGAAATGGAGCGTGATCGAAGCCGGGCTGAAATGCGTTTCCGGCAAGCCGATCGTCAATTCGATCAGCATGAAGGAAGGCGAAGCGCAGTTTCTGGAACAGGCGCGCAAGGTAATGGCATACGGCGCCGCCGTCGTCGTCATGGCGTTTGATGAGGTTGGCCAGGCCGACACCAAGGCGCGCAAGGTCGAGATTTGCGAGCGCGCCTATAAGCTGCTGACCGGTATCGGCTTTCCGCCCGAAGACATTATCTTCGATCCGAACATCTTTGCTGTGGCGACAGGCATTGACGAGCACCGCCGCTACGCCATCGACTTCATCGAGGCCTGTACCGAGATCAAGGCGCGCTGCCCGCACGTGCATATCTCGGGCGGGCTCTCCAACCTGTCGTTCAGCTTTCGTGGGAACGAGCCGGTGCGCCGCGCGATGCACAGCGTGTTCCTGTATCATGCCATCCCCGCCGGGCTCGACATGGCCATCGTCAACGCAGGCCAGCTCGACATTTATGATGACATCAACCCTGCGCTGCGTGAGGCGTGCGAGGATGTGATCTGGGATCGGCGAGAGGAAGCGACCGACAACCTCATCACGCTGGCCGAAAGTTTTCGCGGCACCGATGCGGTCGCCGAAAAGGCAGCCGAGGAATGGCGCGGCTGGCACGTCAACAAGCGGCTGGAACATGCCCTCGTCAAGGGCATCGACATGTATGTCGTCGACGATACCGAGGAAGCGCGTCAGGGCTTTGCCCGCCCCATCGAAGTGATCGAGGGGCCGCTGATGGACGGCATGAACGTGGTCGGCGATCTGTTCGGCAGCGGCAAAATGTTCCTGCCGCAGGTCGTGAAATCAGCCCGTGTGATGAAAAAGGCGGTCGCGCATCTGCTGCCGTTCATCGAAGCCGCCAAGGAGCCCGGCGCGCGCGGCAAGGGCAAGATCATCATGGCGACCGTGAAGGGCGATGTGCATGATATCGGCAAGAACATCGTCGGCGTGGTGCTGCAGTGCAACGGCTTCGACGTGGTCGATATGGGGGTGATGGTCCCCTGGTCGGACATATTGAAGGCCGCGAACGAGAATGATGCCGACATGATCGGGCTGAGCGGCCTCATCACGCCCTCGCTCGACGAGATGGTGACGGTGGCGGAGGAAATGCAGCGCGCGGGCATGACGATGCCGTTGCTGATCGGCGGGGCGACGACATCAAAGGTCCACACCGCGCTGCGCATCGCGCCCGCCTATCACGGGCCGGTGGTGCATGTGCTCGACGCGAGCCGGGCGGTGGGGGTCGCCTCGACGCTCGTCAGCGACACGATCCGCGACGATTTCGTCCAGAAAACCGCCGATGAGTATGAGGCCGTCCGCGTCGCACGCGCCAACAAGGGGCAGAACGCGCTCGCGTCGCTGGAGGATGCCCGCAACAATGCGTTTGAGGCGGATATGGCGCTGAAGCCGCCCCACGCCAAAAAGCCTGGCGTGCATGTGTTTCGCGACTGGGATTTGAACCATCTGCGCGACCTGATCGACTGGACGCCGTTCTTCCGTGCCTGGGAATTGGCAGGCAATTACCCCGCGATCCTGACCGACGAAGTGGTGGGCGAAAGCGCGACCAGCCTGTTCGCCGATGCCAACGCCATGCTCGACAAGATCATTGCCGAAAAATGGCTGCACGCACGCGGTGTGGTCGGGCTGTGGCCGTGCCGGCGAGAGGGCGATGACGTGATCATCCACCTCGACAATGAAGATCATGTCCGCCTGCCATTTCTGCGCCAGCAGATCGTAAAGCGAGAGGGCAGGGCGAATATGTGTCTGGCCGATTTCGTCAGCCATGATGGTGACTGGATCGGTGGCTTCGCGGTCAGCATCCACGGTATCGAGCCGCATCTGGCGCGGTTCAAGGCAGCGATCGACGATTATTCGGACATTCTGCTGAAGGCATTGGCCGACCGGCTGGCGGAGGCCTTTGCAGAGGCGCTGCATCAGCATGTCCGCATGGACCTATGGGGCTATGCGCCCGATGAGCAATTGACCAACGACGCGCTGATCAAGGAGCAATATCGCGGCATCCGCCCCGCACCGGGATATCCCGCCTGCCCCGATCACAGCCTGAAACCGACCCTGTTCAAGCTGCTAGACGCGCACCACGCCACCGGCATCAGCCTGACGGAGAGTTTCGCGATGCTCCCCACAGCGGCGGTATCGGGCTTCTATTTCGGGCACCCGCAAGCCGAATATTTCGGCGTCGCGCGGATCGGGCCGGATCAGGTGGCGGATTACGCCACCCGGCGCGGGATTGATCTGGCAACAGCGGAACGCTGGCTCAGGCCGAATCTGGATTGAGCAGCGCGGGCTCGGCGGGGTGGCCCTCCGGCGGCGTTGCGGGCGCTGGATGGAGCCCGGCGAGCGCCCGCAATGCCGCGACATGCTTGTCGAACGCGTCGCGCCCCTTGCGGGTGATCGCCGCCCAGGTGCGCTGCCGCCCGTCTGTCGCTGCCTTGCTCAGCCGCACATAGCCTGCCTCGGCGAGCGCTGACAGATGCTTTGACATCACAGAATCGCTGACATCCACCGTCGTGCGCAGGGCAGCGAACTCAACGGTCTGGACGTTCGCCAGTACGGCCATGACTTGAAGCCGTGCTGGCGGGTGGATCACCGGATCGAAATAGGGTCGCGATGCGCTCAACCGCTCACGCCCAGTTCGCGACGGAACACCTTCTGCCATTGGACGCTGAAAGCATACGCCACAACAGCGCCAATGCCCCCCATTGCAAAGGGCGCCCAGTCGATCCCCGCAGTTTTGAGCCTGATGCCAATGAAGGCGATGGCAATTAGCGCACCCAATATGATGAACGTTAGTGGCCGGGTGCGGCCCATTCGATATCCGTTGATGAACATGCCGGTGCGTCGGCGGTCCCAGCGGATGACAAGAATGATGCCAACGAAGAGCAATGCCTCAAGCACGAAGACGATCGTGATTGGAAAGCCCGGCAGCGCTATCAGCGTTCCCATCAACAGTGCAAAGGCCAGGTGACGCTGCGGCGGGCACTCTGCCGCCGCTGCCAGTCGCCGCTTTGAGGCATCGATGCTGGCCAGGGTCGCGCTGGCCTCTTCCGGGGAAATCGTCATTTTGACCCTCTCATTTTCCAATATGGAAAGTGTTAGGTCGCGCTTTCCATATTGGCAAGTGATAATTTTCCACTTTGGAAAATGAGGCTCTTGAGTGCCGATGCGGTCCGCGGTGGGACAGCGCGGCGCGACGTTAATAACCGGGTAGGTCGGAGCGGGTGATTAACCACTTTCAGACCTAGCCATAGTGCCGCGTTGAGCGATACGCCGACCCCAAAGGAACTTTGCCATGCGCCCGATTATGCCGATCATTGCCCTGGCGCTTGCCGCGCCCGTCGCTGCGCAGCAGGCGGGTGCGCCGTTTACCGTGCAGGAATCCGGGCAGGGCTTTGCCAAGCTTGACGATGCGTTGATGTCGGTGCGCGGGCAGAATGCGACGATCCTGATCGCGCCGGGCACGTACCGCCAATGCGCGATCCAGCAGGCGGGGCGGATTACGTTTCAGGCGGTGCAGCCGGGCAGCGTGATTTTTGACGGGGTGGCGTGTGAGGGCAAGGCCGCGCTGGTGCTGCGCGGCGAGGGATCGGTGGTCGACGGCATCGTCTTTCGCAACATCCGCGTGCCCGATGGCAATGGTGCGGGCATCCGCATCGAACTCGGCGACCTGACCGTGCGCAACGCGATGTTCCTTGATAGTCAGGAGGGGATTTTGGGCGCGCAGGATGCACCGCGCGCGATGACCATCGACCGGTCGACCTTTGCCGGGCTTGGCCAGTGCGACGAAACCCCCGATTGCGCGCACAGCGTGTATCTGGCAACCACGGGGCTGGTGACGATCACACGCTCGCGCTTTGAGCGCGGGCGCGGTGGCCATTATGTGAAGCTGCGCGCACCGCGCGTGTCGATTACCGACAACAGTTTTGATGATAGCCGGGGCACCAAGACCAATTACATGATCGATCTGCCCGAAGGCGGTACGGGGCT
>JBBSCC010000126.1:0-8754 GCA_038250735.1 Sphingomonadales bacterium | reverse complement strand
GCTGAGCACGGCATCAGCGAGGCCGACATGCTTGGCTGGCGGCTGGCGGATGACATGCATCCGCTGGGGTTTCAGCTGATGGTCGTCGCCAATTTCACCAAGAGCTGGCCCGCGCGGGTGGCTGATCTGCCCGTGCCCGAGGGCATCGAGGCGACGATTGACGTGGCCGGATTTCAGGCAGCGATTGCGGATGCCAAGGCGTTTCTGGCCACGCTGACACCCGAGCAATTTGCAGGCCGCGATGATGTGCCGCTGACGGTGAAGCTGGGCGAGACGATGGAGCCGACCCTGCCCGCCGCATATTGGCTGTCGGGTTTTGCGACGACCAATATCTATTTTCACCTGTCGATGGCCTATGCGATTTTGCGGATGAAGGGCGTAAAGCTCGGCAAGATCGATCTGTTTGCGGGCGGCCTGTAACCCGGCATGGCGCGCCCCGAAGCCTGGCGGTTGCTGCCAGACGCCTATCCGCACCATGAGATTATCCAGACGCGGTTTCAGGATCTGGACGTGCTGGGGCACATCAACAATGTTGCCTGGGCCGCGCTGTTTGAAAGCGCGCGGGTGCGGTTTCTGGGGCATATTTTGGGCAGCACGCCGGGCCGCGCACGCGGTCTGGTCGCCAGTGTGGAGATTAATTATCTGGGCGAGGGCCATTTCCCGGATGACGTGCTGATGGCGCACGGCATTGGCAAACTGGGCACGCGGAGCTGGCAGGTCATGGGCCTCGCGCTGCAAAACGGCATTGCACTCGCAACGTGCGATGCGGTGGTCGTAGCGAGCGAGGCGATTGAGCCGGATTTCCGGGCTGCGGTGGAGCGGTGGCGGGTGCGCGAAAAATGAAGGGCGCACTTAGACTAATGCGTCGTTAATCACTGAAATAGCTGATAATTATCTTATTGGTAACCGGTTGATGCCATCAGGTGATCATGACGGAGCGATATCAGCATTTGCGGCGGGAGCAGTTTAAGCGCGCGTCGTATAGCGAGCCCGCGGATGTGACGCCCGATTCATCGTGGTTGCGGTTTGTCGCCCAAGCTTTTGTCAGCTCGTCCATAGTGGCGGGGGTCGTTTGGACCCAAACGCCATTATTGATGAGCCTTTGGTCCATTTCCACAACGCCACCGGCCAAATTGGCGACTGTAGAGCGCAGCGTGTATTATTCGGGGTGCAACGAAGCCCGAGAGGCGGGTGCCGCGCCAATATATCGCGGATCACCCGGCTATCGAGAAGAAATGGACGGCGACGGCGACGGAATCGCATGCGAGCGGCACTGGTAACAAGCTTTGCGACAGCGTATTAACGGGGCGAATTTAGCCCGCGCCACGGCCCGCGCCCTCCACTTACAAGCGCATGCCCCATAGGACCGAAACGCTTATGGTTCGATCGTCAGCGTTACATCTTCGTCAACGAAACCGCTGACCGCACCGCCGAGTGGCAACGTAGCGCTGGTACCCGTCGTGAAAAATCCTGCGATCGGCACCAATGCAACTGCGGCAACCACGCCCGCCGTCCCGGTGACGCCCTTGTCATCAAACACGCCCCGCAGCCGGATTTTGCGATTGCCAACGGTTACGTAAAGCAGGCGAGCATTTATCTTGCCTGACTTGCCCCACATGCCCTTGTTGCGGACATCGGTGATTTCGGCGATCGCCGGGCTGCCAGCCGGTATAACAACAACATTGTTCACCAACACGGCGTCGAGAACATCGAGGTGGGCCAGATAGCCAGCTTCAAGCTTTTTACCCTTCGTCGTGAGGGTTTCAGACATTTTGAGCTTAATCGGCGTGCCAGAGCGCAAGACATTCGGTTCTTGCGCGGCGCCCTGTTGAACGGTGATCGGCGCTGCTGCTGAAGGCGGCGCTAATGTGGCCGTTTGCGCAGAACCAGCTTGTGAAAATGCCGTGATGAGTGCTGCTGCCGATACAACCAATAGTGTTTTCATTTTTATAATTCTTCCCTCTAGTTCAAAATCTGCGAATAAACCTCCTTAAGTTAGAGTCAATTATAGCAGCCAGTGTCAAAGCGACCAATGTTCATAAAATAACCGAGCCAAAGCAGCGGCACAAAGCACCACGCAACCGAAGCGAGACGAAATCGCACGTCAAAATCATGTTTATTTTATACCAGCATTTGACTGGTGAGATCTTGATCCGAATTGGTGGCAATTATTGCAAGGGGCCAACGCCCCCCTCAATCCACAAAAACCGCTGCGCGCTTTTCCATGTTCGCCATCACCTGTTCGATCTGGTTCGGACGGCGGATGACGCCCAGTTGGACGTCGCTTTCGGCTTGCAGGATGGCGGCGCTATCCAGATCGGGCTGGAGGTTGAACAGTTTTTTGGAGCCGCGCACGGCTTCCGGATTGCGGGCCGCGATTTGTTTCGCCAGCGCGTGCGCTTCGGCCCAAGGATCATCGGCCAGCTTGGTGACGAAGCCCAGCGACAATGCCTCTGGCCCGTCAAATTCGCGTGCGGTGTAGGTGAGTTCGCGCAGAACATCATCGCGCGCGATGCCGCGCCACAGCGCGATGCCGGCCATGTCGGGCACCAGCCCCCAATAGACTTCGCGAATGGCAAAGCGCGCATGCGGGCTGGCGATGCGGATATCCGCGCCCGACATGATCTGAAAGCCCCCGCCAAACGCCACGCCGTGGACGGCGGCGATCACCGGCATGGGCAGCGTGCGCCAGCCCCAGGCGGCATGTTGCGGGCCATTGGCCAGCCCGTGGGTGCGATCCGCCAGCGACACGCCCGAACCACCGCTGGCCATGCTCGCCATATCAAGCCCAGCGCAGAAAGCGCGGCCCTCGCCGGACAGCACCACGCAGCGCACCTCTGCCATGGTCGACAGCTGCTCAATCGCTTCGGCAATCCCTGCAAACATCGCCGGATCGAGCGCGTTCATTTTCTCGCTGCGGATCAGCTTCACGTCGGCGACATGATCGGTAACGGTAATGCGAACACGGTCTTGCATGTGGGTTCCTTTCGGGGGCCACCACCCTTTAACCCGTCATTGCGAGCGAAGCGAAGCAATCCAGCCGATCCAATCGCGGCACCGCTAGATTGCTTCGCTACGCTCGCAATGACGGGATGATGGTTAGAGGCAGTGCATCAAACAATCCGGCTATCGCTATTGCCCCAATAGCGATCACGCAACAGCCGCTTGTAGAGTTTCCCCGTGGGCGCACGAGGAAGTTCGGCGGCGAAATCGATCTGGCGCGGGGTTTTGACGCCGGATAGTTCGGCGCGGCACCAGGCGGTGAGTTCAGCCGCGAACGCATCGTCCGCCTCTGCCATGTCAACCGGCTGCACCACCGCAATCACGCGCTCGCCCATTTCGGGGCATGGCCCGCCGATCACCGCCACGTCTGCCACGCGCGGGTGGGTGATCAGCCGGTTTTCGATTTCCTGCGGATAGATATTCACCCCGCCTGAAATGATCATGAAGCTTTTGCGATCAGTGAGGTACAGATACCCCTCCTCATCGATCCGCCCGATATCGCCCAGCGTCGTCCAGCCGTGCGCGTTGCGCGCCTCCGCCGTCTTTTCGGGATCGTTATGATATTCAAACACCCCGCCGCCCGCGAAATACACCAGCCCCTCGGTGCCGGGCGGCACATCATTGCCCGCCTCGTCGCAAATATGCAGCTCACCATAAGCGGCCTTGCCGACAGAGCCCTTGTGGGTAAGCCACTGCGCGGAATCGATCGTGGTCAGGCCATTGCCTTCGGACCCCGCATAATATTCGTACAGCACCGGCCCCCACCAGGCGATCATCGCTTCCTTGACCGGGATGGGGCATGGGGCGGCAGCGTGAATCGCGACCTTCAGGCTCGACAAACTGTAACGCGCGCGGGTGGCGGGATCGAGTTTCAGCATCCGCACGAAATGGGTGGGCACCCATTGGCTGGCATTCACCTGGTAGCGATCAATCGCGGCAAGTGCCGCCTCGGGATCGAAATGCTGCATCATCACCACGGTGCCGCCCAGCCGCATCACCGTCATCGACCAGCGCAGCGGCGCGGCGTGATAGAGTGGTGCGGGGGAAAGATAAATGCTGTCCGCGCCCAGCCGGTACAGGACCTGCGCCAGCATCACCAGCACATTGGGGGCGGCGATGGACGGATCCTCGGGCAGGGCAACGCGCACTCCCTTTGGCCGCCCCGTGGTGCCCGATGAATAGAGCATGTCGATGCCCGCGCGCTCATCGGCTATTGGCGTGTCAGGCATCGCTGCGACTGCTGCGGCCCAATCCGCCCATCCGTCGACCGCGCCGCCGATCATCAGCCGCGTGCATTGGCTGAGCGGCTCCACCAATGCCGACGCCACGCCCGCCATCGCCGCTGATCCGACCACCAGCTTCGCGCCGGAATCGCGGACGATATAGTCAACCTCCGGTGCAGTAAGCTTGCTGGGGATGCAGACATAGAACAGCCCAGCGCGCTGCGCGCCCCAGGCGATGTCGTAAAATTCGGGGATATTATCAAGGAACAGAGCGATCGTGTCGCCGATGACCAGCCCTTGCGAGCGGAACAGCTGGGCCGCCCGGTTCGATCGGGCATCAAGCATCGCATAGCTAATCGTCTCACCGGTTTCGGCAACAATCAGCGCAGGTTTTTCCGGCGCGGTCTTCGCATGGACGCTGGGATGCATCCGCCCCTCCTCTTATGGTTTGAACGGACGCTACCGGGCCAAGCCAGTCGCGGCAATGCGGTTGTTTGCCGGGTTGGGCTCGGCCAGCCGGTATCCACATCCGCGCTCGGTATGCAGCATGGGCGCTGCAAATCCGCGATCAAGCTTGGCGCGCAACCGCGACATATGCACTTCGATGACATTGGTGCCGGGATCAAACGCCAGCCCGCACAAAGCCGCCACCAGCGCGGCGCGTGGCACGGTTGTCCCGGGCTGGCGGGCAAGCGCGAGCAGCAGGCGATATTCGCGCGGCAGCAGGGCAATCGGCTGGCCCGCCCTAACGACACGGCAATCGAGCGTATCGATGCTGATATCACCAATCCGCAACCAGCGCGCCGCCGCCTGCCGACGGATAAGCGCGGCAACCCGAGCGGCGATCAACGCATCGCTGCTGCTGGTCGCGACGACATCGTCAGCCCCGCCATCAAGCGCGGCAACCACCGCATCGTCGTCGCCGTCGACCACCAAAAGCACGGGAATGGTAAATCCGGCGACGGTGCTGGCCCAGCTATTGCTTGAGCAGATAACGGCCAGTTCATCCTCACTAAGCGAGGCATCGGCACCATAGCGCTCGCTATCCAACCCGCGAGCGGCCAGCGCCGACAACAGGCCCGGCCGGTCAATATCCAGAAGTCCCACCTGCGCCATATGCGAACAATACGCATATCGCGCGCGCCGTTACGCCAGACTCCCTCCATAATGGTCCGGTTCACCTATTGGGCGCGCCGCTTTAGTCCAGGTCTTCCTCGGTTGGCGCGCCGGGGCCGTTCTTTTTGATTGATTCGATGGCGTTTACCGCAGCGGCTTTGCTGGAATAGCCTTCGGTCCAGAACATCAGCTCGCTGTTATATTTGAACTTGGCAACGAATTCGCCGGCCTTGTTCTTCTCGATCACGAATTTATGGGCCATGTTCCACCTCTCGCGTTGACGATGCGACAGCCTAAACCGCCGGTGATCATTACGCCAGCGGGACGAAACGGCTTGGCGCATAGGCGGCAGGGTCAATCGCATTGATTGCGGTTGCCGCAGGCTTGCCGAGCACCAGCGCCGCGCCCAGCATCGCAGCAGCAGGCGCTGTCTGAATGCCTACGCCGCCTTGTCCAGCGAACCAGAAAAAGCCGGGCATGTCGGCGTCAAAGCCAAACACCGGCAGGCGATCAGGCGCAAAGCTGCGCAGCCCTGCCCATTTGCGTTCTACTGCGGCGACTTTCCAATCGGTCACCGTCTCAAACCGGTCGATGGCGATGGCCACATCGATATCCTCCGGCGCGGCATCACCTGCATCAACCGGGGTTTCATCATGCGGGCACAGCCAAAGCCGGTTCGGCCCCTCTGGCCGGAAATAATAGCTGCCGGCGATATCGATGACGAGCGGCAGGTTGTCCGGCACATCCTCAGTCGTAACGCGCACTTGTGCAATGGTGCGGCGTTTTGGTTGGATGCCCAGCGGCCTTGCGCCTGCCATTTCGGCCAGACCATCGGCCCAGGCACCGGCGGCGTTGACGATAATGGGCGCGCGGGCGCTCCACTCGCCGGCTTGCACCCGCCAAATGCCGCCGTCGCGATCGATCCGGTCAATCCGCCGACCGGTGACCAGCGTACCGCCCGCCCGGCGAAACGCCCCAAGCACGCTGCCATGCAGGCCGGCCACGTCAATATCCGCGCCGGTCGATTCAAGCAGCCCGCCGACCAGCACGGCGCGCGCGCGCGGCACCCATTGGCGCACGCCATCATGGTCGAGGCGGGTCAGCCCCACGCCGCTACCGGCAAAGGCCGCGGCCAGTTTGTCGAGCAGCGGCACGCCTTCTGCCTCAGCCACTTCAAGCGAGGCACGGGCTTTTAAAAAACCACCCGCCGCCAACACCGGATAGGAAGCGAGCGTGAGCGGCTGAACCAGCGGCCCGCCAAGCGTTTCGTGCCAGAATGCAGCCGACCGACCAGTCGAATGATAGCCGGGCGTGTCCTCTGCCTCGATCAACAGCACACGGGCATGCGGCGCGAGTTCGGCTGCCAGGCTGGCCCCGGCAATGCCCGCCCCGACGATCAGAATATCGAAATCGGCCACGCCTTGCTCGTCAGTCGCGTTGCGCGCGTGAGGCGAGGAAGATATCAATCTCCCCAATCGCCCGGTTGCGGACGCTATCAGCCTCGCGCAGCACTTCATGCGCCGCCTCTTTGCCGAAACGAAGCACCCGGCAATCAGGCAGCTTGGCCGCCACCCCAATCGCTGCCTTGGCGTCGACAAGCTGATCGGCCATGGGCACCAGCATGAGCGTGGGGATACGCATTGTTTTCAACGCGGGCGACTGGCGCAATGCACGGGTGCTGGCGAACCCTTCGATCACCCATTTCCAGCTTGGCGGCCCGGTGACGATCTCTGGATGGGCGTCCTGCCACCATATTTCATCAGCATAGCGTTCGGCATCATGCGTCAGCAGCGCCTGCCGGGTTTCGCGCCCGCCCGGCTTTTCATTGGTTTTCCAGGCCGCCCGCGCCGAATTGCCCAGCCCACCGATCATCCGCGCCAGCCGCTCGCCCAGGCCAGCGCCCAGCGCATTGCGCAAGCCAAGCATCGGCGCGACGAGCACCAGTGCATCGGGATCGGCAACCCGCTCAACAGCGGCGCGGAGCAGCAAATGCCCACCCATTGAATGGCCCATCATCACGCGCGGCCCCGTTGCCCCGACTGCCCATTCGGAATAAAATTTAGCAAAATCAGCAATATAAATCGCAAAATCGCTGATGTGGCCGACATGCGGATCGGGCGTCAGCCGCCCTGATCCGCCCTGCCCGCGCCAATCAAGCCAGGTTATTCCCCAGCCTTGACTGTGCCAATGCGCGAACAATTCCAGATATTTTTCAAAAATGTCACCCCGCCCGCCGCAGAACAAAATGCTGCCGCGGGGCGTGCCGTCGGCTGGCCAGTCAAACCGGCGCAGCGACCAGCCATCGCTGGCCGTCCAGCGGGTGATACGGGCAGCGGCGGGAATCGCGCGGCGATATAAAAAAGATGAAGTCATTGCGGCTGGTTACTTTTTAGAAAGCCGTTCCGTCTAGGGGTGGGCTTGATGAACTGGGGCTACCTCGTCGCCGTGATGCCGGTGCTACTCGCACTTCTGCTTATATCCGCAGGGATAGAGGATGCGCGGCTGCGCACAATCGCCAATTGGAAAAATGCGGTGATCGCATTGATGGCCATACCGTGGTGGTGGGTCAACGGCATGACATTGTGGCCCGATCTCGCGATTCAAATCGGCGTCGCGCTGGTGATTTTCGCCTTTTTCTGCGGCGCATTTGCGCTGGGGCAGATGGGTGGCGGCGATGTGAAGCTGATCGGCGCACTGGCGCTGTGGTTTCCGGTGCAGCCCATGATCTGGCTGTTGATCGTCATGTCACTGGTTGGCGGCGGCGTGACGGTGGTGATGATGATTGATCGCTGGCGACGGCAAGACAAGGCGCCGGTCGAAATTCCGTACGGGGTAGCCATCGCCATCGCCGGACTTTTGGCGGTGCAAGAACCACTTTTTAACCAATTTACGTGAATGCTTAACGGCGGATCAACCGGTCCGCTTCCGAAGAGGCCAAAGGCGTTATGGATAGTAGGAAAATCATTTTGTTGGTGGCCGCCCTGTTTGTGGCGGGGCTCACAGCATTTATGGCCCGGTCATTGATCGCCGGTTCCAGCGCGCCCGCCGCCAGTGCCGCTGCCGTGCAGCCCGCACCTGTCGTCGATGGACCCGAAGTGCTGGTCGCCACACGCGCGCTGCCCATCGGCACAATCCTTGATGCCACCGCGCTGAAATTCCAGCCTTGGCCAAAAGAGCTCGTCGGGAACGCCTATTTCTTGAAAAGGGAAACTGACCTGAAATCGCTGCAAGGCACGGTGGTGCGCAACGCGATCACTGCTGGCCAGCCGATTACTCAGGGTGCGCTGGTGAAGCCAGGCGATCGTGGTTTTCTGGCGGCTGCCCTGGGGCCAGGCATGCGCGCCGTGACCGTGCCGGTGCAGGCCAATGCAGCCGTGGCAGGCTTTGTGTTTCCGGGTGACCGGATTGATTT
>JBBSCC010000125.1:0-8818 GCA_038250735.1 Sphingomonadales bacterium | reverse complement strand
GCAGCTTTTTAGCTTGGGCCATCACACCATCACCAGGCCAGCGCTCGCGTTCGCTTCCATGCCACCAAATACCGCCATGAAAATGCTGTGCCGCAATCGTGGGCGACCATCAATCCCTGGATCGATCGCATCATGGTTACCACGCATGCGGCTCCACTCGCGCAGAGCTTGCGCCCATCATCCACGGGCAGAATTTGAATGCTCGCCTTTGCAAGTATGACGATTCACGGTTTCAGCGCGGTGCGCCATCCGCAGGCTGGGGGCCTTTTGCGCCGATATCAACCAGCGCGTCGCCGCCCAGTGTGCGGTACAGTGTGACGCGGTTGGTTGCCGCCACCAATTGCGTCTGCGTCAACGATCTTTGCGCCTGATACAGGCTGCGCTGGGCATCCAGATTGGCGAGGAAACTGTCCACTCCGCCGCGATAGCGCGCTTCGCTGAGGGTGAAGCTGTCGCGCGTGGCCGCCACCAGCCGGGTTTGCGCGCCAAGCTGATCGTCGATGGTGCCGCGCCGGGCCAGCGCATCGGCGACTTCGCGAAACGCGATCTGGATGGCGCGTTCATAGCTTGCGACCGCGACATCGAACTGCGCCCGCGCGCCCGCCAGTGCGGCCTTGTTTCGTCCGCCTGCGAACAGCGGATAGCTGACCGTTGGTGTCGCGGTATAATTGAACGCGCGGGTCGTAAACAACTGCGACAGCCCGTTTGAGGCCAGCCCCGCCAGCGTCGTCAGTGACAGGCGCGGGAACAGGGCGGCGCGCGCCGCGCCCACTTCGGCATTGGCGGCGCGCAGCTGATATTCGGCCTGCACCACATCGGGGCGGCGCAGCAGGATGCTGGTTTCCAGCGCAGGCGGTGCATCGCCGATGCTGGCGGCAGCCTCCCCAATCGATCCGGGCAACAGAGCAGGATCAACCGGCGCGCCAACCAGCAATTGCAGCGCGTTCACATCCTGCGCCAATGCCGTCAGCTGAACCGCGCGATCCGATTGCGCCGTGGCAAGCACCGTCTCGGCCTGCGCGACATCGGTGCGCGCCGCGATTCCGCCGTCGAGCCGGGCGCGCGTCAGCCGGACGCTGGCACTGGCATTTGCCAATGTTTCATCGGCAATCATTAGCAAGCTTTTGTCGGCGGCATATTGCAGCCAGGCCGCGCCAATATCACCAATCAACGCCAGCCGCGTGGCGCGCGCGCCCACATCGCTGGCGAAATAGCGCGCCTGATCCGCCCGGGTCAGCGCGGCGAGCCGCCCGAACAGATCGATTTCGAACTGGGTTACGCCCAGCCCGATGCTCAAATTGGTGCGCTGCCCGCCCTGCACCGGCGCGCCGCCATTATTGGTGCGGCCCGTGCCTGAATCGGCAAAGCTGGCGGTGTTGTTGTTGTTGACGAGCGGCAGCTGCTCGGCGCGCTGGGCGCGATATTGCGCGCGCGCGCTTTCGATATTGGCGGCGGCTATCCGCAAATCGCGGTTATTGGCCAGCGCCTGTTCGACAATCGACTGGAGCCGCGCATCGCGAAACACATCGCGAAATCCCAGCACCGGCAGCGCGGCATCGCCCGGCTCGCCATAAGCTGCGCCGGTGGGGAATGCAGACGGCACAGATAAAGCGGGCCGCACATCGGCGGGCACCATCGAGCAGCCACTCAGGGCGATCAGCGCAGCGGCGGAGGCAAAGGCGCGGATCATGCGGCGCTCCCCTCTGGCTGCGTTGGTTCGTGGTGAAAACGCTTCAGCGTGTCGCGTGTGGTGCGGCGGACCAGCACGAAGAACAGCGGGATATAGAATACCGCCAGCACCGTCGCTGTCAGCATGCCGCCGATCACCGATGTGCCGATGGCGATGCGGCTGTTCGCGCCCGCGCCGGTGGAAACCGCCAGTGGCAGCACGCCAAAGATAAACGCCAGGCTGGTCATCAAAATCGGCCGCAACCGCAGCCGCGCCGCCTCCACCGCCGCCACAATCACGCGCTTGCCCTGTTTTTCGGCCTGTTCGGCAAATTCGATCATCAGGATGGCGTTTTTGGCGGCAAGGCCCATCGTCGTCAGCAGGCCGATCTGCAGATACACGTCATTCTGCAACCCGCGCAGCGTAACCGCAAAGATCGCGCCGACCAGCCCAAGCGGGATCACCAGCAGCACTGCGACCGGGATCGTCCAGCTTTCATACAAGGCGGCAAGGCACAGGAACACGACGAGCAACGACAGCCCGTACAGGATCGGCGCCTGCCCGGATGACAATCGCTCCTGATAGGACAGCCCAGACCAGGCAACCGACGTGCCGGGATATTTGGCGGCCAGCGCGGCTATTTTGTCCATCGCCTCACCCGAGCTGCGCCCCGGTGCGGCTTGGCCCTGAAACTCAACCGACGGAATGCCCATGAACCGCGCCAGCGATGGCGGCGCGGTTGACCATGAGACATGCGCAAAGGACGAAAACGGCACCATCGATCCGTCTGACGTGCGCACAAACCATTGCGACAAATCCTCAGGGGCGGCGCGGTACGGGGCGTCGCCCTGCACATATACCCGCTTCACCCGGCCGCGATCGTTGAAATCATTCACATATCGGCCACCCCAGGCGGTCGACAGCGTGTTGTTCACATCACTCTGGCTCAGCCCCATCACCTGCAGTTTCTGCTGGTCGATATCGATGGCGAGCGTCGGCTGATCGTCAAGATCGCTCAACCGCACCTGCGCCAGCGCGGGATCGGCGAGCGCCTCTGCCAGAATTTTCTCACGTACCGCGCGAAATTGTTCGCGGCTCATGCCGCCGGTATTTTGCAACTGCATCGAAAAGCCGTTGGACTGGCCCAGCCCGCGAATGGCACCCGGCACCGTTACATTGACGCGCGCATCGCGAAACCCGGCAAAGGCAGCGGCGGCGCGCTTGGTGATGCCGTCGGCACTGTTCGCCGCGCCGTGACGTTCCGACCAATCCTTGAACGCGATAAAGCCGCGCCCCTGGTTTTGGCCACCGGTACTGCCGCCGCCGCCGCTGCCCGCCACGGTCAACATCGCGCGCAGATTGGCCTTTTCATCGGTTAGGAAATATTTCTCCACCGCTTGCTGGATTTCCGCCGTTCGCCCCGCCGTTGCGCCGGGCGGCAGGGTGATCTGCAACTGTGCGCCGCCCTGATCCTCGGTGGGCAGAAACCCGGTGGGCAGCCGAACGAACAGCCCGATCAGCAGGGCAACGACGCCGGCATAGATCAGCAGGAACAGCCATTTACGGTCGACCACCTTTTCCACCGATGCGGCGTAATTATCGGTCATCCGCGCAAAACCGGTGTTGAACCAGTCGCGCGCGCGTTCGGTACGCTGGGCAAACCAGCCGTCCTGCTTTGCCTCGCCCCGGTGCTTCAGCATCGTCGCGGTCAGCGCCGGGGTCAGCACCAGCGCGACGACCACGGAAAGTACCATTGCAGAGACAATCGTGACCGAAAACTGGCGATAGATGACGCCGGTTGATCCGCCGAAAAACGCCATCGGCAGGAACACCGCCGACAGCACCAGCGCAATCGCGATCAGCGCGACGGTGATTTCGTCCATCGATTTGATGGTCGCCTCACGCGGGGTCATTTCAGGGTTTTCGTCCATCAGCCGCTCGACATTTTCGACCACGACAATCGCATCATCGACCAGCAGCCCGATGGCGAGCACCAGCCCAAACAGCGTCATCGTGTTGATCGAAAAACCGGCGATGGCAAACACCGCAAACGTGCCAAGCAGCACAACCGGCACGGCAATCGTCGGGATCAGCGTGGCGCGCCAGTTTTGCAGGAAAACGAACATCACAATCACGACCAAGATGATCGCCTCGATCAGGGTCTTGACGACCTCATCAACCGATAGTTTGATGAACAATGTCGCGTCCGACGGATAGGCGACGGCAAAGTCAGTCGACATTGATTTGGTGGCGGCGGCAACTTCTGCCTTCACCAATTCGGCGGTCTTCAGTGCATCGGCACCGGGCGCAAGCGACACCGCAAAGCCGGCACCCGGATGCCCGTTGATGCGGCTGCGCACGCCGTAATTTTCCGCCCCCAGCTCAACGCGGGCAACATCAGCCAGCCGCACTGTTGATCCGTCGCGCGTGGTTTTGATGACGATATTCTTGAACTGCTCCGCCGTGCGCAGCCGCGATTGCGCGGTGACGGTGGCGTTCAGCATCTGGGTATCGGGCATCGGCTGACCACCGATTTCGCCCGCCGCGATTTCGCTATTCTGCGCTTGCACTGCCGCGATGATATCGCCCGGCACCAGCGAGAAAGCCGCCAGCCGTTCGGGGTTCAGCCAGATCCGCATCGCATATTGCGCGCCAAACACATTGGTATCACCAACGCCCTGCAACCGCGCGATTCGATCCTGCACATTGGACACCAGATAATCCGAAACGTCCTGGTTGGTGCGGGTATCGGTGGTGTCGTAAATCGCGAAGATCATCAGGAAATCGGGGTTTGACTTGGTAACCGTCAGCCCCTGCTGCTGCACCTGTTGCGGCAGGCGCGAAATGGCCTGCTGCACTTTGTTTTGCACCTGCACCTGCGCGATATCAGGGTCGATGCCCTTTTCGAAGGTCGCCGAAATGCTCACCGACCCGCGCGAGCTGGAGCTTGAGCTGAAATAGAGCAGCCCGTCGATGCCGGTCAGCTGTTGCTCAATAATCTGGGTAACGCTGTTTTCCAGCGTTTCCGCCGATGCGCCGGGGTAGCTGGCGCGAATATTCACCTGCGGCGGGGCAACATCGGGATATTGCTCTTTTGGCAGCGTCAGGATCGCGCCGACGCCCGCCAGCATGATGATGATCGAAATCACCCAGGCAAAAATCGGCCGATCAATGAAGATGCGCGATATCATGACAGGCTCAGCGCGCCGGGCCAGCGGCGGATTTACCGCCCCCAGATGCCGCAGGGCCGGGTGCAGCGATGCGTTGTGGCGAACCGGCGGGGACGGGCTTTACCTCGGCGCCCAGTTTTGCCTTCACCGTGCCCTCGACGATTATCTTATCCCCGGCGGAAAGCCCGGCAGTGACGACCCAGTCGGCGCCCTGCGTGCGTTCGGCCTGCACCTTGCGCTGGATCACCTTATTGCCGGGGCCGACCAGCAGCACCGTCGCATTGCCGCGCGGATCGCGCGCCAGCCCGCGCTGGGGCACCAGAAAGGCGGTGGTCGATATCGCCTGCGCAAACACCGTGCGCACAAACATGCCGGGCAGCAACAGATTTTGCGGATTGGGAAAACGGGCGCGCAGCGTGACGGTGCCGGTGGCCGGATCAACCGTTACCTCGGTAAATTCAACCGTGCCGGTATAGCCATAATCGCTGCCATCCTCCAGCTTCAGCTGCACGCTGGCCGTGGTCGGCGCGGCATCGCCCTGCGCGAGAGCCTTGCGTAACACCAGCAGATCAGCACTTGATTGCTGAATGTCGACAAAGATCGGATCGAGTTTTTGAATGACGGCAAGCGGCTCTGCCTGATTGGTGGTCACCAGCGCGCCCTGCGTGAACAATGATCGACCAATCCGCCCGCTGATCGGGGCGGGGACGCGGGTGAAGCGCAGGTTGATTTGCGCGGTCGCCAGTTGCGCGCGCGATTGCGCAATCGCCGCCTGTGCCTGGCGCGACTGGGCGAGCGCATCGGTATATTCCTGCGCGCTGACCGCCTGCATCTCCGCCAGCGGCTTGAACCGGTCGGCCTTGATGCGCGCGGCCTCTGCATTGGCCTGGGCGCTCATCAAATTGGCGCGCGCTTCGTCCCCGGCGGCGCGGTACAGGCTGGGATCGACTTCGTACAATGTTTGTCCGGCGCGCACATAGCTGCCCTCGGTAAACAGCCGCCGCCGGACGATGCCCGACACCTGGGGGCGAACCTCCGCCGTCTGATAGGCGCTGGTGCGACCGCTCAGATTGGCGATGACGGGCACTGCGCCCGGCTGGGCCACCATATAGCCAACTTCGGGCGCGCCGCCGCCGGGCCCCTTGCCGCCCTTTGCCGCGTCCCCCGATCCGCATCCTGCCAATCCCAGGCCCATCGCCAGTGGCAACACGATCAGGCGCGCTCGATTAGTGAAAAAGGCAGCTTGCATCATCGGCCCCGATTGCGGCCCGATGGCCTGCGGTGAAATTTCCAGCGATCCTGAACGAACCAGGCTGTTCGCGGTTCCTAGGTCGCAACCAAGATCGCAAAATGCAACTGAATTCAATACCGCCCTATCGGCCCCTTGATCCGGTGGATCAGTGCAGCCAGATGCCGGCGCGGTTGGTGGCCCGATTGACGATTACGATTTTCATTGTCGCGGCACAAACCGACACAGTTTTGCGACACATGGCTGATAAGGCGCGCTGAATCTGCCCTTTTTTGGCTCATTGCGATTGGACCCGATGCGTATTTCCCGAATTGCCGTGATGCTGCTGCTCACAACCTGCCCGGTCGCGCTGCAGGCACAGTCATCGCCGGGGGCTGGTCCAATTCCGGGCCCAGCGACGAGGCCAGCACGCCAGCCTGCTGCGCCAGCCCAACCTGCCGATGACGAAGGCGATGGCGAGATTGTTGTGCGGGGCGCGCGCCCGCCCGGCACGGTAATTGGCGATATTCCGCCCGATCAACAGCTCAGCCCTGCAGACATTCGGTCCTACGGCGTCAGTTCGGTGGCTGATCTGCTGGCCGAACTCTCCCCGCAAACGCGCAGCGGACGCGGCAGTGGCGGTGCGCCGGTGGTGTTGTTGAACGGCAAACGCATTTCCGGCTTTGGCGAAATTCGCGATCTGCCAACCGAGGCGATCCTGCGGGTAGACATTCTGCCCGAAGAAGTTGCGCTGAAATATGGCTACCGCGCTGATCAGCGCGTGATCAATTTCGTGCTGCGGCCCCGCTTTCGATCCGTCACGCTGGAGGGCGAAAGCCGTTTTGCAACCGCAGGCGGCAGTGCCGAACCAAATGGTGAGCTCGACATTTTGAAAATCACGCAGGGCAGGCGGATTAACCTGCATCTGGAATATTCGGAGCGATCGGCGCTGACAGAGGCGGAGCGCGCCATTCGGTTTCAGCCCAATTTATTTGCAGCAGCAGGCAATGTTATCGGCGCGGGCGGGCCCGGCAGCGAGATTGATCCGGTGTTGAGCGCGCGCGCTGCAGCCCGCGTCACGGTCGCGGGGGTGCCCGGCATTGCCGCCACGCGACCCGCGACGCTGAATGATTTTGCGGCCACAGCGAACATCGCCAATGTCACTGATCCCACGCCATTTCGCACCTTGTTGCCCGCGACGCGCAACTTTGGGGCGACCGGCACCTATGCCACAACGGTGTTCGGCGATGTTGGCGCGACGATCAACGCGCAGCTGAACGCGACGGACAGCCGCAGCCGACTGGGGCTTGCCGGGCTGAACGTGGTGCTGCCCGCCGGCAATCCGTTTTCGCCGTTTTCGCGCGACGTTGTTGTCAATCGCGGCCTGCTGGACGGGTTTCAGCCGCTCGGCCAGGACAATTCGGCGATCACCGGGCATCTCGGCGTGACGCTGAATGGCACCGTCGGCAAATGGCAATGGTCGGTCATCAGCAATTATGATCGGTCGGACAATGAAACGCTGACCGATGCCGGAATCGATGCCACCCGGTTTCAGGCCCGGCTGCGCGCCAATGATCCGGTCACCAATCCCTTTGGCCCATTGTCGGTGGCGGGTTTTGACGTGCTGCCGGCCACGCGGGCCATGTCGACCACCAACCGGGGGGAGCTGGATGCGCTGGTCAACGGCACCTTGTTCACGCTGCCTGCGGGCGGCATTTCGGCAAGCCTGCGCGTGGGCGGCGATACGATTGATTTCAGCAGCACCTCGTTTCGCGGCGGCATCACCCAAACCGGCCGGGTGTCGCGCGATATCGTCAACGGCCAGGCCAATATCGATGTGCCGCTGACCAGCCGTTCCCGCGGATTTCTGGCACCGGTTGGCAATTTGTCCGCCAATTTCAACATCGCGTATGATCGGTTGTCGGATTTCGGCACGCTGCGCACGCTGGGCTATGGCTTGAACTGGTCGCCGATTGAAGCGGTGCGGATCATCGGTTCGGTTACGGATCAGGATGCGGCACCCACGCCACAACAGCTGGGCAATCCCCAGATCACCACGCCCAACGCGGTGGTATTTGATTTTGTGAGCGGCGAAAATGCGCTGGTGACGGTCATTTCGGGCGGCAATCCGGGGCTGCAGCGCGAAAACCGGCTGACAAAAAGGCTGGGGCTGACGCTGAAGCCGATTAAAGCGACCGATTTCGATTTTACCGCCAGCTATGTCGACAGCCGCACCGATAACGCAATCGCTGGTTTCCCGAGTACGACGGCTGCAATCGCCGCTGCATTTCCCAGCCGGTTCGTGCGCGATGGCGGCGGGCGATTGCTGCAGATTGATCGGCGGCCGATCAATTTTTCGCAAACCAGCCGGTCCGAATTGCGGGTCGGATTTAACTTTTCCACGCCGATCAAATCGAAAATCCAAAAGCAGATTGAGGCTTTTCGCGCAGGCAAGGGCCCCAATCCGTTCATCGGCCTAACCCCGCCGCGCGGCAGCGTGTTCGGCCAGGCGGCTGGGCCGGGCGGCTTTGGCGGTGCCGGGCGCCCGGCCGGCGGTGCGCCCGGTGGTGCGCCGGGTGGTGCGCCGGGTGGTGGCGGGTTCCGTGGTGGCGGCGGCGGTGGCGGTGGCGGCGGTGGGGGTCGGGGCGGCTTTGGCGGCGGCGGTGGCGCGGCGCAGGCCGGCGGTCGCCTGCAATTTGCGCTGTATGATACCATTCATTTCACCAATCAGGTGCAGATTGGTGCCGCTGG
>JBBSCC010000124.1:0-8840 GCA_038250735.1 Sphingomonadales bacterium | reverse complement strand
GTGCTGACCCATTTCAGCTTTGTGCCGGCAGCCACCGCATCGGCGGTCCATGCCGGGCGCTGCATATCAACCCACGCGATATCAGCATCGGCGACCATCGCCGTCGCCTCCTCATGATTGGCGAACCAGGCGACGTCCAATCCGGCGGGGAGATGCGGTTCGATCAGTGGACGGGCGAGCGCGGGCAAAACGGCTTTCATGACTTCCACTTCTCCGCTGACATTGTCACTCTGAACTTGTTTCGGGGTCCACCGCGCACCATCCGCTGCGTCTATGTGGCACGGTGGATGCTGAAACAAGTTCAGCATGACGAAAAACGGGTCTGCGAGCGTGAGGTGAGAACACGTCAGCCAGAATAGTCAGACCGCGACTTTCCAGTCCCAGCCCAGCGGATCGCCGTCCATCACCTCAACGCCTGCTGCGACAAGTTCGTCGCGGATGGCGTCGGATCGAGCGAAGTCCTTCGCCGCGCGGGCTTCCTTGCGGGCAGCGAGTTGGGTTTCGATGTCTGTTTCGGTGAGGGTGGCGGTCGCGGGGCGGACGCGGAGGTCGGCGCGATCAAGTTTCAGCAGTTTTAAGCCAAGCACTTGATCCATCGTCGCGATCAAGGGCCAGCGCGCATGGTTGCTAATTGTGGGGTCTCCAAGGATCTCTTCCACAAACGTGATCGCTTTTGGCGTATTAAGATCATTGAAAACTGCATTCCGAACATCGTTTAGTACGCCAGTAGGGTCATCCGTTGCCCAACATCCCATGGGAATAGGTTCTGCATCGGCTGGATGATCGACGGGATTTATCCCGTCATATTCCCTCGATAATTGTACTTGGACTGCCTTAAACATCCGCTTCAACCGCGTACTCGCCGCCGCCAGATTCTCCCAGCTAAACTCCAATTCGCTGCGGTAATGCGCTTGCAGGCACATCAGGCGATAGGCGAGGGGGTGGTAGCCTGCGTCGATCAGCGTTTGCAGGCGTAGGAATTCGCCCGCTGATTTGCTCATCTTGCCGCCCCGATCGACCAAGAAGTTGTTGTGCATCCAGATGCGCGCCCCGCTATCCGCACAGCCGCAAAACGCCTGGTTCTGCGCGATTTCATTGGGGTGGTGGATTTCGCGGTGGTCGATACCGCCGGTATGGATGTCGAACGGATGGCCAAGCCGCGCATGGCTCATCACCGAACATTCCAGGTGCCAGCCCGGCGCGCCGCGTCCCCACGGTGAATCCCATTCCATCTGGCGCTGCTCGCCCGGCGGTGAGGTGCGCCAGATCGCGAAATCGGCTGGGTGCCGCTTGCCCGATACCGGATCGATGCGGCTTTCGCCCTCCTCCGTCGTCGCGCGGGCTAAGGCACCGTAATTGGGCACTTTCGACGTGTCGAAATACAGCCCGCCCGCAATCTGGTAGCAATCCTTCTCGATGGTTTTCGCGAAGTCGATCATCTGCGGAATGTAATCGGTCGCCACCGTCCATTCGGTGACGGTGTTGATGTTCAGCCGCGCCACATCCGCCTTGAATGCTTCAGTATAATGCGCCGCGATATCCCAGATCGATCTGGCCTGCGCGGCGGCGGCTTTTTCCATCTTGTCGTCGCCCGCATCGGCGTCGCTCGTCAGGTGGCCCACATCGGTGATGTTGATGATGTGGCGGGTCGGGAACCCCTTCCACCGCAGCACCCGCCCCAGCGTATCCGCAAACAGGAAGGCGCGCATGTTGCCGATATGCTGGTAGTTATAAACGGTCGGCCCACAGGTGTAGACGCGCACGTCGTCAGGCCGGATCGGCTCGAACGTTTCGACCTGTCGGGAAAGGCTGTTGTATAGCTTCAGCGGCGTATCAGTCATCGCGCGGCCATAGCGGCGTGCGCGGCGTGCCGCAATTCGCTGGCAAATGGCTTGATATGCCGGTGCCACGCTGTTAGGGGCTGCCCGATACGGCGCGGAGTCACCTCTGCGACGACGTTAATCTATTTATTCGGAGACCTGGGCGTTTATGCAAATCATCGTTCGCGACAATAACGTCGATCAGGCGCTGCGCGCCCTGAAGAAGAAGCTGCAGCGCGAAGGCGTTTATCGTGAGATGAAGCTGCGCCGTCATTATGAAAAGCCATCGGAAAAGCGTGCGCGTGAACGTGCCGCCGCTGTGCGCCGTGCGCGCAAGCTGGAGCGTAAGCGCCTGGAGCGTGACGGCGCACGGTAAGATACTGGCCGTTTTGGATGCGGGGCCGGTGCCCTGCATCCGCTGATGATACTCAAAATTGCTGGAAACGTCCCCATGTCGATCACCGCCGTGCCGATTCCGCCCACCAAGCGCGGAACTTTGACGTTGCTGTGGGTGGGGATTGCGCTCGCCGTGGCGCTGGCGGGGATGCTCGCTTTTTTCGGTACCGCGCGCGCGGTAGCCGACAAGGGCGATAATGCGACGTTCCTTGCCTATAACAAAACGCAGGCTGGCGTGGTGGAAACCGAATCGGGCCTGCAATACCGCGTGATCAAGGAAGGCGCCGGCGATCTTCAGCCGACCGATACCGATGTTGCCTTGATCAATTACACCGGATCGCTGCGCGATGGCAGCGTGTTCGATGCTTCCAAGCAGCCTACGCCGCTGCCCGTCGCAGGCGTTGTGAAGGGCTTTTCGGAAGCACTGAAGGCGATGAAAAAGGGCGGTAAAATCCGCGCCTGGATCAAGCCCGAGCTGGGGTATGGCGAACAATCGCCCGATCCTGCCAAGTTGCCGCCCGGTTCGATCCTGATCTTTGATATCGAACTGATCGAATTCCTGCCCGAAAGCGTGTTGCGCCAGGCGCAGCAGCAACAGCAGATGCAACAGCAATTGCAGCAGCAGATTCAAGGTGGCCCGCCTGCACCGGGTGGCCCGCCGCAACCACAGGGCGCACCCCAACCCACGCGGTAATTTCGCGGGGCGGCTTCCCATTCGCTCAGTCCGGACGGGTCGGAAGCGGGGGAATATAACCGCCAACGGGTCTTTCGGGTGCGTAGTACGTTATCGTGAATGCACCTTGCGCACTTGCACCGTGCGGATGGCGCGCGCACAGCGACCGCGAGAGGTGATGTCGCCATGTTCGATAGTTTCGACCCGATAATTCTCGCGCGGATTCAGTTCGCCTTCACCGTCAGCTTCCACTTCATATTCCCCGCTTTCTCGATCGGGCTGGCCAGCTATTTGGCGGTGCTGGAGGGGCTGTGGCTGCGCACCAAGGACACGGTTTACCTCGACCTGTTCAAATTCTGGCTCAAGATTTTCGCGGTCACTTTCGCAATGGGTGTCGTTTCCGGCATCGTCATGTCCTATCAATTCGGCACCAACTGGGCGGTGTTTTCGGACAAGACCGGGCCGATTTTGGGGCCGTTGCTCGCTTATGAGGTGCTGACGGCATTTTTCCTGGAAGCGGGTTTTCTGGGGGTAATGCTGTTCGGGATGAGCAAGGTGGGGCCAAAGCTGCACTTCGCCGCCACGCTGATGGTTGCGGTGGGCACGTTCATCTCGGCATTCTGGATTCTTTCCGCGAACAGCTGGATGCAGACGCCGCAGGGGTGGGGCATCAACGACAAGGGGCAGTTCGTCATGGTTGATGGCTGGCTGTCAGTCATCTTCAACCCCAGCTTCCCTTACCGACTGGTCCACACCGTGATGGGCGCGTATTTAACGACTGCGCTGGTGGTGGGAGCCGTGGGCGCGTGGCACCTGCTGAAAGACAACGCCGAGCCGCATGCCCGCAAAATGTTTGCGATGGCAATGGGGATGATCATGGTGGTCGCCCCGCTACAGATCCTGGCGGGAGACGAGCATGGTCTGAACACGCTGGCCTATCAGCCCGCCAAAATCATGGCGATGGAGGGGCATTACCGGAACCACCCCAATGGCGCGCCGCTGATCCTGTTCGGCATTCCCAATTCGGCTGAACGCCGGATCGATTATGCAGTTGAGATTCCAAAGGCTTCGTCACTGATTCTGAAGCACGATATGAACGCGCCGCTCGCCGGGTTGGAGAGTGTGCCATTGGACAAGCAGCCCCCAGTGGCGATCCTGTTCTGGTCGTTTCGGGTGATGGTGGGCCTGGGGCTGGCGATGCTGGCACTGGGCATTTGGGGGCTCATCGCGCGGTTGACCGGCAAGCTTTATGATACCCGGCTTCTGCACCGGCTGGCGCTGGTGATGGGGCCTGCGGGCTTTGTCGCGGTGATTGCCGGGTGGATTACGACCGAAGTCGGCCGCCAGCCCTATACGGTTTACGGGTTGCTTCGCACCGCCGACAGTGCGTCGCCGCTGGCCGCGCCCGCCGTGGCGGCATCGCTGGTCGCCTTTGTGATCGTGTACTTCGCGGTGTTCGGTATCGGCACCTGGTACATATTAAAGCTGATGGCGGCGGGTGTGCATGTCGGTGAGCGCGAAGATGATGGCGCGCCGATCCGCACCGGCGGTGTCGGGTCAGCCGGCTCAGCGCACGAATTTGCGGAGCAGATCGCATGAACATCAACTATGATCTGTCGACGATATGGGCGTTCATTATCGCCTTTGCCGTGTTCGCCTATGTGGTGCTCGATGGCTTTGACTTGGGTATCGGCATCCTGTTCCCCGAATTCGCGGTGGGCAAGGAACGCGATCAGGCGATGAACGCGATCGCGCCGGTGTGGGATGGCAACGAGACTTGGCTGGTGCTGGGCGGCGGCGGGTTGTTCGCGGCGTTTCCGCTGGCCTATGCCATCATCATGCCCGCGCTCTACCCGCCGATCATCGCGATGCTGCTGGGGCTGGTGTTTCGCGGGGTGGCGTTTGAATTTCGCTGGCGCGACCCCAGCCACCGCAAATTCTGGGACGCGGCATTTACCGGCGGGTCGATTATTGCTGCGCTGTCTCAGGGGATCATCCTTGGCGCGTTGTTGCAGGGCGTGGCGGTGACGGGCAGGGCCTATTCGGGCGGGTGGCTTGATTGGCTCACGCCGTTCTCGCTGCTGACCGGCGGCAGTGTGGTGGCGGGATACGCGTTGCTGGGCGCGTGCTGGCTGATCGCAAAGACCGAGGGGCAGACGCAGGCGCATGCTTACCGCCTGGCGCGAAAATTCGGGCTGATCACGCTGGCCGCGATTGCCGCTGTCAGCGCCGCGACCCCCTTTCTCGATCAGGATTATTACAGCCGCTGGCTCACCTTCCCCAACATATTACTGGTCGCGCCGGTGCCGGTTATGGTCGCGGCGCTGGGCTTTTATTTCTGGCGAGCGCTAGGCAAAAACGCGCAGATTGTGCCGTTCGTTACCGTGCTTGGCTTGTTTGCGCTCAGCTTTGTTGGGCTGGGCATCAGCATGTTCCCCTATATTATCCCGCCCAGCGTTTCGATCTGGGATGCCGCCGCGCCTGAGAACAGCCAAGTTTTTATGCTGGTTGGCGTGGGGCTGATGATGCCGCTGATCCTTGGCTACACCGCCTGGGCCTATTGGGTGTTCCGCGGCAAGGTGGGCGAGGGGTATCATTGATGGCACCTGAGGTTCCCCGCGCCACGCTGTGGCGGCAATTGGCCTGGATGGCCGCAATCTGGGCAGCCAGCGTGGCCGTTTTAGCGGTGGTCGCCAAGCTGCTCCGGTGGTGGCTGGTGCCTTAATAAAACAGCGGCCTATCGCAGACGAAGTTCACCCCGATCAATTGCGCTTAGAAACGTTGCATAGGCGTCGGCCAACCCCGCTTTGAGGCTGAAACGCGGCTGCCAGCCCGTTGCGAACAGCTTGCTGACGTCAAGCAGCTTGCGCGGTGTGCCATCGGGCTTTGATGGATCGGTGATGATCGTCGCATCAATCCCGACGACATTCAGGATTGTCTGCGTGACGTCGTAGATCGTTGTGTCTTGCCCGGTACCGACGTTGATGTGCTGCGCTGCTGAATAGGTTTTCAGCAGATGGACCAGCGCGTCCGCTGCATCATCGACATGCATGAATTCGCGGTACACCTGCCCCGTGCCCCAAATCTCTACGCTCGACGCCCCTGCGAGCTTCGCTTCATGCGCCTTGCGGATCAATGCGGGGATCACATGCCCATTGTCGAGGTTATAGTTGTCACCGGGGCCATACAGGTTGGTGGGCATCGCCGAAATAAAGTCGGCGCCATATTCACTACGATAGGCCTCACACAGCTTCAGCCCTGCAATCTTTGCCAGCGCATAGGCTTCGTTGGTGGGCTCCAGCGCAGATGTCAGCAGTGCATCTTCCGTAATCGGCTGGTCGGCAAATTTGGGATAGATGCACGAAGATCCCAAGAACAGAAGCTTTTCGACCCCCGCGTTGTAGGATGCCGCGATCACATTATTCTGAATGATCAAATTATCGAGCATGAATTCAACCGGATAGGTTTTATTCGCCATAATTCCCCCGACCTTGGCCGCTGCGAGAATGACGGCATCCGGCCGAGTTTTACGCATGAAGAGATCGACGGCAGTTTCGTTGCGCAGGTCAAGATCAGCGCGCGCGGCGGTGACGACGGTACAATTTTCGCGGGCGAGCCTTCGTACCAAGGCGGACCCGACCATGCCGTTGTGCCCAGCTATAAAAACTGTTTTTTTATCAATAGAAAACAACATTATTCCACCCCGGAGCTATATAATTTAGCCGCGCATATAAAATCTGTGACAATCTTCGTAATATGAAAGAATATTATTATTTATCATCTTTAAATTTAAAGGCTTATTATTGTCCCGACGGTTAGGTTTTATTTGGAGCCAAACCCGGTGACGACCGTTATAATTGTTCTAAGGAAGACAAGCGCGTCAAGTGACAGCGAGAAATATTTGATGTAGTAAAAATCATACCCCAGCTTGCGATGGACATCAGATAGCCCCGTCACATGGCCCTGATTTACCTGTGCCCAGCCGCTGATGCCGGGCGGTACAGCGTGGCGATAGCTGTAAAAGGGCAGTTGCTGTTCATACCAGGTTGATAGCGGCACGGCTTCGGGGCGCGGGCCGATCCAGCTCATTTCACCGCGCAGCACATTGATCACCTGGGGTAGTTCATCGATCCGCGACCGGCGCAGCCACCCGCCCAGTCGAGTAATCCGCGCGTCATCAGCTTTGGTCATCGCGGCCTCCAGATCGCCATTGTCGGCGGGCTGAGCAGCCATTGTTCGCAGCTTGATGACCATAAAAGGCTTGCCGCGATAGCCAGTGCGTTGTTGCCGGAACAGCACGGGGCCGGGCGAATCGAGCTTGATCAACAAGCCGCAAATCAGCAGCACGAGCGCAACAATCGGAAGGGCGATCAGTGCCGTCGTAAAATCGATCAGGCGCTTTACCTTCATATAGGCATTGTTCGGGATCAGCGACCCGAAGCTGTTTTCTGAAAGATGCTCCAGCTCAACGCGACCAGTTAGTACCTCACGCATCTGCTTGACGTGGAACACGGGGATGCCCGCCAATGTCGCATCCGCGAGCAGCCGGATCCAGTCGGCACTCAGATTGGCTCGAAAATCGGCCACAATTGCAGCCACTGTGTGCGGCAATTGCGCAGGATCGCTCAGAAACGTCCAGTTCGCCGTCTCAATATCCGTCAAATCGTCGACATCGCCGTCGGGGACGATCGCAAACACTGGCTTCGAGCGGCGCGACTCACGGTACGAAACGAAAAAGAACAAACCGATCGACACTGCCAGGCTGGCGATAAATACCGAGCGGACATAATCTGCCTTGAACAGCAGCAGGACAGCGGCGACGCCCAGATAGCTGAATCCGAAGGAAGGCAGGGTGTAAGCGTAGCCGAGCACACCCGGCAAGATGACCAGCCGACGAAAAACGATAATGCCGGCAATCAGGCTGGCCATGCACGCCAACAACGTGTTCCGTCCCGATGGACTGAACACAAATTCGCTTACGCCGGAACCTGCACGCAGCGCGACCGGCATTGCCACGGCCAGAAGCAGGCCCACCAGCAGCTGATAACGAAGCCGACCCAGTCCTGCCGGCCTTACCTGCTGAACGGGTGCTGTCGTCACTTTTAACATTACGACATGCTTCCCCCGAAACGGGTGCCACCCACACGACCACGATAGGAGATACGTGTGCTACTCGCAAAAATACGCACATAACACCCTAAACCGCACGCGAATGGCGTGCGGCTGGGCTCCGGCGTATCTGCGAACGGATAGGAAAATTTCTAAAGGGCGTGTGGCTCGCCCGATCAGCCTGCTAGGCGAAGGTCGGGCTTTGGCAGGGATGCTGGCGGCTGATCAGGCCAGATGCCGCGCGTATCGTACACAAGTTTATCGGCGCGCTCATCAAGCGGCACGGATCTGAACACCTCATGATCGACCAGCACGATCATAATCGGGCAGGTCTCGATCGCGGTATCAATGTCGATCAATCGTGCGGCGGTGCCCTCAAATGCGGCCGGCAGCCCATCGGCATAGGGTTCGACGATACGGATCCTGTCGCCGAAAAGCCTGGCAAGGTCGGCGGCTACCTTCAGCGCGGGGCTTTCGCGGAAATCGTCGATATTGGCCTTGAACGCCAGGCCCAGGCAGGCGACGGGCACACTAGGCAATCGTTCGATCAAATCAATCGCGCGGGAAATGGTGTGCGCTACCTTGCCGTCATTCACTTCGCGCGCCGTCCGGATCAATGGAGATTGCTCAGGCGCCGCGCTAACCAGGAACCACGGGTCCACCGCGATGCAGTGCCCGCCAACGCCGGGACCAGGCGACAAAATGTTCACGCGGGGGTGGCGGTTGGCAAGGCGGATAACCTCCCACACATCCACGCCCATTGTATCGGCGATCAAGCTGAGTTCATTAGCGAAGGCGATGTTGACGTCTCGAAAGGCGTTTTCGGTCAGCTTTGTCATCTC
>JBBSCC010000123.1:0-8909 GCA_038250735.1 Sphingomonadales bacterium | reverse complement strand
TGCCGGTGTGGCATCAACGATGTTCAAGGCGCTGGCGGACCGCGGGATCAACATCCAGGCGATCTCCACCAGCGAGATCAAGGTGAGCGTGCTGATCGAAGAGGATTACACCGAACTGGCGGTGCGCGTGCTGCATACCGCTTATGGGCTGGATGCGGAGGACGCAGCGTAATCGCCGGGCGCGGCGCTTGGTCGATCAACGCTTGGTCAGATGGCCGACGCCTGATGCGTCGAACGTCAGCAGATACGCAGCGCCCGGTGGCATTGGCCACGCTGTCTGATCGGCGGTGACGACGTCGCCAATGTCTTGCCCACCGCTGGAGCGGGCCAATTGGTAGCCACCAAAGCTGATAGGCAGCGATGCCAAAGGCGCAGCGGGGGCCGCATAAGCGCAGAACACCAGCCCCGCACCAAGCCCGAAACCAACGGTGACGGCGTAGCGCGTGGAATCATAGCTGGGGATGTGCCAGCCCTTGGCATCATGCGTTAGCGTGATCGCCTTGTTGAGCGGCATGATGAAACTGTCTGAATCGCTGTAATAGGCAAACGCATCAGTGTTGGGGGCTATTTCGCCCCTTTTATGGGCAGCGGCAAACCACCACAGCGGCAAATCGCGGTTGAACGCGATGTACACGGCACGGTTGACGGTTTGCACCGCCGCCACCAGCCGCTTGCCGGTTTCGGGCGGTGTCGATCCGGGAAAAACGGTGGCGACCAGATCAATGGCGTAATCGGCCGCCGCCATGATTTGAACGCTGGTTTGGCGGGCATCGCCAGCGGTGAGCCCAGACGCGAAATAGGGGGACGCGCCCGGGTGAATTGCCGGGGCGGTTTGGGCCGGGGTGAGCGCGACAGCATTTGTCATCGGTACTTCGCTCCCATCCCGGCCCCTTCTTCGCCACACATGCCGCTCCACCGATGTTGGTTCTTGCCGCCACTGGTGGTGCTGGCATCAGCGACCGGCGCATTCCCGGCCGCATTTGCCTTTTTTGTTGGCTGTTACAGCCAGTTGTTAAAGGGCGTCGGGCTTGCCGGGTTTGACCGTCCACGTGCCATTGTTCAGCAGGGTAACGGTACAGGCACCGGCATTGAACGATCCGGGAACGCTGAGCGTAGCAGCGGCGTTGCTGACGTCATCCCAGTCCGCCAATGTCGATACGCCGAACGTGCCAACGCTGATGTAAAACGTCAGTTTCGGCGTCAGTGTTCTGGTCTGATTGGGGGATGGTGACCACGTCATCCCCATGAAACCGGCCTCTGTTTCGATACCGAACGACTGGCTGGCCCACCAGTTTTGCGATTCGTTGCTTTCCTGCGCGAACGCATTCGACACAATTTTCAGGCTGGTATCGGATGCCGTTGCATTATCGAGCGTAAGCGTTGGCCCTTTGTTGGGCGAGACATTGGCATAGGTCGCATCCCATACCTGCATCAGATCAGCATTTTCGACGATGGACGAGTTGATTTTGACGTTCAGTCCGACTGCCTTGTTGCTTGCGCCGGCGCCGACGACATATTGCACGGGGATTGTGAAATAGTTGGTCGATGCCGCATTCGAATCTATCGCCAGTGACGCGCTGGAATTAGCAAAGACACCCGGATCATCTTGCACTTCCACTGGCTTGTCGAGAAAGCACCAAAATGTCTGGGTGGTTGACATTTGGTTGATCAAATAGACCGTGTAATTGTTCGCCATGATAGTCTCCGATGCAAAAAATGGACGCGGATTGGCCGTCACCGGCGCGAATGCACCAGTGATCGCGCGCCACCCTGATGGTGACGACGGCAAGCGATTGAGGTGGGCGTTGCAACGCCGAGTGGGAACTTTTGGCCGCTGCAGGGTGTCACCCAAGCCGCGCCGGCCGGCGTGGTTGGAGGCCCTGTATTGACCGCAATCCATCCATAGCCCGGATTGGCAAACGGGCGCGGCTTTGCGCCTCCAATCCGGAGCGAAAGCGCGTTGAATCGCTTCCTCACCGAACCAAATTGGTCCCCAATGTAGTGATCATCCAGACGTTATCACCTCGCATATGGCGTCGGCAGGCGATGTCTCGCTGCCGTCCGGGTGATCTGACCAAAACGGCGCTATCATTTGGGCAAAGGGGGGGCTCGACGACCAGCCCGGGCCTGTCCCCTGTGATGGCGTCGATGATCGTGTCGATTGCGACATTGATTTCGCGTTCCACCGGCTCGGCTTGGAATCGACGGAGGGCGGCGGATGGCAAGGGTGCCGCGAAGAGTTCGGACGAACCGGCTTCTGTGCTTGCGGGCGGGGCAGGGGGTCGGCATAGCCACCACATGACGACCCCAGACCCTTCCCGCCCCCAATCCTTTCCGCAAGCAGGCGAGGAGAAACTCGCCACCCTGATGGCGCGCGGCACAGCCTTTCTGGGTTCGCAGACCGCGATCATTTGCGGGGCGATGTCGTGGGTGAGCGAACGCCACCTTGTTTCTGCGATGTCGAATGCGGGCGGCTTCGGGCTGATTGCGTGCGGCGCGATGACGCCCGCGTTGCTTGACGCAGAGATTGCCGCGACCAAGGCAATGACCAGCAAGCCGTTCGGCGTGAACCTGATAACGATGCACCCGCAGTTATTTGATCTGATCGCGGTATGCGCGAACCATCACGTGACGCATGTCGTGCTGGCAGGCGGGCTGCCCCCGGCAGGCGCGCTTGATGCCATCAAGGCCAGTGGCGCGAAGGTGATCTGTTTTGCGCCCGCGCTCAGCCTGGCCAAAAAGCTGATCCGATCAGGCGTTGATGCGCTGGTGGTTGAGGGGATGGAGGCTGGCGGCCATATCGGCCCGGTATCAACCAGCGTACTGGCGCAGGAAATCCTGCCGCATGTGGCAGATCAAGTGCCGGTGTTTGTGGCTGGTGGCATTGGCCGGGGCGAGGCGATTGCGGCCTATCTGGAAATGGGGGCTGCGGGCGTGCAACTGGGCACGCGCTTTGCCTGCGCGACCGAAAGCATCGCGCATCCCAATTTCAAAAAGGCGTTTTTTCGCGCTTCTGCGCGCGATGCCATTGCCAGCATTCAAATCGATCCGCGCCTGCCGGTTATCCCGGTACGCGCGCTGAAGAACGCCGGTGGTGAGCTGTTCACCGCCAAGCAGCGTGAAGTAGCCGCGCTGCTTGATGCGGGTAGCGTCGAAATGGGCGAGGCGCAGTTGCAGATCGAACATTATTGGGCAGGCGCGCTGCGCCGTGCAGTGATTGACGGCGATGTCGAGCATGGCTCGCTGATGGCAGGCCAATCAGTCGGCATGGTGACGAAGGAAGAACCCGTCGCCGAGATTATCGCCGAGCTGATTGATCAGGCAGCGGTCGCATTGGAGACGCGAGCGGGCTGAGCGCGCGCGCTTAGGCGTTGTGATGACGCATGATTGGCAGGTAAAGTCCGGCCATGAGCGCGGTAACGGCAGAGCTGGGATGGGTTGGGGCGCATAGTGGCGGCATGCGTCGCCGCGCATCGACGCTGGCGATTGTTATCGCGCTGCATTTGGGCGTTGTGTTGCTGTTGATGCTGACGCCAACGGTTCGCCGCCTGACGCAGGAGGCGACGCCGTTTGTCGTTCAACTGTTGCCGCTCGATATCAGCGAAGCGCCCGAACCGCTTGCCGCCCCGCCTGCCGCGCCGGCACCACCCGCCAAGCCAGCACCGGCAACCCCCGCCAAGCCGACCCCACCGGTAACCGTAACCCCGCGTCCGAGTGCGGCGCAGTTGCCATCACCGCCTGCCGCGCCCGCCGCGCCACTTGCGCGCCCGGCGCCGGATGGCGACATCACGATGGGCGGCGGTCGTGCAGCCCCGCTTGGCTTTGCCCCGGCGCGCTGGGTGCGGAAAATTACCGACGAAGAATTTTTCCCGCTGCTGGCCGAGGATCTGTGGCGGGTGCCGATGGACGTGAAGTTTCGGCTGCGGTGCAATGTTGCAGCGGACACACGGATCGATTGCCGTATCCTGAGCGAATCGCCCACAATTCCCGGGGTTCGCACCGCCGTTTTGCGCGGGCTGCCGATATTGCGGATGCGCCCGCCGATGCGTGATGGCCGCCCGGTGCTGGACCAACCCGTCGAATTTGAATGGCGGGTGGGGCAGCATAACCGGTTTTCGGCGCTGGATCGTTGAGCGCGCGCGCGCAGGCGCTGTCATCGCGCTTTGCTTTCTGTTAGCCCGGTGAAGTGACTATTTCCGCTGCCATATCCGCCCGAGAGATGCTTGTCCGGCTGCACGATGTGATGGCCGCACGATCAACCGCGCAGGCCAAGCTGAACAGCGTCGTCAAGATCATTGGTGAGGCAACCGATAGCGAGGTCTGCTCGATCTATTTGCTGCGCGAAGGCGTGCTTGAGCTGTTTGCGACGCAAGGGCTTGATCAGGCGGCAGTGCACGTCACCAAGCTGGCGCTGGGTGAGGGGCTGGTGGGCACCATTGCCGAGGGTGTCGAAATCCTGAACCTGGATGAGGCCGCATCGCACCCTGATTTCGCGTTCAAGCCCGAAACCGGTGAAGACAAGTTTCACAGCTTTGCCGGCGTGCCGATCATCCGGCGGGAACGCGCGGTTGGGGTGTTGTGCGTCCAGCATGTCGAGCCGCATCGCTATGCCGATGTTGAGGTGGAGGCGCTGCAGACGGTGGCAATGGTGCTGTCTGAACTGATCGCCAATGCCGATCTGATTGATGCAAGTGCCGCATCCACCACACGCCCGCAATCAACAGCGGCCATGCGGATTGCGGGCCTGAAGCTGGTTGACGGCATGGCGCGCGGCTTTGCGGTTTTCCACCAGCCCCGGATCACGATCGAGCATACCGTTGCCGAGGATTCCGATGCGGAACGTCACCGCGTTTACGGCGCGTTTGATAAGATGCGCGAACAGATTGAACGGATGGCGGCGCAGGCCGAATTTGGCAAGGGCGGCGAGCATGACGAGGTGCTCGAGACCTATAAGATGTTCGCCTATGATGAGGGCTGGAGCCGCCGGATCAATGAAGCGATCGACAGCGGGCTGACCGCCGAGGCAGCAATTGAGCGCGTCCAGCAACGCACGCGGATGCGGATGCGGCAGATTGACGATCCGTTGCTCGCCGAACGCATGCATGATTTGGAGGATCTGTCGAACCGGCTGCTGCGCATTGTATCCGGCCAGATGGGGACGGCAGCGCAGATGGGGCTGCGGCAGGATTCCATTTTGATCGCGCGTAACCTGGGTCCGGCCGAACTGCTGGAATATGACAGGCGGCGGCTGAAGGGCGTGATCCTGGAGGAAGGATCGCTGACCGCGCATGTTACCATCGTCGCGCGGGCCATGGGCGTGCCGGTGCTGGGCCGGGTGAAGGATGTACGCCGCCTGATTGGCGACGGTGATCTGTTGCTGCTGGATGTGACGGCGGGGGAAATATTTGCCCGCCCCACGCCGCTGATCGAGGAATCGTTTGAGGGGAAATTGCTGCTCAGCCAAAAGCGGCGGGCATCCTTTGCCGCGATGAAGGACGAACCGCCGGTCACGCGTGATGGCACACGGCTGACGCTGATGATCAATGCCGGGCTGCGCGATGATGTGGCGGCGCTGGACCTTACCGGGGCAGACGGCATCGGTCTGTTCCGCACCGAGTTCCAGTTTCTGGTTTCCGCCACATTGCCGCAGCGCGAACGCCAGCAGCGATTATACCGCGACGTGCTGGACGCGGCAGGCGACCGGCCTGTCATTTTCCGCACGGTGGATATCGGCGGGGACAAGGCCTTGCCGTATCTGAAGGACGATGCGGATGAGGAAAATCCGGCGATGGGCTGGCGCGCGCTTCGGCTGGCGCTGGAACGCAACGGATTGATGAAGGCGCAGGCACGTGCGTTGATTGAGGCGGCGGCGGGCAGAACGCTGAACGTGATGTTCCCGATGGTTTCTGAACCCTGGGAATTTGATGAGGCGCAGGCGTTGTTTGAAGCGCAGCGGGCCTGGATCGCATCACGCCAGCGCAAATTACCCACGCTGATCCGCTATGGCGCGATGCTGGAAGTGCCAGCGTTGGCAGAAATGCTGGATGTGTTGTTGCCGCGGCTCGATTTTCTGTCGATTGGCACCAATGATCTGACGCAATTTCTGTTCGCCGCCGATCGCGCCAATCCCAAGCTGGCCGAACGCTATGACTGGCTGAGCCCGGCGATTTTGCGGTTCCTGTCGCGCGTGATTGCGCCGACCCGCGCGGCCGGGGTTGATCTGGCGGTGTGCGGCGAAATGGGTGGACGGACGCTGGAGGCGATGGCGCTGATCGGGCTGGGGATAGAGCGACTGTCGATCACGCCTGCTGCTGTTGGGCCGGTGAAAGCAATGATCCGCTCGCTTGATCGTGCCCGGTTGATGGAGGATATGGCGGCGATGCTCGCGCGGCCCCCGCGCGACATGCGCGCCGCGCTGGCGGCGTGGGCCGCTGATAATCAGGTCGAATTGGTCTGATGCAAAGCCCAGCCGCTTTTTCGCGCGTTGACACCCCCGATGCCCTGCGGGACATAGCCGCCAAGTTTAGCGCCAAGATTAGCCTATCCGGAGACGCCAATGCCCGAGTTTGATCCGAGCGAAGAGGCAACCCTGTTCCCCAAGACAGCGGGTGAACGGCTGCGTGAATCGCGCGAATCACAAGGAATTTCGCTGGCCGAGGTGGCGGCGCGCACCCGGGTGCCGCTGCGCCATTTGGAGGCGATTGAGCAATCCAGCTATGGCGGTCTGCCCTCGCACACCTATTCGGTGGGCTTTGCCAAGGCCTATGCCCGCGCGATCGGCATGGATGAAGTGCCGATTGCCCGCGATGTGCGGGCGCAGTCCGATGCCGTACAGCGCCCACCCGAATATCAGCCCTATGAAATGCAGGACATTAAGCGCCAGCCGCCAAAGGGGCTGGCGATGGGGGTGACGATTGCAGCGGTGCTGGTGGTGATCGCGGTTGGGCTTTGGTACGGCACCACTTTGTTCCGGGGGGATGGCGAAACCGCCACGGCTGCCCCGGCGGCAGAAATCATCCCCGCACCCGCCGCGCCCACGGTTGAACCGGTTTCGGTGCCAAGTGGCCAGGTGACTTTGACGGCGACGGATGTGGTGTGGCTGCGCATCTATGACGCCGATGGCAAATCGCTGTACGAGGCGGAAATGAAGCCCGGTGAGCGCTATGATGTGCCAGCCGATGCCAATCGCCCGATGATCAATGTCGGCCGACCAGACAAGTTGCAGGTAACGGTGAACGGATCGAATGTGCCTGCGCTGGGCGACGGTGCGCGCGCGATAAAGGATGTGGAGATCAGCGCCCAGGCGCTGCTGGCGCGCGGCACCGATGCAGCGGCGATGATGCCCGCAGCGACCGCCACCGATACGCCTGCGGCTGCCGCTACGGCATCGCCATCCACGCCGTCGCGCCCCAAACCGCGCCGCCCTGCCAGTACCGTCAGCGATCGTCCGGCCCCATCCGCCAGCGTCGAAAAGGCACCGCCGCCGCCCGTCACTACCCCTGCGCCAGCGCCAACCACGTCGCCACCCGCAGGCGGGACAAGCCCGGCACCCTAATCGGGTTGCATAGGGCTGGCGAAAACCGGTGCGGGTCCGCTATACCCTGTCGATCAAGTGGTGGGTGGGAAGTAAAATGCGGATCAAGTCGTTGGGAATCATGCTGCTGACGGGGCTGTTGCTCAGCTCCACCGCAGCGGTTGCGCAAAGCAATGTTGAAGGCCGGGTCGACCGGCTGGAGCGTGAGATGCGCGCGGTGCAGCGCAAAGTGTTCCCCGGCGGCAATGGCCAGTATTTTCCGCCCGATATTGCGCCGCCTTCCAGCACCGGCGCACCGCCGCCGGGATCGCCTGCATCAACACCCGCCGCCGACATTAACGGGCGGATCAACGCCGTTGAATCGCAGCTGACGGTGTTGACCGGGCAAATTGAGCAGAACCAATACCGGCTGCAGCAGTTTGAAGAGGCGTTTGCCGCCTATAAACGCACCACCGATGCCCGGCTGAAGGCGCTGGAGGATACTGCATCGGCGACGGGTGGCACTACAAGCAGCGTTCCGCCGGTCACCAGCACGATCACCCCGGCTGCAGCGACGCCCAAGCCGGTCGTCACTCCCAAGCCGGTTACCCCGCCCAAACCTGCGCCAACGGTGGCCGCGGTGCCGATTGATCCCAACCGGGCGCGGCTGGTGGCAGAAGTAGCGAAGCCGCTGACCGATGATCCAGCCGATGACCTGTACGTCTATGGATATCGCTTGTGGCAGGCCAAATATTACCCCGAGGCGCAGGTGCAATTGAAGCAGGTTGTCGCGAAATACCCCACCAATCGCCGCGCAAGCTGGTCGCAAAATCTGCTGGGCCGGTCGTATCTGGATGAAGGCAAGCCCTCGCTTGCTTCGCTGGCATTTTACGAGAATTACAAGAAATTCCCGGATGGCGAGCGCGCGCCCGACAGCCTGTATTTTCTGACGGTTGCGCTGAAAAAATTGGGCAAGCCATCGGCAGATATCTGCCAGGTCTATGACGAGCTGAGCGAGGTTTACGCGACCAAGATCACCGCGCGGATGAAGGATGATATTGCGAGCGGCCGGGCAGCGGAAAAATGCAAAGCCAATTGAGCCGGTGAGCGTGGTGCCCGACGCCGGGCTGGTCGCGCGCTTTCGGGCCGATGTTGCGGGTGCGCTGGGTCGCGCGATTGATGCGGGCGACCGCCTCGCGCTGGCGGTATCGGGTGGGCCGGACAGCATGGCGATGCTCGCGCTCGCCGCGGCTGCCTTTCCCGGGCAGGTGATTGCTGCGACGGTTGATCACGGGTTGCGCCCGGCAGCGGCAGATGAAGCAGCGATGGTTGCGAGTTATTGCGCGCAGATTAGTGTGCCCCATACGACGCTGCGTGTCGCCGAGCCGCGCGACCC
>JBBSCC010000122.1:0-8943 GCA_038250735.1 Sphingomonadales bacterium | reverse complement strand
CCGGCGCGGATTTAAGGCAACTTTCCAGCGCCTCACGGCCATCGCCTGCTTCGCTGACCTCAAAATTCAGCGTTTCCAGAATGTGCCGCGCAACCTTGCGGATCACCTTTGAATCGTCGACCACCAAACAAGTCTTCATGTTCTGGACCCCGTTGAACGCGTTACCGCATCGTTCTGCATGAAAAGGGTAAGCGTAGCGTTAAACCGCGCCCTCATGCCGCAATTGCCACGCCGGGAAGTGCCGTTCCCGGGATCAGCGCACGCAAATCAATCGCCAGGATGGGATCACCATCGCGGTCGACGATCCCGCACCCCGCGCGTGCCCAGCCGCCATCCACCGCGATGCCGCCGGTCAGGGCCACTCGGGGGAACGGCGCGACGTCTTCCAGCGCATCCACCAGAATAGCGTAATGATGCCCGTCAACCATGGTGATCACCGCGCGCGACGGTGGAAGCTCGCTTTCCGCCAGGCCAAGCGCGGCATGAGTATCAATCACCATCACCACCCGACTGCGAAGCGCCGCCAGGCCACGCACCTCAGCCCCTGTAAATGGCACCGGCGTAATCTCTGTAATGTCGACCACTGAATCGACTTGGTCAGAACTGATGGCCACCGTTCGGCCGGCGATGCGCGCGATCAGAAACAGCTCGGTCATTGTCATCCCCTTGCTCCCGCGCAGCGTTGCGCCAGGGTCGCCAGCAGCGCGTCGCGATCATAACGGTAGATGGTGTCACCTCCGCCCGCGCCAGGCTGCGGATCGGTGCGCAGGCGCACAACGGGTGCATTTCCATGCGCGATGGCGCTATCGCTATCCATCGCCAGCGCAACCGTGGCGCGTTCGCCCACGCTCACCTTGGTCACCACTTTATACCCGGCGTTTTCGAGCACGGGACGCAGAAATTGTTCCATCCAGCGCGCTTCATCGCCGCCAAGCAGGCAAATGGGCTGCACCTTGGTGGTCAGGGTTGGATCGGCATGGGTGGCGAACAGCCAGTGAATGTCGAGCATTTCGACCTGATCGCCATCTACGGCAATAACACCAGCAATCGGCCCCGCGATCCGCGAGGGCACCATCGCCTCGGTTATCGTCACGATATCGAGCGCTTCGGCGATGGCGTAGCTGATTTCGGCACGGCCATCGGCCAGCCGCAGCACGGCAATTTCATCGCGCGCGGCCACAAGCTCAGCAGCACCCTCCACCCCGGCGAGCGGCACGATGCCATCATCCACCGACAATCGAAGCTGCCCTGCGGACACCCGCACCGCCTGGCTGCTCGCCAGTTCGACCCGGTCGATGATATCCAGCGGCACAGCGCGTCGTTTGCCGTCAAGATCGCGGAACAACAGTGCGGAAAGCTGCGGCCTCTCGTCAGCAACCCCGCCAATTGCATCATGGTCAGCCAAGGTCTGGCGGGCAAAGTGCAGCCCGGCCTTTGCAGCGATCCCGGCACAATCAAGCAACAGCATCGGCCGGCCGCTATCGGGCAGGGTCTGCCCGGCATACAGGCCAGTGCAGATTACGGCGGGCGGTGCGGGCTTGATCACCAGCTCTTCGGTGTCGAGCACCTCTTCAACCGCGAGCGCAAAGCTGCCCCCTGCCACGCTGACGATCGCCATCAATTTGATTTCACCGGGCACATCCCGCAGCCCCAATATCCCGCAGAGCGGCACCAGTGGCAGGCGGCGATCACGCACGGTGGCAACAGGGGTGTCGCCCAGCATGTCGACGCGAACCGCGTCGCCACGCACCGTGACAATTTCCTCGATCGACTGGCGCGATATCGCAAATCGCTGCCCCGCTGCACCCACGACAATCGTCGAGATGATCGACAGTGTCAGCGGCACATGAATGGCGATGTGCAGGCCCTTGCCTGGGTGGTTGGTCAGCTCAACCCGCCCGCCAATCTGTTCAATATTGGCGCGCACTACATCCATGCCCACGCCGCGGCCGGAAATCGCCGTAACCTCGTTCTTGCTCGACAGACCGGGTTCAAACACCAGATCAAGCTGTGCGCGGGGCGAAAGCGCACGCAATTCCGCCTCGGTACGCTGGCCGGTGGCGGCCATTTTGGTGATCAGGCGTTCAACATCAATCCCGCGCCCGTCATCAATCACTTCAATGATGATCTGATTGCCCGATTGACGGGCGGCGACGGTCAATCGACCATTTTCGCGCTTGTGCGCGGCAATGCGGTCCGCCGGCGATTCAAGTCCATGATCGACCGCGTTGCGGATAATGTGCACGAGCGGATCGCGCATCATCTCAATCATTTCGCGGTCAAGCTCGACGTCAGAACCCTCTATATGCAGGGCTACGCTCTTGCCGAGCTCGGCTGCGGTATCGCGCACCATCCGCGGTAACGCAGAAAACAGCGCTTCGATTTTCTGCATCCGCGTGCGCGTTACGGTGTCGCGCATTTCGGCAACGGTGTGCGACAGGCGATCAAGCGCTGCTTCAATAGCGGGATCGACGGTTTCATCGCGCAATCGACGGGCAAGCTCGTTGCGGGCAAGCACCATGTCGGACATGCCACTCATCATCATGTCGAGCAGATCGACGCTGAGGCGAACACTGCGCGTGGCGGCACGCTGGATAGCAACGGTCGGGGCGACGCTGGCCACTGCCTGGGCACCCTTGTCGAGCGCGGCGATCAGCAGATCTTCGCCTGAATCGTCAAGGGCTGCGCCAGCATCAATCGCTTCAATAATCTCGCCAATTCGGTCGACAATGGCGAGCACGGCATTGACGAGTGCGGTGTCTGGCGTGCGCTCACCAGAGCGGACGGCGGCCAGCACATCTTCGGCGGCATGGCTCAATCGGCTAAGGCGCGGCAGATCGAGAAAACCGCAGCTTCCCTTTACCGTGTGGACGAAACGAAAAATCGCATCGAGCCGGTTCCGGTCAGACGGATTGGCTTCCCACATCACGATTTCCCCGGCGAGCGCTTCCAGCGTTTCGCGGGTTTCGGCGATGAATTCTTGCAGCAGGTCGTCCATATGTCCCCGATATGCCTGATACGGCAGGGGCAATTTATGACGACAAGCGGTTAAATTGCGGTTTACCCCGCGCGAAAAGCTGCACCAAAGATAAGAACGGCAGCGTCGGGATCAGAAACCTGCACCTCACCACCGCCTTCAGCAACCAATGCGTGGACGAGATAGGCCGCAGCGGCGCGCGGGGTGATCACAACATCATCGCCTGCCCCGGTCAGCGCGGTGCGCAATTCGCTGTCGAGCACGATCCGGGGACCATCGCCGCGCACGACAATTTCCACCATGCCGTCGACCACTTCGGCTCCAATATCGAGCTGCCCGCCCCGGATAAGCGCATCCCCCGCGATCAGCGCCAGGTTGAGCAGCACTTTAATCGCGGGCTTGGGCAGCACAGCATCCTCGACCAGCCAGCCCAGCTTCACCCGGTGATTATCACCAAACAGCCCCTCAATCGCGGCGCGCGCTTCGCGTGAATCCACCGTTTCGCCAAAGCCGCCAGCGGCCCCAAAGGCGAGGCGGAAAAACTTCAGCTTGTTGGCCGATGCCCGCGCGCTTTCGCTGAGCAGTTCAAGGCAACGGGTGCGCATCGCCGGATCATGCTCGTCGGCAAGCAGTTCCAGGCCATTGTTCAGCGCGCCCACCGGGCTCAGCAAATCATGGCACAGGCGCGAGCATAACAGGCTGGCGAAGTCGACCGGGCTGATCGTCATGTAAAAGGGGGCTCCAGCTATTTTTCGAAAAAGATTTGGCCCCTCATGGCGAAGCGGACCGGGTGGCGCAAGGCGAAGCGACACCAAGCACCACTGGTTCGAAGCGATTAAGCCACGCACCACCTTCAACCGCGCGCCACAAGCGCATATCGCCGCGCGCGATGATCAGCCATAAACTGCCATCGGTGGTGGCGGACGCGGCATCGCATGCTGATGGTTCTGCCCGGCCAATGGGGTGCGAATGGAAATGGCCGATCAGTGCAGGGCCACCCGCGCGCATGGCACGGTGCGCGCCAACAAGGGCGGCGGGGTCGATTTCAAACCGGATCGCCGGATCATCGGCCACGTTATCGCAAAGCCTTGCCGCATCGATCATCGTCGCGGATCCAAACAACAGCCCGCAAATCTCTCGCGCTGGCGATGCCGCTGCCATTGCCAGCAATCCATCACGCAGTGTGCTTGCAATTTCGACGGAGCTTTCCATATCGCCAATGCATGAACCGGGGGGCAGAAATTTTGCAAGTGCGGATCGCAGGGCTGGCCGATGGGCTTCGCCTGGACCGCGCGCTTGCCGACGCAGCACCCACGCTGTCGCGCGAACGGCTAAAGGCGCTGATCACTGGCGGTAACGTTGCTGATGAAAGCGGGCGCGCCGCACGCGACCCATCGCGCAAGGCAGTGGGCGGGCAGCTGTTCAACGTCACCCTTCCCGCCCCCACCCCACTGGATAACAAAGCGCAGGATATCGCGCTGAACGTGGTGTTTGAGGATGACCACCTGATCGTGATCGACAAGCCCGCCGGGCTGGTGGTGCATCCTGCAGCCGGTAATCTTGATGGCACGCTGGTCAACGCGCTGCTGCACCACTGTGCCGGGCAGCTTTCGGGGATTGGCGGTGTCGCGCGGCCCGGGATTGTGCACCGGATCGACAAGGACACGTCGGGGCTGATGATCGCCGCGAAATCTGATGTCGCGCATGTCGCGCTGGCGGCGCAATTTGCGGCGCATTCGATTGATCGGCGGTATCAAGCAATCGTCGGCGGCGTGCCGATGCCACCCTCCGGCAAGGTTGATGCGCCGTTGGCGCGATCACCGTCAAACCGCAAGAAAATCGCCATTGTTCAGGGCGGCAAGCACGCGATAACCCATTACCAGATGCTCCGCCCGCTAAAGGGCGCAGCGCTGGTGGAATGCCGGCTTGAAACCGGGCGGACGCATCAGGTGCGCGTGCACATGGCCTCTATCGGCCACGCGTTGTTGGGCGACCCAGTCTATGGCGGAACCAAACATGCACACCGCGCGCTTCTTGAATCGCTTGGGTTTCGCCGTCAGGCGCTGCATGCGGCGCGTTTGGGCTTCATTCATCCGGTAAATAGTAACGCTTTGTCGTTTGAAAGCGTAATGCCTGCGGACATGCAGGGACTCTACGATACACTCTATAGTCTAGGTTGAGGTACCATGCCCGGTTGCGGCATTGGTACGTTGAGAAAAGGGAGATTTGATCATGGCAAGCGGCAGCAACGTCCCAGCGACGGTCCCCGCCCTCGGTGGAGAGGCGAGCCTCAATCGCTATCTATCGGAGATCAAGAAGTTTCCGATCCTGGCACCCGAGCAGGAATACATGCTCGCCAAGCGTTTTGAAGAACATGGCGACACCGATGCGGCCGCCCAGCTCGTCACGTCGCATCTGCGACTCGTGGCAAAAATCGCGATGGGCTATCGCGGCTATGGCCTGCCGGTCAGCGAGCTGATCAGCGAAGGCAATATCGGCCTGATGCAGGGCGTGAAGAAGTTTGAGGCTGATCGCGGCTTCCGCCTGGCCACCTATGCGATGTGGTGGATTCGCGCGTCGATCCAAGAATTCATCCTGCGCAGCTGGAGCCTGGTGAAGATGGGCACCACGGCGGCACAGAAAAAGCTGTTCTTCAACCTGCGCCGGATGAAGGCAAAGCTGAACGCGTTTGAAGATGGCGATCTGAAGCCTGAGGATCTGGCAAAGATCGCCAAGGATCTGGGCGTCACCGAGCTTGAAGTGACAAGCATGAACCGCCGGATGTCGATGGGCGGTGACACATCGCTCAACGTGCCGATGCGCGAGGACGGTGACGGCCAGTGGCAGGATTGGTTGCAGGACGATGCCCCGCTGCAGGATAGCGTGATCGCTGATGCACAAGAGGCCGATGTGCGCCACACCATGCTCGCATCCGCGATGGATGACCTGAACGAGCGTGAGCGCCACATCCTCACCGAACGCCGCCTGACGGATGATCCCAAGACGCTGGAAGAGCTTAGCCAGGTGTACAACGTCTCGCGGGAGCGGGTGCGCCAGATTGAGGTGCGGGCGTTTGAAAAGCTGCAAAAGGCGATGATGCGCCTGGCCGGAGACCAGCGCGTGCTCGCGGCCTTCTGAGTAATCGTCCAACACAGGTACGATATCGAAACGATCGGGGTTGATTGCACACCCCGCTTCATGCGACCCGGTGGATCAATGATCCGCCGGGTTTTTTCTATCGCCATCAAGGGCGTGATCGGCTTTGTGCTGATATCGCTGCTTTGGGTGGTGTTGTACCGCTTCATGGCGCCGCCGGTGACGTTTACGATGATCGGTGATGCAATTGGCGGGCGCAGCATTAAAAAAAGCTGGATGCCGCTGTCGCAGATTGATCCCGACATGGCGCGCGCCGCGATTGCCGGTGAAGATTCGCAATTTTGCCAGCACAACGGTTTTGATATCGCGGCAATTGAGAAGGCGTATCAACGCAACGCGCGCGGCGGCAGGATTCGCGGCGGATCGACGATCAGCCAGCAAACCGCCAAGAATGCGTTCCTCATCCAGGGCGGCGGCTATGTACGCAAGGCATTCGAAGCCTATTTCACCGTCTTGATCGAGACGATCTGGGGCAAGCGCCGGATCATGGAAGTCTATCTCAACGTCGCGGAGACCGGGATTGGCACCTACGGCGTCAATGCGGCCGCCATGCGCTATTTCGGGCATGATGCCTCGCGCCTGACGCCTGCCGAGGCGGGGCGCATCGCGGCTGTGCTGCCGCTTCCCAAGAAGCGCGCTGCCGTGGCTCCGCGCGGCTTCACCCGGCGCCACGGCAATTCTATCTCGCGTCGGGTGGGCATTGTCCGCAATGACGGGCTGGATGCCTGCCTGCGGTGATTGTACCGCGCGGTTTCACGTCGCGAAACGTGCGCTTACTTCTCTGGATCAACCGCCCGTTCGGCCGCCGCGCCTGCTCGCTCGGCGCTATCGCCAACTTGCTTGGCAGCTGATCCGATGGCGTCAGTGCGCAACTGATCATTGGTGTTCTGGACGATGACGAAATAGGCGGCAATCGCCACCAGCAGGACCAGCGCCAATCCAATCACCCAGCCAAAGCCCGATGCGCGTTGTTCAACGATGATGGTGGCGGGCGAGCGAGGAGCGTCGGCTGGCGTTTGACGCGCGTTATCGTTCATGGTGATCTTCCCTCTGCGTTGTTGATCACCAACTCGGCATAGGGCGGATTGGTTCCGGGGGATCAGAACGGCAGTTTGAACCCCGGTGGCAGCGGCAAACCACTGGTCATCTTGGCCATCTCGACATTGGACGCGGTATCGGCCTTGGCGCGTGCGTCGTTCAGCGCGGCGGCGATCAGGTCTTCCAGCATCTGCTTTTCGCTCGGTTGCATCAGGCTGTCGTCAATCGCGACGCCGATAATGCGCCCCTTGGCCGATGCCCGCACCTTCACCAAACCACCGCCAGACGCGCCTTCAACCTCGATATGATCAAGATTGGCCTGCGCCTTTTCCAGCTCGGCCTGCACATTCTGCGCCATGGCCAGCATGTCTTCGATACCCTTCATGTCACACTCCCGATTATCATGCCTGTTTCATTGTCCATTCGACGATTTCACTCGCCGGAAAAGCTTCAAGTACCGCCTTGACGATCGGTGCTTCGCGTACCGTGTCGAGCTCCGCCTCTCGGGCCAGTGCCTGCGCCTCGCGCATGCTGGGCGCGCCGGCGGTATCCTCAGTGGTGACGCGCCATTTTTGGCCCGTCAGGCGGCGGAGCACATCGGCGAGTTCGCGCGGAATATCGGCTGGGAATGGTTTGGCAGAGCTGAGCACGATTTCTGGCGGGGCGAACCGCACGACCCGCCCGGTCAGCCGCAGCTTTTCGGCAAGGCTCATTTCGCGCGCCGTATCCAGCATCGCGAGCACGACATCAAAGCTGGCAGGCTGTGCAGGTGTTGCGGCTTCGGCTGCGGGGCCTCCCGGCGACGTCGCCGTCTGGGGCGCTTGATTGGCACCCACCGGCCCCTCCCCCGACAGACGCCGGGCAAGCTCGCCGGGATCAGGCAGGCTGGCCGCGTGAATAACGCGCAGCAGCGCCATTTCGCACGCCTCAATCGGCAAAGCCGCCCGCGCCACCTCATCATGGCCCTTCAACAGCAATTGCCACAGCCGGTGCAGCGCCGCGAAGGATAAAGCCGCCGCCCAGCTTTCCAGCGCCGCGCGTTCCTCCGCGGATTGCGCCGAATCAGCTTCGGTGCCCAGCTTAGCGAGCGTTACGGCATGGATAGACTCCAGCAGCGCGCGCAGCATGCCCTGCGGGTCCACACCCAAATCATATTGCCGCCGCAACGCCGCCAGCGCGCCCAGCCCATCGCCTGCCAGCACCAGCCCAAGCAAATCGCGCACCGCCCCGCGATCAGACAGGCCCAGCATTTCGCGGACAGCATCGGCACGCACACCGCCGCCTTCCATCCCGGCATGGGCAATCGCCTGATCAAGGATCGACAGCCCATCACGCGCCGATCCTTCTGCCGCCCGCGCGATCAGCGCCAGCGCCTCGGGCTCGGCCTCAACCCCTTCCGCTGCCACGACATGCGCGAAATGGGCGGCAAGTTTCTCGCTGGTGATCCGGCGAAGATCAAAGCGCTGGCAACGCGACAGCACCGTCACCGGCACCTTGTTGACTTCCGTGGTCGCGAACAGGAATTTCACATGCGGTGGTGGCTCTTCCAGCGTCTTCAGCAACGCGTTGAAGGCGTTTTTCGACAGCATGTGAACTTCGTCGATGATGTATATTTTGAAACGGGCCGACACCGCCGAATAGCGTGACGCATCGATAATCTCGCGAACGTCATCAACGCCGGTATGGCTGGCGGCGTCCATTTCAATGACGTCGATGTGCCGCCCCTCGGCAATCGCGCGACAGGGTTCGCACACGCCGCACGGATCAATCGT
>JBBSCC010000121.1:0-8981 GCA_038250735.1 Sphingomonadales bacterium | reverse complement strand
GGTCCAATGTCGGTGGCTGGCACTCAACGACCGATATGATGAAATGGGGCGGTGCGGAGGCGGAAAAGCTGGCTGATCTGGCAATCCGCATGGCCAAACGGCTGTCGCATTTCGAAGAACGGGATGCCGCAACCGTCAACTGGTCAGTTCGGATGTGGGCAAATGTCTCCCCGCCGGGCGCGCTGAACATGAGCCATGCGCATCCCGGCGTGCTGTGGGCGGCGGTCTATTATATCGATATGGGCATGTCGCCCGGCGATCCGGACGGCGGCGAGCTGTATTTTGAGGATCCGCGCTTCCCCGTGCCGCAAATGACCTTTCCGGGGTTTCGCGCCATCGGCGCGGACGGCAACCCGCAGGTGATTGAGCAGCGCGTCCGCACGGAACGGGGCGATCTGGTGATGTTTCCTGGCTTTGTCCGCCACGGCGTGCGCCCGCACCGGGGCAGCCGTGATCGTGTGTCGATCGCGATGAACATCTACGCCAAGGAATAGATCAGCCAGCCCATTGAAACACATCATCGATGGGTTTGCCGAACACAGCAGCAATGCGGAACGCCGCTTCGAGCGAGGGCGAGTATTTCCCCGCCTCAATCGCGGCCACGGTTTGGCGGGTTACACCGATCCGTTCGGCAAGCTCGGCCTGGGTCATCTCGCCAGTCATGAACCGCAGGGTTCGGATCGTGTTGGTGATGGGCGGTGCGGCCATGATCACCCCTCCCGTCGATAGCGCCACAGCTGCGCCGTCGTCCACACCGTATGGGCAAGCACCAGCGCCAGCAGCAGCGCGTTGCCGATGACAACCGCATAGATTGTTTCACGGTCCCCGCTCAGCCAGCGCGGTGCTGCAGTGACGATAGCGGGTGTGGCTATCATCACGCCCACCACCAGCAACGACAGCAGGTTGTATGCAGGAACTGACGCGGTGGCGGCAAAGTCGCGGTCGCGGGCATCTTCGGGGGCATTGGCGTCGGATGGGGCCATGATTCCCAGGATAACGGCAGCGACAACCTCTACGACGACCAGCAAGATCACGGAGTGGATAAACCCGCCTAGCGCCTGCTCCGCATCCACCACGCCGCGCGACAACAGCCATCCCACATCAAACAGATATGATCCCCAGATCGCGGTCTCTGCGATCAATGACACCCACAGCATTTTTTCCCTGAAGGACATGATTCTGATTCCCCAATGTCGCTTATTATGTGCTTTATGTTAGATATATTTAACATTGAGTCAAGTATGATGTACATGCGTGTGCATCGGCTCTGGCCCTGCCACGCGTGATCCGCTAGCGGACGGCGATGTCTACGACCTTTACGCTCGACACATCCACCAGCCGCGCGAACCCCACGCCGTCGCCGATGAAGCGGCTGACCGTGCCTGCGATCCGCAATCGAAAGGGCGGGGAGCCGCTCGTGATGCTGACCGCCTATACCGTGCGGATGGCGCAACTCCTCGATCCGCACTGCGATATGCTGCTGGTGGGGGACAGTTTGGGGCAGGTGATTTACGGTTTGCCATCAACCGTGCCGGTAACGCTGGAGATGATGGCGGCGCATGGCGCGGCGGTGGTGCGCGGCAGTTACCATAGCGTCGTGGTGATCGACATGCCGTTTGGCAGCTATGAGGCATCGCCTGAAAAGGCATTTGAAAGTGCCGCCTGGCTGCTGAAGCAAACCGGCGCTGCGGCGGTGAAGCTGGAAGGCGGCGCGGCGATGGCCCCGACGGTCGCGTTCCTGAGCGAACGGGGCATTCCAGTGATGGGCCATGTCGGCCTGACGCCCCAGGCTGTGAACGTGCTGGGCGGGTATGGCGCGCGCGGGCGAACGCAGGAAGAGGCGTCGAAGATAATCGACGATGCGCTGGCCATCGCCAAGGCAGGTGCCTTTGCGATTGTGGTTGAGGGGGTGGTGGAACCGATTGCCATTGCAATCACGCAGGCGATTGATTGTCCGACGATTGGCATTGGCGCGTCTGCCCAGTGCGACGGCCAGGTGCTGGTGAGCGAGGATATGCTGGGCATGTTTGAGCGCACACCGCGTTTTGTGAAGCGCTTTGATGATCTGGCTGGCCGCATTTCCGCCGCGGTTGCCACCTATGCGACCGATGTTCGAAGCCGCGAGTTTCCGGGCGTGGAACAGACCTATGCGCCCAAGGATTGATACCCTTTCGTTTGATGAATGCCGCCGCTAAGGTCCGCGCCTTCCTGTCCTGTCCTCCCGTTACGCAATGGAGCCTCTCTTGGCCTTAACGCCGCAAACCAACGAAGCCTTTCTGCGCGAAGTCGATGAAGAACTGCGCCGTGACCAGGCAGTGCAATTCTGGACGCGCTATGGTCGCTGGCTGATTGGTGCAGTGGTGCTGGGGCTGGCGATATTTGGTGGCGTGCTGTTCTGGCAGAACCAGCGCCAGCAACAGGCCGGCGTTCAGGGCGAAGAATTGGCGACCGCGTTTGAAAAGCTGGGCACGGGCGACGACAAGGCAGCGGCCGCGCCGCTGGCGGCGATGGCGGGATCGGGCATTGGCGGCTATCGCTCGCTTGCCCGCTTCACCCAGGCCGACGTGATGTTGCAAAAGAACGACTTGAAGGGTGCAGCTGCAAAATTCGCTGAAGTTGCCAACGATACCGGTGCGGCAAAGCCGTTTCGTGATCTGGCGCTGATCCGCCAGACCTATGCCGAATTCGACACGCTAAAACCGCAGACCGTGGTTGATCGGTTGAAGCCCCTGGCCGTAAAGGGGCAGCCTTGGTTCGGCTCTGCTGGGGAGCTTGTGGCCGTCGCGTATTTGCAGCTGCGCAAAAATCGGGAAGCGGGGGCGCTTTTTGGTGAGATAGCCCGTGATCAAAAAGTGCCGGAAAGTCTGCGCCAGCGTGCGGTGCAGATGGCAGGGGTACTGGGCGTCGATGCCGTTGTTCAGGTTGAGGAAAAGAAACCGCAATGATGAAATCTTTTAAAACGTCGATCGCCATTGCGGTGGTGGTGGCGTTGAGCGGCTGCGGTGCGTTCAAGGGCGGGCCAAAGAAGACGCCGACGCTAGGCAATCGCGTGCCCATTCTGGTGTCGGAAAACGGTGCCGAGGCTGACAAGACAATAAGCGACGTGCAAGTGCTGCTGCCCCCGCCCAGCTCGAATGGCGATTGGGCGCAGCCGGGCGGCAATGCGGCAAAATCGCTTGGGCATGTCACGCTGGGAAGCAGCCTGACCCGGCAATGGTCGGCCAGCATTGATGGCGGGTCTGTTCGTCAACGCCTGGCTGCTGCGCCAGTGGTCGCCGATGGCAAACTGTTTGCGGTTGATGTGGATGCCGTGGTGCACGCCTTTGCCACAGATACCGGCAAACAGCTATGGTCCGCCAAACTGGCTGAGAACAAGGATAACCGTGCAGCCCGTTTCGGCGGCGGGGTCAGCTTTGATGATGGCAAGGTTTTCGCGACCGATGGGTTGGGCGACGTGGTCGCGCTGAATGCTGCCGACGGCGTGATTTTGTGGCGCGCCCGACCTGCTGGGCCGCTGCGCGGGGCACCTACGGTTGCCAATGGCGCGCTATATGTGATCAGCCAGAACAACGAACTGGTTGCACTGTCGCAAACCGATGGAACGGTCCAATGGACGGGCAGCGGCTCGCTTGAATCGCAGGGTGTGTTCGGCGTGGGTGCGCCAGCAGCGGGGCGCGGCACGATTGTCGCTGGCTTCTCGTCGGGCGAACTTTACGCTTATCGTTATGAAAATGGTCGCGTTTTGTGGACGGAGATTTTGTCACGCACCAGCGTGTCGACATCGGTGTCGAGCTTGGTCGATATTGATGCCAATCCGGTGATTGACCAGAACCGGGTATATGCCGTGGGCGAGGGCGGTCGCATGGTGGCGCTTGAACTCACCACGGGTCAGCGCTTGTGGGAGCAAAATCTTGCGGGCGTTTCTACGCCGTGGATCGCGGGCGAATGGCTGTTCGTGGTGACTGAGGAGGGCAAGCTATATTGCCTGTCGCGCGCCAACGGCAAAATTCGGTGGATCAGCGATATCGGCGGCTTCAAAAATGCAAAGAAGCGCAAGAACCCTATCCACTGGACCGGGCCGGTCCTGGCGGGCGGGCGGTTGATCCTGCTGAATTCCGAAGGGCAGTTTGTGTCCGTATCGCCGACCACCGGGGAAAAGGGCGTCATCATCAAGGGGGGGGCGGGCTTCAGCCTGCCGCCGGTTGTGGCCAATGACACCTTGTACACAATAGACTCCAAGGGGCGGATCACCGCTTATAAATAGTCCATTGTTCACAGCGGGTGGCGAAAATCGGCAACGGCGCTAAAAGGCGCCGATGTCAAAGCTTCCCGTCGTCGCAATTATTGGCCGTCCTAATGTCGGCAAATCCACCTTGTTCAACCGATTGGTCGGCAAAAAGCTGGCGCTTGTCGATGATCGGCCCGGCGTCACGCGTGATCGGCGTGAGGGTGATGCCCATCTGATCGGGCTCGATTTTCGGATCATTGATACCGCCGGCTATGAAGACGAAGACCCCGCCTCGCTGCCCGGCCGGATGCGCCAGCAGACAGAGGCGGCGGTGAAGATGGCCGATGTCGCGCTGTTCCTGATCGATGCCCGCGTTGGCCTGGTGCCGCTGGATGAGGAAATCGCGCGCTGGCTGCGCGGATCAACCACACCGATCGTGCTGGTCGCCAACAAGGCCGAGGGGCGCGCGGGTGAGGCAGGCGTGCTCGATTCGCTGTCGCTGGGGCTGGGTGATCCGGTGCAGCTGTCTGCCGAGCATGGCGAAGGGCTGGGTGATCTGTTCGAGGCTTTGTTTCCGCATCTCGAAGGCAAGGTGATCGAGGATGAGGAGGTTGAGGAGGACGATAACCCCAATGCGGTGTTGAAACTGGCGATTGTGGGACGTCCAAATGCCGGCAAATCGACGCTAATTAACCGCATTTTGGGCGAAGATCGCCTGATTACGGGGCCAGAAGCCGGTATTACGCGCGATTCGATCGCAATTGATTGGGAATGGCACAACCCGGCGGGTGGCGTCCGGCCGGTGCGGCTGATCGACACGGCCGGGATGCGCAAGCGTGCCAATGTGCAGGACAAGCTGGAAAAGCTGTCCGTCGCCGATGCGCTCCATGCGATTGATTTTGCAGAGGTGGTGGTGCTGTTGCTGGATGCAACGCGCGGGCTGGAGGTGCAGGATTTGAAAATCGCTGACCGCGCCCTGCAGGAAGGTCGCGCGCTGGTCATTGCGCTGAACAAATGGGACGTGGCCGAGGGCGCGAGCAAATTGTTCAACGGTGTGCGCGCCGCGCTGGACGAAGGCCTGGCACAGGTGCGCGGCGTGCCGTTGCTCACCATTTCAGGCGCGACGGGCAAGGGCATTGACCAATTGATCGCCGCTGCCTTTGAAACGCGCGATGCCTGGTCGCGGCGCGTGGGCACAGGCGAGCTAAACCGCTGGTTCGAACGCGCGGTGGAGGCGAACCCGCCGCCCGCGCCCGGCGGCAAGCGCATCAAACTGCGGTATCTGACGCAGGCCAAAACCCGCCCACCCGGCTTTGTGCTGTTTGGCACGCGCGTGGATCAGCTACCCGAAAGCTATCAACGCTATCTGATCAACGGCATCCGCCGCGATCTGGGATTCGGCGCGGTGCCGGTGCGGATGACGCTGCGGGCACCAAAGAACCCGTTCGATCAGTGACGATGGTCATTGATGCGCGCGGTCAGCGTTGCCCCTGGCCGTCGATCCGGCTGGCGCGCGCGCTCCGTGAGGATCACCGCGTCATTGAGATTATCGCTGACGACCCTGCCGCTGAGCGCGAACTGACCGCTGTCGCTCATGCTGCAGGTGCAAAATTTGCGCGAGCACCGAATGGTTTAGCTGATGTTTATCACATTATTTTGCCCGCCGCCGTCAACGTCTCGTTTACTCCCGACGTGTAAAACCAAAATCGGACTTTGCCTCTGATGCAAGATTTGGGAGCAACAGGTGACGATGCAAACGGATATGCTGGTCGATTGGGATGCCTTTACGCAAGCGCGCAGTGAACTCGGCGCGGGGTTTGTGCGTATCCTTGGCTATTTTCAGGAAGACGGCATCAAATCAGTCGCAGCGATAGAGGTTGCGATGCGCGCGGGCAGTGCCGCCGCGCTGGTGCTGCCCGCGCATACCCTGAAGGGGGAAGCCCGGCAGTTCGGCGCCGAACCGCTTGGCGTCGTTGCGGAAAAAATTGAGACAATTGCGCGAACCTGCGTTGAAAAACGCGACGCGCCTGACGCGGCGCTCGAACATGTCGTTGGGCTGCGCGAACTGTTCGAATCGACGATGGCGCTGCTGCTGCGCGAAGCCAATCCACTGGTTGAACGCCGCCCCGCAGGCTTTGGCCGTCGCGCTGCCGGCGGGATGTAACCCGCTATTCGCCGCTCATTTCGGCCTGGCTGTTGAGCTGGATGTAGTTTTGCAGGCCCATGCGTTCGATCATGTCGAATTGCCGCCCAAGCATATCCAGATGATCCTCTTCATTGCTGAGGATCGAGGCAAACAGATCACGCGACACATAATCGCGCACTTTTTCCGAATGCTCCACAGCGTCGCGTAACGTCGCAATCGCCTCTTCTTCCAGCGCGTGATCGGCCTTTAATATCTCTTCGACCGTCTCGCCAATGCGGAGCCGACCGAGCATCTGGAAATTGGGGAGCCCTTCAAGAAACAGAATCCGCTCCGCCAATTGGTCGGCATGTTTCATTTCATCGATTGATTCGTGGCGTTCGAGCGCTGCCAGCTTTCGCACACCCCAATTATCGAGCATCCGGTAATGCAGCCAATATTGGTTGACGGCGGTCAGTTCGTTCTTGAGCACCTCGTTCAGATACTCGACGACCTTGGCATCACCCTTCATCACAATTCTCCATATGCGTTGGGCTTAGGAGACAGCGTCGCTACTCAGCCGTCAAGCCGCAGCGCGTTCCTGATCGATGATGGTGCGTGCGAACGACAGGCACTGGCCGCATTTGGCCCGGCGACCAAGCGCGCGATACGCGGCACAGGCACTGGTTGCGCCATCGCGCGCCGCCTGGCGGACATCGTTTTCACGAATCGCATTGCAGACACAGACGACCATTGCCACCCTCGCTCTCTGCCAGCATCATGTAGCTATTGAGAGTGATTCGCAAGCATTTATTGCGTCGCATTCGCAAAAACACGCGCGTTGGCTCAACCGATCCTGTTCGCCACCAGATCATCGACCACCGAAGGATCGGCAAGCGTGCTGGTATCACCTAGCGATGATACGTCGCCCTCGGCGATTTTGCGCAGGATCCGCCGCATGATCTTGCCGCTGCGCGTCTTGGGCAGGCCGGGGGCGAATTGCAGCGCGTCGGGCGTCGCAATCGGCCCGATTTCGGTGCGCACCCACGCGCGCAGTGCCTGGCGAAGTTCATCGCTGCCCACTTCGCCAGCGTTCAGCGTGACATAGGCATAGATGCCCTGGCCCTTGATGTCGTGCGGCATGCCGACCACCGCAGCTTCGGCCACTTGCGGGTGGAGCACCAGCGCGCTCTCCACTTCGGCGGTGCCCATCCGGTGGCCGCTGACATTGATCACATCGTCAACGCGGCCTGTAATCCAGTAATCGCCATCGGCATCGCGGCGACAGCCATCGCCGGTGAAATATTTGCCGGGATAGGTGGTGAAATAGGTTTGGAAAAACCGCGCATGATCCCCCCACACGGTGCGCATCTGCCCCGGCCAGCTCCGCGCGATGACCAAATTGCCCTCGGTCGCGCCGTCCTGAACACGCCCTTCTGTATCGACAATCTGGGGCACCACGCCGGGCATCGGCCGGGTTGCGCTGCCGGGTTTCAGTGTCGTTGCGCCGGGCATCGGGGCAATCATCGCGCCGCCGGTTTCGGTTTGCCACCAGGTGTCGATGATCGGGCAGCGGCTGTCGCCCACCACCTCATGATACCAACGCCATGCCTCCGGATTGATCGGTTCACCCACCGTGCCGAGCAATTTCAGCGAGGCGCGCGAGGTGGTTTTCACGGGCGCATCGCCCTCCTTCATCAGCGCGCGCAAGGCCGTTGGTGCGGTGAAGATGGTGTGGACCTTGTGGCGATCGACGATTTGCCAGATGCGGCTGGCATCGGGCCAGTTGGGCAGCCCTTCATACATCAGCGTCGTCGCGCCATTCGCCAGCGGACCGTACAGGATATAACTGTGGCCGGTCACCCAGCCGATGTCAGCGGCGCACCACCACACGTCACCGGGGCGATAATCAAAACACCATTCATGCGTCAGGCTGGCCCAGAGCAGGTATCCTCCCGATGAGTGGAGCACCCCCTTGGGCTGGCCGGTCGAGCCGCTGGTGTACAGGATGAACAGCGGGTCTTCAGCCCCCATCGGCTCGGGTGGGCAATCGGCGGATACCAGTGCTGCGGCTTCATGATACCAAACGTCACGGCCTTCATGCATCGTCACCGCGCCGCCAGTTGCTTTGACGACGATCACCTTTTGCAGCGCAGGCGCGTGATACGCGGCGGCATCGACAGCGGCCTTGAGCGGAATCTTCTTGCCGCCGCGTCGGCCTTCATCGGCGGTGATCACCAGCTTTGAATCGCAATCGGTAATCCGCCCGGCCAGCGCCTCTGCCGAAAAGCCGCCAAACACAACCGAATGGATCGCGCCAATCCGTGCGCACGCCAGAATTGCAAACGCCGCCTCGGGGATCATCGGCATGTAAATCGTTACCCGGTCGCCGCGCTTTGCCCCCTGCGCTTTCAGCACATTGGCGAACCGGCACACTTCGGCGTGCAACTGGCGGTAGGTGAAGCGGCGCGGTTCCTCTTCAGGCGCGTCGGGTTCCCAGATGAGCGCGGTCTGGTCGCCGCGTTTGGCCAGATGGCGGTCGATGCAATTCGCCGCGACATTCAGCTTGCCATCGGCAAACCACTGGATGTGGAAATCCTTTTCGTCGAACGACCAGTCACCGGCGATTTC